>NZ_CANMXD010000001.1:0-516225 GCF_947501725.1 uncultured Planococcus sp. | reverse complement strand
TCTACATGACGAGACCTTCTTTACATGAATATCTCCATCTTCTACATGAGTATTCATCTTCTCTACATGAACTTTCAACTTTTCTACATGAAAATTCGCCTTTTCCACCTAACGACACCTTCTCTACCTGAATACTCTCCTTCCTTCATAACAAACATTCTTCTCAACCCGGGTGTTCACTCTGCTAACCCAGGTGTTCGCCCTGCCAACCGGGTTTCTTCTTCTTAACCCGGGTGTTCGCTGTGCTAACCCGAGTGTTCACCCTGCTAACCCACAAACCCACCATCCCCAACAACCAGCCAGAAAATCACCAAGCCGATGGCAATCAACACAAGCAAAATCACCAGCAACTCTAGTCGTTTCATCCCTCCATTTCCCCTTCTGCTTCATATTTTCAAATCGATCGAGAAGATAGGCTTCACTCATCCCGGCAATACACTCGCTCCCCCGCCATATACGTTTCCAGGACACGCGCATGCCCGATCTCCATCTCATCCATCTCCAGAATATCTTCCTCCATGACAATAAAATCCGCGTGGAATCCAGGTTTCAACTGCCCGACATCTTTGATTCGCGTAATTTCCTGCGCGCTTTTCGTGTAGAGTTCGATGGCTTTTTCGACCCCGATGCGTTCGTCCTGTCCGGTATCGGTGCCGTCGTAGGCGATCCGGGTCACGGCGGCCTGGATGCCGACAAACGGATTGAGCGGTTCGGTCCAGCCGTTCACCGGCGCATCGGATGAAAAGGCAACCGGAATGCCCGCGCCGATCATCTTCTGGATCGGGTAGGTGGATTTGGTGCGCTCGGCGCCGAGGTTATGCAAATAGCTTTCGATTTCAGCGAACAGGAAAACCGGCTGCGGCACGAAGGCAATGTTCGCGTCCCCCGATTTCCGCATCGCATCCGCCGTCGGCATCGCCGCGTGCTCGATGCGGATAGACGGCGCATCCTCTAGCCACGCCTGTTGTCCGTGAAATGCGTCAACCACCTGCGAAATTGCCTGCTCCCCCATCGCGTGGACGGCCACTTGGATGCCGTGCTGCTTTGCGGCTTCCCCTGCTTCCAAAAGTTCATCGGTTTCCATCGTCGAAATCCCATATTCATCGTCTGTCCCGTTGTATGCCGGATCGACCCATGCTGTTCTGCCCGACACACTGCCGTCCGCAAACAATTTGATGCCGCTGATGAAGACTGGCTGCGTCGTATCCGTCGTTTCATTCGTCAAGACATCATCAGCTCTCGCATCCGACCAAATCGTATAAAGAGCGGTCCGCTGCTTCAACCCTTTCCGGCGGGCCAGCTTGTATAATTCCACATAATCGACCGGCCGCGTCAGCGCCATCAGATCGGTGATACCCGTAATGCCGTAGCTGAACAGTTCGTCAGTCAAGCCCGCAATCAGCTGCGCCTGCTCATCCATCGTCTGTTTCGGCAACAGATCGAGTACCAGGAAACGGGCGCTTTCACGCAGGATGCCTGTCGGTTCGCGCCTATCGTCCCGGTCGATTTTGCCGCCTGCGGGATCAACTGTCTCTTTGCCGATCCCTGCAAGTTCCAGCGCTTTACTGTTGACGGAGACGGTATGTCCGCAAGTGCGGGTCACGACAATCGGCGAATCCGTGCTGACCCGGTCGAGGTCGCTGCGGTTGGGCGTCCGCCGTTCCGCGAGCTTTCCTTCGTCGTAGCCCCAGCCCTCGATCCAGTCGCCTGGCGTTTGCGCTTCCTGACGTTTTTTCAATTCGTCGATCATATCAGCAATCGAATGCACGCGCGGAGCGGTGCATGCTACTTGCCTCGCGATATTTGCGAGGAATAACGGATGCAGATGCGCGTCGATAAAACCCGGCAGCACCCGTCTCCCCGATAAGTCGATCCGAGTCCCTTCTATTGAAAGTGCCTCCACATCGTCCCCGATCCACTCGATTCGCCCGTCCTTTATGGCCATCGCCGATGCAACAGCTTGCTCGGGATTCGACGTAAAGATCTTTCCATTCACAAATACGTTGGATTGGCCCATACGCCCACTCCTTCCTGCACTCCGCTTTTCCATATCCATACCCTTTGCCTTCCACCTGTAATACAAGACGCTGAAGAAAATAAAATCAGCGAAAAAAAGAAGCCCTGCATCCGCAGCGGCTCCTCTCAACTCTTATTAAAAATCATATTCCGCTTCTTTTTCTTCACGGATCTTCGTGAAAGTTTCCGTCAATACCACGGTGTCTTCTGCCAGGCGCTCGAGGCGGAACAGCACGTCGTGGTTGATGATTTCCTTTTGATGGAAATCCACTTCTTCAATAAACACGAAAGTTTGGACCATCTGCGCTTTCATATACGCAAGGATCGGCTTCAACTGCGTATCCACCACTAAATAATGCTTGGCGGACCCTGCCGTCACCAGCATGCTGACGACTTTGTCGCGGAACGCATTGACTGGCAATAAATCAAAGATATTCTTCAAGGCAGCCGGAATCGATGCCTGGAAAATCGGCGTGCCGATGACGATGGCATCCGCTTCCATGATCGTTTTCGTTACATAGCCCGTATCGCCGCTGTAATCCAAGTAATTGCGGCCGTCGCTGAACTCCATCTTGTAATCAGCCAAATCGATCAACGTCGTTTCCACTTCCGGGTATTTTTCCGCCATGACCTTGAGTGTTGCCTCAACGGCGATTCTTGTTTTCGAACCGATTTGGGAACCGGATAATCCAACAATCTTCATTCCAATTCCTCCTTATTTCTTAGCTGTGTATTTTTTGATTGCCGGTAAAATTTCTGTACCGATCAACTCCAGGTTTTTCTTGATATTGTCCATCGGCATGCCGCCAAAATCGATTTGCGCGATATAGCGCTGATGCCCGAACACTTCGTGCTGATGCAGGATTTTCTCGATGATTTGTTGAGGGCTGCCGATGTTCATAATATTGTGCGGATCCACGCCCTGCGCAAAAAGCTGCTTCGGAAATCCGCCGCCATTGGTGCGCTTCATACCTTCATTGATATGAGGGTATAGCTCTTTCAGTGCCTGTTGGGAATTCTCTGCTGCGTAGAAAAAGCCGGCGGTCGCAATCGGCAGCTCGTCAGGATTATGCCCGCCTGCACGCGCTGCTTCACGGTAGCTGTCCACCGTCCGTTTAAACTGCGATGTGGCGCCACCCAAGTGAGCCATGAACATCGGCACACCTGCGTATCCCGCTTTCATCGCACTGGCAGGCGTACCGCCCACTGCCCGCCAAATCGGCATCGAACCGTTGACCGGCCGCGGAAGGACTTGCGCATTGCGCAGAGGTGCACGGAATTCCCCGCTCCAATTGACGATTTCGTTGTCATTGATCAGACGCAGCAGCTCGAATTTTTCTTCAAATAACTCTTCGTAATTATGGAGATCGTACCCGAGCAAGTCGAAAAGTCCGACCCGGGAAGCGCGCCCTGCCACAATTTCCGCGCGGCCATCAGAAATCAAATCAAGCGTCGCGAAGTTTTCATAGACCCGAACCGGATCGGATGTGCTGATGATGGTAGAAGAACTGGCGATTTTAATCTTCTTCGTCGCCTGCGCAATCGCCGAAAGGACCACCGCGTGCGCTTGTGTCGCAAAATATTCCTGATGGCTTTCGCCCACACTGAAAAAGTCAACGCCTGCCTGCTCTGCAAGCACCGCATAGTCGATGATTTCATGAATCCGCTCCTGTACAGAAATCCGTTCGCCTGTCGCAGGATTCGGGAGATGATCGCCAAGTGTATAGATGCCAAACTCGATGCCGTTGTCTGGATTGATCCGATATTTTTCCATAAAGTAAATCCACCTTTCTCTTTCTCCCGCAGTTGCGGGAAGCGGGGAACAAAATCCCCCATGCTCTAAAGTCTCTACTCCCAGTATAAGCACTAATCTCCCAGATGATAAGTACGCACTTTAAAGTGGCATAGTATACAAAAAGATACTATAAAAACCTAAAAAAGGCATTTCAGGGGATCGAGATGAATTGTGTGGGAATTGTGTGCGTGCCTGGCACCCGCACAATTCCAACTTTATTCTATGGTAAGACACAACTTATATACAGAATTACAATCTTATTGATTGCAACAAAAATATGCTATTATATAGAAAAGAGGTGATCGACAATGGAGCCCAAACGTAAACTGGAAATTGCAAGCATTGCCATGAAGGAGCGTCGAAATTCCAAGTCGACTCTGCCTGACGATTTTCTGAAAACTTTAGAAGAGAGGACAGGAGAAATTGTTTCTGATTTAAAACCGGGAAGACAACGCCCCCGCTCCGAAGATGAGACAAAAATCCTTCTGATGTTTGAAAAAGAATATGGAAAACAGAGCGGAACCTTATAAAGAAAAATTGGCAAATTTAAAAGAACTCCCGTTAGCAGACAAAAACATTCGAGTTGCTGGGATTGTAACGGAATATGTAGAAACGAAGCATTCGGAAATTCAACTGATTGTAGTCGGCGGCCTCAGTGTTGAGTATTATACTACTGGACAATACGCGACTGTTGATATCGATTTTGTTGCAACGTCACATGAAAAAATCATGGAGGCTCTAGTTGAGTTGGGTTTTGAAAGGCAAGGCAAAGACAGCTATTTAAAAGAGTTGCAAGTCTCTGTTGAAATTCCTGACAACTATCTGGAAGGCAGTTATGACAAAGTAAGAGATGTGCTGACAGATGACGGATGCATTGTTCATATGATTAGTCCGGAAGATATCTTTTGCGATAGATTAAGAGCGCTTGTGCATTGGAAGGAAAAAGAGCAATTGAAATGGATGACGAAACTCTATGAAGCGAACGAGTTAGATCAGGATTATATTTATTCCCGATTAGTAGGGATTAAAGAAAAAGAAGTAGCCGATGTGTTCTTCAATGCAATTAACGAGCAAGAGCAGTAATTTTACTGCTCTGCTTTTTTTATGTGGATAAAACATATCCAAGTGCGAATGTCTCTCTAAGTTGTGTGCGTGCCAGGCCCCCACACAATTTCAGATGTGAAGAAAGGCCAAAAAGCGAGCGGCTTCATAGCTGAAGCTCAGGAAGCCGGTTACATCAACGGCTATCCCGATGGCACGTTCCGTCCGGATGCTCCGATTACGCGCGGTGATATGGCGATCATTTTAGCCCAGGTATTCCCGACACCCTTTTCAGTGACAGCCGACTTTACGGATGTGTCGCCGAACATGAAGGCTTATGAAGCGATTTCGGAAATCCTGTCAGTCAACATCACCATCGGTTATCCCGATCATACGTTCAAGCCAACTGCACATGTGACGCGCGGACAATTTTCCGCATTCCTGGCACGCGGGCTCGAACCCGAGTTCAAGAACGATGCACGGATTCCCCACTCGTACATGAAAGATAAGACGAAAACCTATACGTATAACACCGGTACGCACGGCATCGAAACGCATACCTACCAATATACAAAGAGTCCGGCTGATGAACCGATCGGCTTTAGCTGGGCACGGAATGTGCCGGCTATCAATGAAACTTACATCTATGGAGAAGTGGAAACCCGAAAAAATCTGATCCATGCATATCCGGTAGTCGACCGATTCGATCCGCCGCTGCTCGGTTATCCGATTGAAGTCGGCACTACCCACAGCATCTATCCGTCTGCTGAAGGCAAGCCGCTCACTCCGAGTGATGTCACGCATACGATCACAGCTGTTGGCGTAACGGTGGAAACGCCTTACCGCACCTTCACCAATGCCGTCGAAGTGACGGTGGAGTTCGGTTATAAAGAATACTTCGTCGAAGGGTTCGCCAAGGTTAAAACGGTGAATGACAACGGAACGGTTTTTGAATTGATTGATGTGGAATAAATGAACAGCATCTCTAAACAAAATAGCAGCAGGCTCCCATCAACTCAGGAGCCTGCTGCTTTTCGATTCTCATGAAACCTAATTGTCCCGCTCAAACCTCCACGCATCCCGGCACATCGCCAGAACGTCGCGTTTGGCGGTCCAATTCAATTCCCGCTCGGCTTTCGACACATCTGCGTAGCATAGCGCAATGTCTCCCGGCCTCCGTTCGATCACCTCATAAGGGATCTCAATGCCACTCGCTTCTTCAAAGGCTTTTATCAATTCCATCACACTGGTTCCTTTGCCCGTTCCCAAGTTATAGATATGAGCGCCTTCCGTAAGGTTTTCCAATGCTGCAATATGGCCATCAGCCAAGTCCACCACGTGAATATAATCACGCACCCCTGTACCGTCCACAGTCGGGTAATCATTGCCGAAGACTTTCAATTCCTTCAGTTTCCCTTTTGCCACTTGCGTAATATAAGGCATGAGATTGGATGGCGTCCCGTTAGGAGCTTCACCGATCAATCCACTCTCGTGCGCTCCCACCGGATTGAAATACCGAAGAATGGATACAGAGAAATCCGCGTTGTTTTTAGCAACATCCGTTAAAATCCGCTCACTCATCGCTTTCGTCTCTCCGTATGGATTCGTCGTCACCAACCGATCCATCGTTTCCATAAACGGCACCGAATCGGTATCCCCATACACCGTCGCCGAAGAGCTGAAGACGAACTTTTTCACATCGTGGCTGAGGCAGGAGCGAACAAGCACCAGGGTACTGACCACATTGTTGTAATAATAGTCGAGTGGCCTTTGGATGGATTCCCCCACCGCCTTCAGCCCAGCAAAATGAATGACGGCATCAATCGGATGATTTTTAAAAATCGCTTCAACCGCTTGGGCATCCGTTAGATCAACCTCGTAAAGAGTCACTTCCCTGCCCGCAATCCGCCGAATGCTTTCAATCGTCTCACGTTTGCTGTTGCAGAAATTATCAGCAATGATGACCGAATGTCCGGCTTCAAGCAAAGCAATGGAAGTATGAGAACCGATATAGCCGGCTCCCCCTGTAACCAGTATATCCATCAGGTTTTCACTCCTTCTCAGGTTCAGTAATTCTGTTTAGTATGCATAAAGTTTACCATTTTCCATCCCAGTTACTTAACTAATTTTCAGATTAATAAAGACTGGTAAATACAGTCCATGCAAATCAACTAAAGAAACGGTTCGGCTTACCAGCTATCTTGTACGCTAAGAATATGGATCTTCGTATCAATAAAACATAGCACCTTCAGCTATAATGGAAAACGTTGAGCACTAGATTTTCAAGACAACTGGAGGAATCTTCTTAAATGAATAGAAACCGATTGGAGATGCGGCTGTGAGCTATGTACCGATTTTTCACTTGACCGTGCCCGCTGTATGGGTTGCTGTCCTTTTGGGAGCCTTAGCGGCAAGCCTGATGATGCGATTTGTACTGGGAGATAAATCCGGCGAATGGTACGGGAATGCCATTACGCTCTATATCCTCGTCTGGAAGTTCAGCTACATCCTTTTTAATTTCGACTATTTTCTCGATATGCCTTTATCCATTCTTTATTTTAATGGCGGCTTAAATGGGCATCTGCTCGGGCTAGCATTCGTCACTGGTTATCTGGTTTTGGCGCAGAAAAAGCATGACGACCTGGCGAGGCAAGCGCCTGTTGCCTGGCTCCTGTTTTTCCTATCGTACCAAACCATCCTGCAAAGCTTGGAAAACAATTGGGTAGAAGCCGCACTTCACGGCCTGCTGCTTGTGGTGAGCATCCTGGCAATCCGGCTGCTTGCCAAACGCGCTGATGTGCCGACCGGGTTATTGCTGGTCTTGCTGTTCGCATTGGAGCTGCTGATTTCAAGCCTATCCGCCCCGCTCCTGTCGTGGCAAAATGCCACAGTCCTTCTGCTGGCTGCCGTCACTATTGCCATGTATAACCGTTTTGAAAAGAAAAGGCAGATTAATAGAGCAGGAACCTGATTCACTGATTGGTCGAATAAACTAATCATGCAAGTACAAAGTGACCGTCACGGTATCTCCCTCGTTTTTGCGATGGTGTCCCCGACTCTCAACCATTATTAAAATAGTTGCAACTTCATTTTATTAAGATTTGGAGGGAGATCTTTTTTCTAAAAAGCCAAGCCTTTATTAGTGGACGCTTGCCTACTATGCAATCGCTGTACCTGTACTTACCCTTTGGAATTAGTGGCTCAAATCTCCGCACAAGCAGCTTTTTCATTTTGCCATACTCAGTCAAGTTCAGATTTTACTTTCCTTTAAAAACAGTGATAATATAAAGGTCAGTTATTTCATAAACAATTCTGAAAATGATATAATTAGGAGGATAGAATTAACCTAATGACTAGTGAGGCTTGGATCAATTATTTTGAAAAAACATACGAAAATTTTTTTATCAAACCCCATGCAGTAGCTAAAATTGAAGAAAAATAGGGTGTTTATTTATCAGAGCTTGAAGATGCTTTAGACGACCCCTGTTGGGTTGTGAGACTTAATCAGCAGAAACCTCCTTCACTTCCGATTGGAAAGATAATGGAAGGACATGCTTTCGATGTTTTTTGCGAAACTGAAGAGGGACGACTTCTTAAAGTTGTAGGGCGTCTATATCCAAGTGGAAAATTCCAAATAATCACAGTACTGCCTGAGGAGAAAATAAATGCATCGGATAGAGAATATCATAGAAAAGAAAAGGAGCTGAATTGTGATGAATAGGAGACGCGCTGGAAGAAATGTGAATCTAATAGTGACTGATGATATTTCACATACAGGCCTTACAAACAAAGAGTATTCAAATCTTGAAAGTTTTTATGATCCTGAATTAAGAGATAACCCAAAACAAATCATGAGTGAAGCCTATAAAAAATCCATTGTTCGTAATATTGCTGATATGTACGGATTAGATTATGAAACTGTCAATAAAGTAATTTCCGAATACGAAAAAGAACGAAAAGAAACGGTTGGCCAATAAGTAAGTTTTGCTTGGCGAATAAGCTCACTGGGGCACATGCGTTAAACACCAGCTGCGTTATTCTTGCTATTAAAAGATGCCTTTCCGACTAAAATCGGAAAGGCTTTTTCTTGTTTTGGAACCAGCATAACCTGCTTTATTCACAGATTAGAAATGTTATAAACCAATTATTTATAGATACTGGAAACTGAATTGACAAAGCTCTGTCAGATTTCAAAGATGATTACAATCTATTCCCATAAGAGACAAGAGCTTCCATTCCGTATAGGTCTTCTCCACTTTACTGAGAGGAAAACCCTACGGCATTTTCAGCATGTAATTGTTGTACATAATCTAACTTTCCTCTAACACAACAACACGCTTTTTTGATATTCTGGACAACCAGCAAAAAAGCCCCGAACTTCCCTTCTCGGGAATTCAAGGCTTTTGACGCAGAGCTGATGTTACGAATCATAACCCGCTCTCGCTGCTTTTTTCTTTTTGTTTCGTTGTTTCTCTTTTTGGTCTTTTATGTAATACTCATCCGATGTAAAAAACTCGATGGTCAATGCTTTTACTTTTTTGCTTAACAGCAAGATGGCGATGACGTTCGGAATGAGGATAGCTGCCAGCATGATATCGAGGAATCCCCAGATCACTTCTGCTGCTCCGACCGCGCCCAAAACAACCGCAAGGATATACACCACTTGCATGCCATAAGACGCTTTCATGCCAAACAGGAACTCAGCCTGCTTGGCGCCGTAGAAAATAACAACCAAAATCGTAGAAAGGACAAAGAAAATCAATGAAATGGTTACGAGAACTGCACCAAATTGGCCGAAATAAGATTCAAATGCCAGGCTCGTCAAAGCAGAGGAATTCTCCATTGCCCCGTCTTCCGTCCAAACACCCGAAGACAAAATTACAAAAGCGGTTGCCGTGCAGACAATCAGCGTATCGACAACCACGCCAATGACTGCCCAGAATCCCTGTCGAACAGGATGATCTGTCATGGCAGCTGCATGGGCAATCGGGGCTGTACCGAGTCCAGCTTCGTTTGAATACAGACCGCGGGCAAATCCCCACCGGATCACTTCCACAATCGCTGCCCCTGCAAAACCGCCCATAACAGGAGCAGGCGAAAAGGCATTGCTGAAAATCAGCATAAAGAATTCGGGCACGGCACGGACATTCATCAACAAAATCACGATCGCGCCACCGACGTAAATCAATGCCATAAAGGGAACGAAAATTTCTGTGACCTTACCGATTCGCTTGATGCCACCGAACACAACAATGGATATAAGGATAGCGGTCGCAATCCCCGTCCACAACAACGGAATGTTGAAGGTCGCTTGTACTGTAGTCGCGATCGAATTCCCTTGGACCATGATGCTTGGGATCAACTCAATCATCAAGGCAAATGAAAACCAAATGCCCAGCCACTTCATGTTTAACCCTTTCGTCATGTAGTACATGGGACCGCCGACAAACTCGCCCATGCTATTTTTCTCGCGGTACTCAACCGCAAGTACGCTTTCAGCGAATTTGAGCGCCATGCCGATCAGCGCAATGACCCACATCCAAAAAACCGCTCCCGGCCCACCGAACATAATCGCCGCCGGCACACCGACAATGTTCGCTGCTCCGATGGTGGAAGACAAAGCAGACGTCAGCGCCTGAAACGGAGTGACGGTCCCTTCCCCTTTCGGTTTTTTAAATACGCTGCCGAACGTCTGTCCGACAATATAGCCAAAATAACGGAATTGAAAAAATCCAAGTTTAACTGTCATATAAAGACCTGATATCAATAGCATGGTGATAAGCGGAATCCCCCATAACCAAGCTGAAAAATCAGCAACCCCCTGCAAAAAACGTTCCACCTGTGTTCCTCCTATGTTATCTCAAGATATCAATTAATTCCCTAGTCCGGACCCTTTCAAACGGAATTCAAGGAACTTTTTAGAGTAAACAGTAGAAAATTTCAAATAGGACTGGTACTAGGAACGGACGTTGTTTTTTTTAGAATAGTAAGATAATTAATTCGTGAAAAGTGGAGGTTTCTTTCTTCATCTGCTCATTAATTGGAAATAGAGCAGGTGCCCGCTCTATTCCCACTCGATCTCCTCATACGGATCCACCATATCAAGTTTCACTTGAAACCCTTCGAAAGCCATCAGCATTTGCAGACTTCTTCCCATGTATATGAGTTGCCGTCAACCACCAGCAACGGAACATCTTCGTCTGCCGGATTCCATTCAATTCTTCCAGCCAGCCTATTCTTGATCGCATCATACGATTGGCCATTAGGGAACGTCCGCCTCTCCACATAGTGTTCAGCCATTCCCCGTTCGGCTTTCTCTATCAAGTCTAAAAGCAGCCTCCCTTGGTCACAGTATAGATCTCCCTGCAGCTTAAAGTGATATCCACCAGGTTTCAGTTCTTCCGCTTCCATGAAAATACCGATTGGATCCAGGCGTTTGCGCAATTGAAAATGATGGACTTCGCCTAATCCGTCTCGAATGGCGACACCTTCCGGATAACTGGCTGCTGCAACCCCAAACCGTTTTTCCATCCGCCCGTTATAACAGTCCAGGCAGAGCGTTTCTTCACCGAAATGGACAAACACTTCATTCTGTTGGCAATCCTGACATTTTGACACCACAGCCACCTCTTTCAACTATTCGACTCTCCTAACAATAAAACAAGAAGCCAATTCTGACAATTGCATTGGTAGATAGATTGAGCATAAGAGTCACTTCTTAAAGCCAGTTCTTTCGCTTTGGAAATGCTTCACGGAAAGCGCAGCTAACATGTCTCGAGAACACAGTAATGGCTATACTTCTAGCTATTACCCTATTATTTGAAACTTCTATAGCTTGACGTTTAACATCCTCGTCAAATCGAACTTGAACAACGCGAATGGATTTAGATTCTCTTCCTGTATTTGGTAGCTCGTCCTTTACCAATGCGCTCGATAATCCGTTCTTCCATCAAAGATTCCAACAAACTTCTGACGTATGATTTACTTTTCTCTAAATGATCTTCAAGTTCCTTACTGGTGAATGTGCCTGCTTCTTCAATCCATTGTACGATCTCGGGAGAATCCTGGCTGATGGTTTCTTCTAATTCATTTTTCGGCAACACCACAACAAAAGAGTTCGGACCAATATTCCAATAAGGCTGTTTACCTGAACCATGATAACTTTCCTTGATCCGTTGTAAACCAGTTCCGTAACTTTCAATCCATTTCATCCGGTAAAAGCAGTTAGCCAGTCTTGGATTTCTGCTTTGTGAGATTCCCAATTCAATATCCACCAAAGTTAATCCTTGTACCAAACCGCCAATAGATACAATTTCAATCCGGTCATCAAAGATATGAATCAATATACTTCCGCTAAAACCGTAATCCCGGTGTACTACTGCATTTACCAATGCTTCCCGTAAAGCGAAAACTGGATATTCTGTTGTATCCTTGCGATGTAACCCGTTAAAATTTGCGGATGTGGCGTTATGCAATTGCATATAGTCAAAAGCTTCATCCACTTGTTTCATAACAGAACCTTTAAATTCTTTGCGGTCCTGAAAATCCAACTTGGTAATCCCTTTATAGCGAGCAGCTTTAATGGAGTGTTCGCACTGATCCGCCAAGAGCTGTCCCAGGTTTGTATAATAATTATCAGAATTAATGATTCCAAGTGTTCTTTGCTGTATTGCTCCAAAGGCCAGTCCTTCAGCTTCAAACAATTGAGTCGTTTCATGAAAAGTTAAGGATTGATTGATGCATCGCATGTTCTCATATTGAGTACCATCTGACTCTATGATCATTTGACGAATCGCTTCATCTGATGCCGCACTGGCTGATGTGCCGTGCCGGACAAAAACACTGGAAGGCTTCATCCCTTTACTTGCAAGATGATAAGGTCTTCTCGACCCGCGTGTAATTTCAATTTTCACTACTTGCTTGCCATCAATGGTCAAGATTTCAGCGGAGCTATGCACCAATATATCCGGCTTTATGCTGTCCCTCAATATATTGCTGATGGTTTCCAAGTCTTTTTGGGCGTTTGTCAAGCCGACCACTGTACCGTCATCTTCAATTCCAATTAGTATTTCTCCTCCATCTGTATTGGCAAAAGCTATAATTTCTTTTTTCAGTCCTTCTGTTATTTCACGCTTCAACTCAAGTTTTTGGCTTTCTTCGAACATATGCATCACCCCCGTCTCCTCCATTTTTAAATCAATTAATATATAAATCGATTATAATCGATTATAATCGATTAATCAATTACCTTTTCGAATCGAAAAAATATTTCGATAATATCAACCACTTCCCCTACAATGAAAAGGTACAGCCAAACTAAATAGAAAAGAGGGATTTGTATATCCAGTTACATCTACAGTGTCGGCATGAGCGGCCTTGCCGGACAAGTGATCCGGGTCGAGGCGACGGTGCGGGAAGACAAAGAACAATGCGTCATCATCGGCTTGCCGGATGCGTCGATCAAAGAGTCGAAAGAACGGATTTTGAATTGCCTGCATGCCCTGGGCAAAGACATCGACATGAAGAAAATCACCATCCACCTGTCGCCCGCCGATGTGAAAAAGCAAGGCACGTCCTACGACGCGGCGATGCTGCTGGCGGTTTTGCAGGCCATGGAGAAAAAGCCACTCGAGATTCCCGAGCACACCTGCTTTATCGCGGCATTGACCTTGTCGGGTGAACTGACGACCTTCCACAGCATGATCCCTACCATCCACCAAGCCATTTTGCTGGGCTTTAAACGCATCTACATTCCACCCATCGAAATCTCCCTGTTTGCGCAAGCGGCGGATGTCGAATTGATCCGCATGCCGGATATGCCCTCACTGCTTTCCCACTTGAGCGGAAAAACTTCCCTTTTTGACGACGACCTCACCCTACTGCAACCCGAAATTCTCTATGAAGATACCGAAAAGATTCCGCACGTCTGTTTTTCCGCCATTCGCGGCCATGATGATGCGAAGCGTGCATTGTTACTGGCAGCGGCGGGCGGCCACCATGTGCTGATGAGCGGTCCGCCCGGCTGCGGCAAAAGTCTGCTCGCCAATGCCTTCCATACGATTCTGCCAGATTTGGCGCATGACGAGATTTTGGAAGTCTACAGCATCTACCAGCTCGCCAAACAAGCGCGCTCCTTATCCGAGCGCCCGCCGTTCCGCAGTCCGCATCATTCGTCTTCGGAAGGAGCGATTGTCGGCGGCGGCCGCTACCCGAAGCCCGGCGAAATGTCGCTGGCGCATCGCGGGGTATTGTTCCTGAATGAGCTGGGCCATTTCCCGCGGCGTGTCATCGGTACCTTACGCCAGCCGCTCGAAAGCGGCTTTGCCGTGGTCAATCGTGTCGAAGGGTCCGATCAATTCCCCGCAGCCATTAACCTGATTGCTGCGACCAACCCGTGTCCCTGCGGCTATTACGGCTCCCACGAGAAATACTGCACCTGCGGCGACAAAGCCCGCTTGAAATATATGCAGAAAATCACGGGTCCGATCATCGACCGGGTTGATTTTGTGCTGGAAATGAAAAACCAAGGCGTTCTGGCACAATCGACCGCAGTCACTTCGGAAGAACTGCGCAAACTGACGGGGGCTGCCCGCGCCCTGCAGCGAATCCGCTATGGCGCCAATTACACGAATGCCATCGTGCCGTTCAAGCTGTTCGAGGAAAAAACGCAGTTCACCCCTGTACAATTGGCACGGATCGAATCGGTCAGTTTCCAGGAAAAGCTGAGCAGTCGCTCCACGATGAAAATCCTGCGGCTGGCCCGGACCATTTCCGATCTGTCAGGCGACGACGAAGTAACGGACACGGCAGTCGATGAAGCGCTCGAGTGGAAGATCAGCGCTTCGCGTACGCATAGTTCACTGATGAGGTGAGCCATGACCCGAAAACGAGCGTTCAACCCGCATGCCTATTACCACGTCATCATGCGCGGTAACAACCGGCAGCCGATTTTCCGGACGAAGGAAGACATGTTCGAATTGAAACGCGCCTTCCTGCACGTCTATGCCGATTACCCGTTCAAGCTGTTGGCGTATTGTTTCATGACCAACCATTACCACATCCTGATTAAAACCGAGCGCGATCCGCTGCACAAAATCATGGGGCTGGTCAACCGGCGCTATAGCGCATCTTATGCCAAACGTTACGGCCACATCGGCCGGATCTACCAGAAGCGCTATTTTGCCAAGGAAGTCGATTCGCGCCTAGGACTTCTCACCGTCAGCAGCTATATCCACCGCAACCCGATCCAGACGAAGCAGCCGATGGTCGAGCGCCTGGAGCAGTATCCCTATAGTTCGTTTCCGCTTTACTGGGACGATACTCTCCCGGCACCGGTGTTTTTGGACCGGGAGCTGCTGCGGGGTTTGCTGCCGGAACCTTTCGAGAAGAACAATACAGCTTACTGCATGTACTGCCTGACCTATGCGCAGAACGCGGAAGAAGACGTGCATGTGGAGGATATGGAGCCGCCGGTGATGTAGAATGCAGGGGGTTCAGAGGGCACCGGTTCCCAGCAGTTCCCAAATGGTCCCTGTGTACGAAACAATTATGACTATTTAGCACTTCCCATAAACATGCCAAAGCCGCACCTTGAAACCCTTAAGATTCCTCGATGCGGCATTTTGGGCATGCATTTGTTTTGCATAGATGGAATTGTCTCTGACACAGGGGCGCGATTTATTACCTGAAGGGACGAGTTGTCTCTGACACAGGGATGCATTTTAAAGTTATAAAACACTCAAAAAATATCGTTATATCCTGATTAAGTATGTTAAAATAAAAAATATGAAAAAATTTATGTTAGAGGTGATCATTTGAAACAGCCATATACTTTGCCCTACCTCCCGATTGAATTTGACAGTGAAACTGAATTGTTTTTTTATAAAAAAGTCGTGACAGCTTCGGCCAAATTGGAGAAGTTAAAAGAGAAATTGCGTTATTCAGTTGTCAATCAATCATTCCTAGAACTGATCACATTAATGGAGTCCGTACAGTCGACAAGAATTGAAGGGACGCAAGTGACGTTCCATGATATGTTGGAGGATCAATTGGATCACCAGGACGACTGGGAAAAGACCGAAGTGAGAAATTACCAGGAAGCGCTGGCAATCGGGATTGAAGCGGTGCAAGCGGGATATCCCTTATCCGAACGGCTAATCCGACAAATCCATGAAGTCCTCATGAAAAACGCAAGAGGCTCATCCGGTGCTGCAGGTCACTATCGGCGTGTCCAAAATTTCATCGGCCCTACTAATCAATTGAAAGATGCCGCCTATATTCCACCTGAACCTCAATTGATGGATCAGTATATGACGAATTTGGAACGGTTCATTAATGGCAATCCCTATGCAGAAGAGCAGTTGGACGAATTGCATCCACTAATCAAATCAGCCATCATACACGCCCAATTCGAATCGATCCATCCTTTTCTGGATGGAAATGGCCGGTTGGGACGCATCTTAATCGTCCTTTATTTATTGCAGAGCAAGCTGATCGAAACACCTTATTTTTTCTTGAGCGAAGAATTGGAACGAGAGAAATTCAAATACTACGCGTTGTTAAACGGTGTCCGTGGCATCGGCAAACCAGTGCCCGATTGGAAATCCTGGATTAGCTTTTTCCTGGATGCTACCATTAAAATGGCTGGCCACCAGTATGATAAATTAAATCAGGCAGAGGAACTCTACCAGTCGGGATTGGCAAGGTTAGCCCAGCCCTCTACACATAAAGTTTGGCGCGCGCTGTTCAATTCACCGATTGCGGACGTTAAACAATTGGAGATGCTGACGGGTCTTGCACCTGTCACGATCCGCCAAAGCCTGAAGCAGCTTGTTCAGCTGAATATGGTATTCGGAAACGATCGCCAACGAAACCGACGTTATTATCTCTATGATTTAATCGGAATCATGAAAGATTGACCCGCAATAGCAAGACACCTCCCCGCTAAACATACAGGAGCCGCTGTTGCAATTTTTTCCAGCAGTTCCCAAACGGTCCCTGTGTACGAAACAGTTATGACTATTTAGCACTTCCCATAAACATGCTAAAGCCGCACCTCGAAACCGTTGGGGTTCCTCGATGCGGTTTTTTTGGCATGCAATTGTTGTGCATAGGCTGAATTGTCTCTGACACAGGGGCGCGATTTTCAAAAGTCGAGAATTCCCAGCAGTTCCCAAATGGTCCCTGTGTTAGACACAATTATAGGTATTTAACTATTCAGATAATTATACCCAGTCCAAAGCCTGAAACTCCTGCTGCATCAGACTTTGGACTTTTGGGTTTACATATTTAGTGAATAAACTGAATCTTCTTCAACACAGGGACGCGATTAGCGAAAAGTTTGGCGCGCGATGTTCAATTCACCAATTGCGGACGTTAAACAATTGGAGATGCTGACGGACCTTGCACCTGTCACGATCCGCCAAAGCCTGAAGCAGCTTGTTCAGCTGAATATGGTATTCGGAAACGATCGCCAACGAAACCGACGTTATTATCTCTATGATTTAATCGGAATCATGAAAGATTGACCCGCAATAGCAAGACACCTCCCCGCTAAACATACAGGAGCCGCTGTTGCATTTTTTTCCAGCAGTTCCCAAACGGTCCCTGTGTACGAAACAGTTATGACTATTTAGCACTTCCCATAAACATGCTAAAGCCGCACCTCGAAACCGTTGGGGTTCCTCGATGCGGTTTTTTTGGCATGCAATTGTTGTGCATAGGCTGAATTGTCTCTGACACAGGGGCGCGATTTCTTAATTATACCCAGTCCAAAGCTTAAACCCCCTTTCTGGGTCTAGCTTTGGTTTTTCGGGTCTACATATTTCGTGAATAAACTGAATCTTCTTCAACACAGGGGCGCGATTTTATTAAGAGGACATTCTGCCTCCCATACCTGGATAGACATACAAGGATTTATAAAAATTCACTGAGTCAAATTTGTTCATATAGTTTTTTACATCCAGTGGAGATAGATACAGAACGTTTCCTTTATATTCCGCCTCTCCTACATAATCATAATCCAATACCACGATATGATTTGCTTCGCTTTCGCTTAAATGCGCAATCCACATAGGTGCATCCACAGTAACTCCTAATATAACGCTTAAAATCATTTCTTCTCCTTCTCTATACATTTTTCTAGTCATTTCCGAGAGATTACAAATAGCTAATCTTCTGAGAGTTTTTCTCCAATGAAAGCAAAACGCTTAGCAATACTGGATTTTGTAAAAATGTAATATAGAGAACTATAGGGAAATTATAATCTCCATAACTCAACCTCTTCAGGCTTTTCATTTTGTGGTAAAATACTTTTCACGTCGACAAGTATGCCTTTCTCATTTTTCAATAAAGACCGAATAATTCCCCAGCTCTTCTGTACATACTCTCTATGTGGAACAGCTAATACTACAGCATCAGCTTTTTCTAAATCATCATAAGGAATTAAAGTCACTCCATATTCATGCTCGGCTTCTTTCGAACCAGCTTCTGCATCTGTTACTTGCACATCAATATCATATTCTTGCAATTCGCGAATCACATCGATTACTTTTGAATTACGTAAATCTGGAACATTTTCTTTAAAGGTAAGACCTAATACAGTAACTTTTGCTCCTTGAACGCCAATACCTTTTTTGATTAATTTTTTTACTAAAGTTCTTGCAATATACTTACCAAGATCATCATTTATTCGACGCCCTGCCAAAATCACATCTGGTTGGTACCCGACAGCTTGAGCTTTGTGAGTAAGATAGTACGGATCTACTCCAATACAGTGTCCTCCCACTAACCCTGGTGAAAAGTTAAGGAAGTTCCATTTAGTTCCTGCTGCGGCCAACACTTCAGCGGTATCAATGTCAAGAAGATCAAAGATTAATGCCAATTCATTCATCAATGCGATGTTAACATCACGCTGCGTATTTTCAATGACTTTAGCAGCTTCTGCAACTTTAATTGAGCTAGCCTTGTGTACTCCAGCTTTCACTACACTGCAATATGTATCAGCTACAATTTCAAGAACTTCAGGAGTCTGTCCTGAAACTACTTTAGTAATTGTAGTAAAAGTATGTTCTTTATCACCTGGGTTAATACGTTCTGGCGAATAGCCTACAAAAAAGTCTGTACCACATTTTAATCCAGAAAACTTTTCAAGTACTGGTACACATTCTTCTTCAGTTGCTCCAGGATAAACTGTAGATTCAAATACCACAATTGTTCCTTTATTTAAGTTTTTACCAACAGTCTCTGAAGCTTTAAGAAGAGGCGTTAAATCTGGCTGGTTGTGCTCGTTAATCGGCGTTGGTACCGCTACAATAATAAAATCTGTATCTTTCAATTTTGAAGCATCCGCTGTAAAGTCGATGTTTACTTCTTTCAATTCTTCATCAGTTACTTCATTTGTGTAATCTGTACCACCAATTAAAGTAGAAATTCGGTTTGCATTGATATCAAATCCTACAATATGATGTTCATGTCCAAATGCTACTGCTACTGGTAAACCTACGTACCCTAACCCTACAACGCCAATTTTTCTGTTCATTATAATTTCACTCCATAATAGCTGACATACCAGTCAACGAATTTCCCTACGCCATCTTTGATATTTGTTTCTGGTTGAAAATCAATATCTCTGTAGAGGTCTTCTACATTTGCATAAGTAGCTGGAACATCTCCTGCTTGTAGCGGCATAAAGTTCTTAATCGCTTTCTTGCCAGTTTTTTCTTCAATAGCTTCAATAAAGTCCATTAAACGAACAGGGCTATTATTTCCGATATTGTAAATTTTATAAGGTGCATAACTCGTACCTGGATCAGGATTTTCTCCTGTCCATTCAGGATTTGGTTGAGCAGGTTTTTCTACCAAACGCGTAATAGCTTCTACAATATCATCAACATATGTAAAATCTCTCATCATTTCACCATTGTTAAAGACGTTAATAGGCTTGCCTTCAAGAATATTTTTAGTAAACATGAATAATGCCATGTCTGGACGCCCCCATGGTCCATAGACCGTAAAGAATCTTAATCCAGTTGTAGGTATATTGTAAAGACTGCTATATGTATGGGCCATTAATTCATTTGCTTTCTTAGTAGCGGCATACAAACTGAGTGGATGATCAATATTATCATGAGTTGAAAAAGGCAATGATGTATTTGCTCCATATACTGAACTAGATGAAGCATAAATTAAATGTTTAACTTCGTTGTGACGACTAGCCTCGAGTATGTTCATAAAGCCTACAATATTTGAATCTATATAAGCGCGAGGATTTTCAATGCTATATCGAACTCCCGCTTGAGCAGCTAAGTTTACTACTGCATCTGGTTTTTCTTCTTTAAATATTTCATCAATCTCCTTATTATTTTCTAAATCAGTTTTAAAGAAAGTGAAATTATTATTACTTAATAACTCTAATCTAGATTCTTTTAATGAAACCGAATAGTAATCATTCAAATTATCAATACCAATTATCTTATGATTTAAATTCAATAATTTCTTGCTTAATGTTGATCCTATAAAACCTGCTGCTCCAGTTATCAATATTTTCATATAAAAACCCCATTCTGTATTATTAAAATTCTACCATTTTTTATTATGTAAATCGTCAATCCAAGTCGAACGCGGCAAGAAACTCATGAATACCTCAAAGGGCGTATTATAATTCAAAACTTTCCGAGGGACCTAGTTGAACGTCAAGAGAAAATCCATGATTTCCTTCTGAGTCATCCGGCTGAAGTCAGTTCCTTTTGGATAGGTGCGCCGAATGCGGCCATTGCTGTTTTTGTTGGTGCCGCGCTGACCCGGTACGCCGGGATCGGCGAAGTAAAACGGGACTTCCAGTCCTTTCTCGACTTCTTCCCACAGATGAAATTCCTTGCCACGGTCGGAGGTGATGGACTTCACCACTTTCTTTGGCAAGTTTTTCAACACCTGGATGATGGCCTGCGCGGTCTCAATCGCTGTCTTCGCCGCCAGCTTGTAGATAATCTCGAACCGGCTGGTGCGTTCAGTCAACGTGAGAATCTGGCTCTTGTGGGACTTGCCGATGACCGTATCGGCTTCCCAGTGTCCGACCTCGCTCCGGGTCTCCGTGACGTTGTTTTTCAGCTTCCGCCCTTTGCGGATCAGGAGCTTCTGGGACAGCTTGAACAGGCTGAGTACCGTGTACCGATAGGTGCTCGAGACACTGATGGGAAAGGGTTTCTTTTGCGTTTCCCAATACCGGCCGACAATGCTTTCAGGCGACCAAACCAGCTTGAGTTTGGACAAAATATAGTCGATGTCTTCTTGATTTACCGATCGCCGGCAGCCACAGTTTTCCCGCTTGGCATCGTAATCGAACTGCGCCAACAAGGCGTTATACGGCTTACAGCGTTTCAACTCATAGTTGATGGTGCTCTTGCTTCGTTTCAACTGCGTGGCGATGAAGGACAGCGATTTCTTTTCCAGGCAATAACTCTCGATTAACACACGTTCCCGTGTTACGATATGGGCATAGCTCATTTGGGGACACTCCTTAGTTGATTCGCGTTAACTACTGTGTACCCACTTGAGCTATTTTTATTTCCTAGCCGTTCGACTTAATATGATAATCTACATTGTTATAGATTTATAATTTATTTTTTTTGAATATATTCCAATTACCAAAACTATTAGTGCATAAATAGCACCATAGCCGGTACTTATCATTAATAAATATTGATATATATTCAAACTAAGATAGACCGTAAAAATATGAGCTAACAAACCCATCATTACTAATGAAAATTGAAAATACATATCCCAATTTTGTTTATTGAAGAAAACAAATGCCCCACTAATAGATGTTGCAATAAAACGTAATCCATACATCAAGCAGAGAATAGATATATATACTCCTGATTCTTCATATCCATTTCCAAAAATAATTTTGGAGAGCATGGGAGCTGAATAACTTAAAATTAAAAAGAAAAATAAAGATGTAATACTCAGAATAGAAGTGAAAATTAGGAAACTATTGAAAATTGATTTCCCTTCACTCTTGAGACTCTTAAGATTTTGAAAATATACTTTGCTAACATTGCTCGAGACTAAAACCAGTGGTAAACCCAATACCATATAAGCTATTGCATAATATCCTGCTTCTTTTGGAGAAAATAATGTAATAATTGAAATAGTGATTAATGTATAAGAAAAAGAATTAACAAATTGTGCTGGTACTGTATAAAATACATGTCTTTTATTCGAAATAAAAATTTTAAATGCATTTTCTAAAGATATAAATTTTCTTTTACTCAAATTTTTAAAATAGTCTTTCGTCTGTATTTTCAATCCCAAAAGTGGAGCTACTAGATATCCTATAATTAGTGCATTTCCTCCATTAGTAAATATAGCACCGGTTATTTGAACAATACCTTTAAAAAATTCTCTTAATATATCTACTTTTGCCATGAGTCCGTACATTTTGAATCTATTATTATGACTAGAAAAAATAAATTTCATTCCACTGGTTAGTATGATAAGTGGGAGTAAAAATATCAGAGGCCCTATTTCAGTAAAAATATTATTACCTATTAAAAAAAATACTAATAAAATGATAAAACACATAATGGTCACTATAATAGTTGTTATTATGCTTATGTCTGTTAAGTATTCAGCCTCTTGATCATCTTCTTCTATTACAATTAACATAGTTAATTTCAATGAAGCGACAGGAATTATCAAATTAGCAATTGAAATCAGAAAAGTATATATGCCTATTTGTTCTGGACTAACTATTCTAGTAAGGACTGGTTGAACAATTAAATTTATTGTTTGAGCTAGTATAGTACCTATTCCAAGAATGAAAACATTGTATACTGTTGTATTTTTTTTAAACATCTAAATCACGTCAATTCTGTTAATTTCACTTTACGATGTTTGACTTTTTTTATATACTTTTTTCTTTGTTAATTTGTCTACAACAACACATATGATAATTAATAAACTAGTAATTATAAAAATACTTCTATATAAAGTGGTTGGACCGTATAAATACCATCTCAATGACATAATAGGTATCAATATTTGAATTGGAAAAAAATAGATGTTTTTAGATAAGTAAACATATTTTAGTATAAGTGATAGTGCTATCCCGCTTATTAACACCCCAAAATAACCTAAACCAAAATAAAAATATGCTGGATATATGCCACCACCTACGTTATAGAAAAAATTATCTTTTACGTAATTAACAATATTACCTTTTCCGTCAAAACTCGATCCCAGAAACCAAGTCTTTAAGTATTCAAAAAAATAGATTAGAGTATCCTCTACATGATAAGTTGCACTTAAGGTGATAGAAGCATAGTAACTATATGAAACTGTGTCAGAATATAAGCCCCTATTCATAAGATTTTCTATAGAAGAAATTATACTTAAATTCATTCCTTCTCTATATTCTGCAAAAAAGTTAGCTAATACTATGGCTAAGACTGCTAGACTTGCTACTTTCCAAAATCTGAGAGATTTTTTTCTGATATACAATAAATAAAGTGCCAACACCATCAAAAAAGAGGCTGAGCGATCTCCTAGTGTTAACGACAGAAATATATATAGAATTGCATACAGAATGCTGAGATAATGCAACACCTTATTCTCACCAGAGTAAAACCAAACAAATACAAAAATTACTACTGCATATTCAATTAGAGGATTTGTATTACTAATGTAAGAATTACTATTGTAAGCAGAAAAATCATAACCAGTGAATAATATTAAATACATTATAAATGTTCCTGTAATTGAAATGACAAAATTATCTCTTTTTATTATTTTTTTAAATTCTAATGGATTATCGAGCGATTTACTCCATGAGTATGACAGAAAAATATTAATTACTAAAAGTAACAAAAGAACACTTTTCATTGTATAGACATTATAGATCGTACTTCTCAATTGCAACTGCCATTCTGCAACATGTATGCCTTTTAAAATCCCATCACTCACACCTATTGAAATATTAATAAACCCAATAATAGCAAATAAAAATAATAACAACTCATTATCTTTAAATTTGTAACATAAATATAAAGAAATTATGACAATAAAGAAACCAACCGATTGCAAAGCTAAATCATGCTCAGGTAAAAATCCAATCATTACAATTCCTAGAAGAAATAAAAATATATCTATGTAAGTCCAGTTCAAATATTTGGAATATATCACTTTCTTTTTGCTTAGATTCATTAGATATCCTCCAAAACGGCTTTGATTATTACTTTTATTTTCCTCGAAAAGTATTTTATTAAGATATATGTCTCTCAATGCCCTATGATATAAATTCCATAAATCTAGAATAAAATTCATTTCTTCTTTTAGATAATTTCTCTACTGTATACTCTTTAGCAATTTCAATATTATTATTACTCTCTGCTTCTAGTAAATCAATGTTTTTTGATAAGTAAACTATTTTTTCATACAACTTTTCTGTATCATTAAAGTCAACCATAAATTGAGGTTTCAATATCTCTGGAATCCCGCCTACTGGTGAACTAATAACTGGCAAACCTGCTGACATTGCTTCAATTACGACTCTTGGTAAGCCTTCTGCTTTTGTGGGAAATACAAACAAGTCAGTCTTTTTTATTTCGGTAATAACTTCATTACTATTTGATAAAAATCCTAAAAAGGAAACATTTTTCTGAATTCCTTTCTCAAATGCGTACTTCTTAAACTCGGACATCATCGGACCATCACCAATAAATATAATACTAGCATCAATTCCATTATCATTGAGCTTTTTTACAACATCCATAAGTATGACGTGACCTTTTCCATATGAGCTAAAAGAATTTGCAACATGTGATATCGTAAGTTTATTTGGAATTAGATACTTCTTTGGTTCTCCTATCAAATTCTTGTTAATAACTACAGAAGAATAGTTAGTATGAAAAAAACGTGCCGATTCCTCATTAAGAATCGATTTAGAAGGATAGCGTTTTTGCAAATATTCTTTCGTTACATATGCAACGCCATTAGCTTTTTTACAATATTTTTTTTGCTTGTAAGTCCAACTAATTCTAATCAAAGGCCTAAAAATACTGTCTATAGTACCTTTAGCGAAGGTTGTCCATGGATCAGCCACTACTTCTAAAGAAAATGGCTTACCTTGTTTAATAAATTGTTTTATAAACGGCATTGAAATTGCGCTAGGAATTCTAAAAATAGCTGCATCCACTGCATGAGTATATTCTAATACTTCTTTTTTTAATTTAAAGTAATTTCTTGCATACTCTACCGGCCCTTTAAAATTACTGATTTCTAAAAAATGTAATCCTGGTCCAGAAACGAGCTTATATTTCGGATCTATTTTATTAACTTGTGTAACCCTCACCAAAACAAAAATTTCGTTAAATATTTTTAAATATCTCCGAAAATAATTGTAGTCATAAATTGACTGAACATAAATATCACCTTTGGAATCTTTAAAGTAATGTCCGTCTGCAATAATCATAATTTTCATATCAATTTAAACTTCCTTTTTCCAAATTACATTATTAACATAGTCAGTATAAGAGAGGATTATTCTAACTACTTTCTCGGAAACATTAGGCATATTATAATCTTCAACTTTTCTCAAGGTGTTTTCTTTTTGTGTCTCTAAAATTTCTAACCCTTGTATTATTCTTTCTTTCTCTAGCCCAACCATCATCACAGAAGCTTCTTCCATAGCCTCCGGTCTTTCGTGAGCTTGTCTAATATTAAGTGCTCTAAATCCAAGAATAGATGATTCTTCACTAATTGTCCCACTGTCACTAAGAACAGCTTTTGACTTCATCTGAAGCTTCACATAATCATTAAAGCCTAAAGGTTTCATCGTCTTGATTAAAGAATTAAATTTAATGCCTTTTGCGTCAATCATTTTCTGTGTTCTTGGATGAGTACTAATAATAATTGGCATACTATATTTATCTGCAATGGCATTTAAACTATCACATAAATCCATAAAGTTTTTTTCAGAACTAATATTCTCTTCGCGATGAGCAGATACTACAAAGTATTGGTTTTCCTCAAGATTCAGTTTTCCAACTATATTAGACTTCTCAATATCTTCTTTTCTTGAGTTAAGTACCTCAAACATGGGGCTTCCAGTTTTAATTATGCGATCTGCAGGAAGGCCTTCTCTTAATAGATATTCTCTGGCAATATCGCTATACGTTAAATTAATATCTGCTGTATGATCAACAATTTTTCGATTTGTTTCTTCTGGTACACGTTGGTCAAAGCAGCGATTTCCAGCTTCCATATGGAAGATTGGAATCTGTCTTCTTTTAGCCGCAATGGCACATAGGCAACTATTTGTATCTCCTAGGATAAGCAAAGCTTCTGGTTTAACTTCTTCAAGAATCGGATCAATTTTCACAAGGATATTACCGATTGTTTCAACGGCCGTACCGTTTGCAGCATTCAAAAAGTAATCTGGTTTTCTTAAGTTGAAGTCTTCAAAGAATACTTCATTTAATTCGTAGTCATAGTTCTGTCCTGTGTGTACAAGAATATGTTCAATCGCAGTTGATTCTTCTAATTTATTAATAACTGCCGAAAGTCTGATGATTTCAGGTCTTGTTCCTACAACAGTCATTACTTTTAACTTCTTCATCCTTATACCTCCAAATAATGAGTATCAGGCTTCTCTGGATCAAAGCTTTCGTTCACCCACATAACTGTAACTAAATCTGTTTCTCCTACGTTCACTATTGAATGTGTATAGCCTGTTGGAATATCAACTACCTGTAATTTCTCGCCATTTACGTAATACTCAATAATCTCTTCTGAGTCGATATTTCTAAATCTGATTAGACCATTGCCGCTCACCACAAGGAACTTTTCATTTTTCGTATGATGCCAATGATTTCCTTTTGTAATTCCTGATTTAGAAATATTAACCGAAACTTGACCGCGGTCAGGCGTGCGTAGGAATTCTGTGAAAGAACCTCGATTGTCGACATTCATTTTCAAATCATATGAGAAATTATCTTCTGGCAAGAAGCTAAGATATGTACTATATAATTTTTTCGTCATTTCATCACTCATTGTTGGTACAGCTAAAGACCTTCTACTTTCTTTAAAACTCTTAATCCGATCAGCTAGGTCTTCCAACTCAATCTTATGAGTGACCGGCACAACACATAGATCTTCACTGATGGTTGGATTGCCTTCCAAAGCTCGGAGAAACTCTTCAAGCACATCATCAATATAGGCCAGTTCCAGTAAAGCTGTAGGATTGTTAACCTGGATATCTAAATTTCTAGCGATGTTATAGCAGTATGTAGCAACTACTGTATTATAGTTTGGCTTGCTCCATTTTCCAAATAAGTTCGGCAATCTGTAGATAAATACTTTTGCACCTGTTTGTTTAGCATAGGCAAACAATTCATCTTCTCCGGCTTTCTTGCTTTTCCCATAAGGATTATCATTTTCAGCCTGGATAGAAGAAGTAATTAATACTGGAGCTTTGTTTTCATTTTTTTCTAGAAGCTGAAGCAATTGAGAAGTTAGCCCATGGTTGCCTTCCATAAATTCACTTTCATTTTGAGGACGGTTGACGCCTGCCAAATGAAAGACAAAATCACAATCTTTCGTGAACTGTTCAAGGTCCTCAGAAGAGTTCTCTCTATTAAATATATACAACTCTTCATATCCCTGATTTTTTAATTCTGCTACTAAGTTTTTACCGACAAATCCATTGGCACCTGTCACTAAAATTTTGGTCATTGCGTCACACCCATTTTTGCTAGTTCTTCTTGAACAACATCTAATGTAAGTAAAAGTTTTTTAATCTCCGGCATTGTTAAACGGTGCGTGTTGTGAGAGTTATATTCCCAACCTTCTGAGATTTCTTCTTCACCCTCAGTAAAGTATTTATTGTAGTTCAAGTCGCGGTTATCGGCCGGAATGCGATAATAGCCGCCCATATCTGTAGCGACAGCCATTTCTTCTCTGGTTAGAAGAGTTTCATACAATTTTTCTCCATGACGAGTTCCAATCACTTCAATTGGATTTTCGACTTTAAACAGTTCTTTAAGTGCTTGAGCAAGTTCCCCGATCGTAGAGGCCGGCGCTTTTTGAACAAAAATATCTCCTTGATTTGAATTCAAGAAAGCAAATAAAACTAATTCAACTGCATCTTCTAACGACATTAAGTATCTCGTCATTTCTGGATCCGTGATAGTCAAAGGTTTACCAGCTTTAATTTGATCAATAAATAGAGGAATTACCGATCCACGTGACGCCATCACATTTCCATAACGAGTACCTGTGATATTAGTGTCATTAACATCTACAGTCCGAGATTTTGCTACAGTTACTTTTTCCATCATAGCTTTTGAAATCCCCATCGCATTGATTGGATAAACAGCTTTATCTGTCGAAAGACAAATAACTTTTTTCACTTCGTTTTGAATAGCAGCATTAAGAACATTTTCTGTGCCTAATACGTTTGTTTTGACTGCTTCCATAGGGAAAAACTCACAAGAAGGTACTTGCTTTAAAGCTGCTGCATGGAATACATAATCAACATTTTTCATAGCCGTATTTATACTATTTATATCTCTAACATCCCCAATATAATATTTCACTTTAGGATTATTAAGACGTTTTCTAATGTCTTCTTGCTTTTTTTCATCTCTTGAGAAGATACGGATTTCTTTGATATTCGTATCTAAAAATCTATTTAAAACTGCGTTGCCAAATGAACCTGTTCCGCCTGTTATAAGTAAAGTTTTATCTTTAAACATGTTAATTCACTTCTTTTCTTTAGATTATAAATCCAGTAACTTATAGTATCTATCTACATTGATTTCTTTCGTATATTTAGATTCGTATAAAGTCCTTGCATTCAAAGACTGTTTATTCGTAAGTTCTCTATTTTCATAATATCTTTTGATTGAGTCAACAAATCCATCTATATCACCTTGTTGAATGTTCTCTCCAGAATTAAATTCTTTCAAATCTCTTGCTATATCTGTTTCTGAACTCATTATAGCCAGAACAGGTTTACCGGCTGCTAAATATCCATAAGTTTTACTTGGCACTCCAAGACCTTCTATACCTGCTTCTAAACTCACTAAGCATAAATCACTTATAGCTAATACATCCGCATAATCTTGTCCCGTTAAAAACCCAAACACTTTTGCATTAGTAATATCATTATCCTTTAAAAACCCTTTAACATTTTCAACTTTATTACCGTGACCAGAAAAAACAAAGAATATATCTTTGCGATTCTTATAGTTTAAAATGCCATTTAATATTGTATCAATATCCTGGAAAGAACCCATATTTCCAGAATATAAGACTACAAATTGATATTGCGCTTTAATTTCTTTAAATTCTGTATTTAAAACAATGTTGCTTTCCAAAACTTTTTCATTAGAGAACCAATTTGGAATTACTGTTAAATTACTTTCTTTTTCAGCAATCCTGTTTTCAATAACATATTTTTTCATTTCATTCCCTAAAAGAACTACATGAGATGCATTTTTATAAACTCTTTTGTTCACGAAGTCCATAAGTTTATGGATTAGACCATTCTCTTTGATCCCTTTCATTTTCAAAGCATTATCTGGATAAACATCAAAAGCCACAAAAATGAATTCAATCTTACAAATCTTCTTTAATACATATGGAATTAACGGTAAAATTGGTGGGTTAGAATATACAATGATTTTTTTAAAATTTTTGAGATAAAAAACCTTTGTAATCATAGCAAGAAATAGGGAAAAGAAATTAAAAATCCGACCAAACTTACTTTTATTATTAAATGTAGTATATTTTACTCTTTTTATATCAATGCCATCTAAATCATTTGGCAGTTCTTTTTCTTCTTTTTTTTCATTAATGTATTCTTGGGGATAGCCGCTTACGACCCCCACTGCTAAACCTTTCTTTTGTAAGCCTATTGCTAATTCGGTCGGTAAAGTAGCAGAAGATACATGTTCAGGATAAAAATATTGACAAAGTATAGCTACATCTTTTTTAATTTTAACCACCCAGTTCTTTACCTTCAGCTCGAGTGATGCTTTCCTCGAAACTCAATTTAGTGTATTGAAAACCATCTATTTTACAATCTTCATTTTTATAAATAATATTTCCAAACATTTTTCTTGTAATACTGAACTTGTTACCAAATGATTTAATAAATAATGATAATATATTAGAATTTATAATTCTTTTGTTATTATTCTTTGCGATTTCATTTACCATAACTAAAGTGTTAACATCTTCAGGATTTTTCACTAAGAATAATCCATGTGCTTTATTGTCTATTAAATACATTACAAGGTCAGATAAATGATCTATATAAACTAAACTTCTCCTATTATTAATTTTAGGGAAAAGAGGCGTTTTTTTAGCTAACTTACTTAAAGAAGCATAATTACCTGGACAGCCATAACCATAAATCATAGGAATTCGTAACATAGAAACTTGGAAATCATCAGACTGAAGGACGCTTATCTTGTGTTCTGCTTCTAATTTACTTTTGCCATAGTAAGAAGTAGGAGTTTCCACAGTATCTTTAGAAATGATTGTTTCCTCTCCAATTTTCCCAATAAGCCCATAGACAGCCATTGTACTTAAAAAGACAAATGATTTAACACCTTCTAATTTAGCTTTATCCGCAAGTTCGTATGTCAAATCTCGATTTATTTTATAATACAATGATTCATTTTCTGACTTTTCTTTTTGATGAACGATAGCAGCAACATGGTAGATAGCCTCATAACTCGAGAACTCTTTCATTTTCCATTCATTGTTGCGAACCGATATAAAATCTATTTCCCAATCACTATTGAGCTCTAGCATTCTCTTCTCAAATTGTCGGCCTGCATAGCTGTTTTCACCAGTTACTAAAATACGCATATTAGCACACCTCTTATTTTCCTTCTTTAACCCCATCACTCTTCAAAACACTAAACAAAGTCCCAAAAAATATCTTAAAGTCCAATACCAGACTCATCTTCTCAACATACTCTCCATCAATCTTCGCCTTAACCTCAATCGCTAATTCATCCCTACCGCTAATCTGCGCTAAACCAGTCAAACCAGGCAAAATATCATTCGCCTTATATTTATCTCGCTCCGCAATTAGATCATACTGATTCCAAAGTGCCGGCCGCGGACCAATGATGCTCATTTCACCTTTAAGGATATTAAATAGTTGAGGCAATTCGTCCAAACTGGTCTTGCGTAAAAACTTACCTGTTTTCGTAATAAAAAAGTCAGGTTTTTCTAGCAAGTGTGTTGGCATATCGTTTGGCGTATCCATTTTCATCGTCCGAAACTTTAAGATATTAAAATCCCTCTTGTCTTTCCCAATCCTTTTCTGTCTAAAAAGTATGGGGCCTGGCGAGTCTATCTTTATCAAAATACATAGAAGCAGAAGAACAGGAGATAAACCAATAACAATTAATAGGGATAAAGTAAAATCTATAATTCTTTTCGTAAATGAGAACATCATGTTCTCCTTTCTATCTGCAATTTTTCAAGTTACTTAGTATTACGCAGAACCAACTTCTGCTTTTGGAATTGCTACATTTTTTCTGTTCGCCAACCCAACCAATACATCCTTAACCTCATCATTCCCCATATCAGGCAGTTTCTCCAAAAGATAAGTCAACTCACCCTCACTAACCGGATTCGCCTTCCCAATATAAATCTTCGGAAACACCTGCTCGGTCTGGATTTCGTTATCATTCAACAATTCCTCAAACAACTTCTCGCCAGGACGAATACCAGAAAAATTAATGCCGATCTCGCCTTCTGAATAACCGGATAGACGGATCAAGTTCTGTGCCAAGTCGACAATCTTCACAGGCTCGCCCATATCCAATACGAATACTTCTCCACCTTCAGCCAGCGTTCCGGCTTGAATGACCAAGCGTGATGCTTCTGGAATGGTCATGAAATAACGGGTCATTCGCGGATCTGTCACCGTAATCGGTCCACCTGCCGCGATTTGTTTCTTGAACAACGGAATAACCGATCCACGAGAACCCAATACATTACCGAAGCGTACCGCTGCGAATTTCGTGTCGCTGCGTTTCGCCAAGTTCTGGACGATCATTTCTGCAAAGCGCTTCGTGGCGCCCATGACGTTCGGTGGGTTTACCGCTTTATCGGTAGACACCATAACGAAATTGCCTACTCCGCTCAAATGCGCCGCTTCTGCGACGTTCTTCGTGCCGTAGATATTGTTCTTGACCGCTTCCATCGGATTTCCTTCCATCAACGGCACATGCTTATGCGCCGCTGCATGATAGACGACATCCGGCTTGTAGGTCTTCATGATTTCCAGGATACGTTCACGGTCCTGGACGTCTGCGATGATCGGGATGATTTCCGTATCAGGAGACAGATTTTGGCGCAGCTCCATGTCGATCAAGTAAATCGAGTTTTCCCCGTGGCCGAGAAGCAAGAGCTTTTTCGGTCCGAAGCGTGCAATTTGGCGTGAAATTTCAGAGCCGATTGAACCGCCAGCGCCTGTCACGAGAATCGTCTTGCTGGTCAGCTGATTGGCAATCTTGTCCATATCGAGCTTCACTTCATCACGGCCCAACAGATCCTCGATTTTAACGTCCTGGATATCCGTTACGGACACTTTCCCAGTCATGATGTCTTCAATAAGGGGAATCGTTTGTGTCCGAACACCGGAGTCCATACAGGTCTTGATCAGCTCGGCTGTTTCCTGCTTGCCGAGTGAAGGAATGGCTATGATGATCGTATCAATCAGGTTGTCCTTGGCGATTTCCGCAACGTCTTTCGTGGTGCCGTGGATGACCCGGACACCGTAAATATCAAGGCCTTGTTTGTTCTTATCGTCATCGACATATAACACAGGCAACAAGCCGTTTTCGGGATTGGCCAACAATTGGCGAGCTACTAAGCTGCCCGCTTTCCCGGCACCCACCACTAAAGTTCGCTTCAGCTCTGAACCTTTGGGTTTCATCTTGTTATCACGGAATAGCCGCCAAGACAAGCGCGATCCACCGATCAGGATAAGATGCAGCATCCAGGTAATGGCTAAAGCGCGGAATAGGACATCGCCTCTGTACATGTATTGGACTAGACCAATTACGACGATGGACCAGCTGACCGCTTTAAAGATGGACGTCAATTCCCCGATTGAAGCGTATTCCCAGACTTTCCGGTACAAGCCGTAGTACATCGCCAATGCGTGATGTGCGATGAAAATGGTTAACGCACTTGCCATCAGGAATTGGTTCTGCAGAACAGCTTGGTAAGGGTAAAGCACATAATAACCGACGAATATTGAGAAAAATACAATTAATGAGTCAACGATTAGTAATAAAGATACACGGTTTTTCAACGACAACGCAGTCAATCCTTTCATTTCCCAGTACTATATACATAGCTTTGTAAAAATCTTATCTAACTCTAACATACTATGAAATGGAAATGATAGGATTTTTAAAACAAATTAATACTTTTTTATTATTTATTAAGCAAATATATTCCACCATTTCCCTTTTTGAATGTCATCAGGTTCCAGCACATGCAGATGATCATCCAACAGGATGCGTTCGTTGTTTTCCAAAAAAATATCGACCATGTCATGCTGCTTCTTTTTCTCCAGGTAATCGAGGCCTTCGTTGAACAGGAATGGCCGCTTGTCCAGGCTGTGGACATCCGAGCCATAGACATGGATCAAGTTGGCGTCGATCAGGGTCATGGCCGTACGCTGAATGGCTTTGCCGAAGCTTCCGGCAACGGATCCCGCTGTGACTTGTGCCATGGCTCCGTGGAGCAAGAGTTTCTTTAAACGCTCCGGCTTTTCAATGATGCCCTGGTTGCGTTCTGCGTGGGCGATAATCGGCACGTAATTATTGGTGATCAATTGTTGGATGATCGGTACGGTGTAAGCGGGTATGCCAGATGACGGAAGCTCCAAAAGAACGTAACGGGAACCCGCCATCGTCAACGCCTCTTTCGCCAGCAACTTTTCCGGCAGTTTTTCACCCAGGCGGCATTCCTGTCCGCTGTAGATTTTAATCGGCAGCTGTTCTTGTGCAATATAGCTATTGACAAGCTCCAATTGCCTATTTAGCGCTGCGAGGTTTGTTTGGAAGTTCGGGTGAAAAGCATGTGGTGTGGCGATGATGCCGGTCAGCTGTTCGTCAACAGCTTTCTCCAGCATTCGTTTTGTCTGTTCCATCGTTTCCGCTCCGTCATCAAGTCCGGGCAGGATATGGGCATGGGTATCGATCATTTCTTGTTCCTCCTTGTGCGCTTAAAAAAAAGTAAAAAGGAAAATCCTTTTTACTCTGCATTCCCGTAATATTGATAATAATAGCTGTCTTTTGCCAGAGCGTAATTATTCAGTACCGCGCCAATCAGACGGCTGTTTGATGACTCGATGGCTTCTTTGGCTTTTAGCGCCATTTCTTTTTCGGTATTGCCTGAGCTGACGACCAGAATCGTGCCTTCGCATTTGTTCGCTAAGATCTGCCCATCGGTTACGGAAAGAACAGGCGGTGCATCGAAGATGATCAAGTCATACATTTCTTTCAATTGTTCGATCAACGCTGTCATTGACTTGGAAGCAAGCAGCTCTGCCGGGTTCGGCGGAATCGGACCGCACGTCATCAAGTCCAGGCGTTCAACCGCTGTTGGGCGGATAACTTCCTGGATGGAGTTTTGGCGCGTCAATACACTCGACAAGCCGACTGTGTTCCCCATACGGAACGTATAATGCGTCGTCGGTTTGCGCATATCGCCGTCCACCAACAAGACTTTCTTGCCTTCCTGTGCGAAAACGACGGCCAGGTTTGCCGACGTTGTCGACTTTCCTTCTGATGGAGCTGCAGACGTTACGACGAGCGTACGGATTTCTGCATCTGGTGATGAAAAGTTGATATTGGTGCGCAAGGTACGGAATTGTTCCGCTACAAACGAGCGGGGTGTTGTGAATGCGATGAGTTTACGTGCAGTTTCCTGCAGGACTTTTTTCTTTCTCGCCATTGCGTTAGCCCACCCTTCTCTTCGTTGATGTGGTTTGTTCCAGTTTTGCTTCTTCTTTTATTGGAGAAATAACGCCAAGCAACGGTACGCCTAGGAATTCTTCGATATCCTGTTCTGTCTTAATGGACGTATCCAAGTATTCAAGCAGGAACGCAATACCAACGCCAAGCATCAAACCGATTACTGCGGCAATTGCCATGTTCAGCATCGGGTTCGGTGCAACCGGTGATGGGTTTTCTTTCAGTACGGCCGGTGATAGGATCGAAACGTTATCGACGTTCATCAATCCCATGATTTCGCCTTCAAAGACTTCCGCGGTTTTATTGGCGATTTCCACTGCCTGTGCCGGGTCTTCGTCTTGTACCGTCACGTTGACCACTTGAGAGTTCTCAGCGGTAGCGACGGTAATTTTGCTGTTCAGCTGCTCGACGGACATATCAAGGCCTAATTGGCTTGATACCTCATCTAATATCGCTGGGCTTTTGATGATGACTGAATATGTATTGATCAATTGAAGATCGGTTTGGATGTTCTGGTTCGTCAATTGGCTGGCTTCAGTCTGTTCCTGGTTGACCAAGATCTGTGTGGATGTCTGATACATCGGTGTCAGGACTAAAAAAGAAACAACGCCCGCGATGGTGATGGCTAATATCGTCATGAGTGCAATTAACCCAGCCCGTTTTTTCAGGGTCTTGAACAGGTCTTGTAAGCTGATGGTTTCTTCCATGTAGTAAGTATCTCCTTTAATTAGCATATTCTTGCCAGTCTCTTTTATAAACAACTTAAAATAGTATAGCATAGGAAAGAGTCGAAAGAACTTCCAAATTTAAAATGTTTTATAGGCTATTAGAATGATTTATGCTATCTTTATTTGTAAGTATGGATGTTTTTTGAAAGGAGTATTCGATGAAATTGTATAAAATTGGAGCCGTTTTGGCTGTACTTGTGTGTGTGATTGCATTAGTATTCAGCTATTTGACCTGGCAGGATAAACTTGAGAATGTATTGGATAAACCGGAGGAAGCGCGTGCCCAGTCCTCCGATAAAGCAGACGAAGAACCGGAAACCGAAACAAATGACAATTCTGTGAACATCGAAGGATTGATCGCTAATATGGACTCACAGGTTCAGGCGATTTTTGAAACACGAAATAGCGAAGGCGAAAGCGTGAAGCTGCTGATTGCGGGTTCTGCCGCTTTGGAATCGGGTGAACCCGGCTACGCGGAGCAATTGGAAGCTTCTTTAGCGGAAGCGTATGGCAACTTTATCGAGGCGGATATCGTTTCTATAGAAGGAACGTCTGAGTCCCTGGCGAATGTCGATCTGTCGGCAGGCTATGATGTGGTGTTGCTTGAGCCGATGACGTTGATGAACAACGACCGTATCGCCATCGAACAAGAACGTGAGCATATCGAAGAGTTTGACGCTGCACTGACTGCTGAGAAGGAAGACGCGTTTGTAGTCCTCCATCCCCCGCAGCCGATTTATGGCGCTGGCTATTATTTGTCGCAAGTGACTGCATTGAATGAATTTGCGTCGACAAACGGTTATGCTTATATTAATCACTGGTCCGCTTGGCCAGATACAGATGATGAGTTGCTGAAGGAATATTTGGCGGAAGACGGATTACCGAACACCAAAGGCGCTCAGGTATGGGCAGAAGAATTACAGGCGTATTTCATCGCCAACTAAAAGGGGCAAAGCTTGATGAGCAGAAGAGACAAAAAGAATAAGAAGAAAAAATGGCCGTGGATCGTAGGGATTCTTGGACTGATCGTTATAGGCCTCGGGATTTACCTGTTTACGGTATATAGCACGTTCACGAACACGCTCGAAGAAATCCACGAGCCGATTGAACGCGAAGCCTCTGAGAAGCGCACGACGGACCAGGCTGTTGACCTGAGTCAGGAAGATCCGTTTTCGGTCTTGCTGCTGGGTGTCGATGAACGCGAAGATGACCGCGGCCGTTCGGATACAGTGGTTGTGATGACGGTTAATCCAGCGGAACAATCGACGAAGATGGTGTCGATTCCGCGTGACACGTACACGGAGATTGTTGGACGCGGCACGATGGATAAGATCAACCACGCGTATGCATTCGGCGGCATCGAAATGTCGATGGCGACTGTAGAAAATCTGTTGGATATTCCGATTGATTATGTGATGCAGGTGAATATGGAAGGTTTTAAGGACATTGTTGATGCGGTTGATGGTGTTGAAGTCAATAATACATTAGCATTTGACGGGTTTGCTGAAGGCACGCTGGAGTTGAACGGCGAAGAAGCATTGGATTATGTAAGAATGCGCAAACAGGATCCGGAAGGCGACTTTGGCCGACAGAATCGCCAGAAGCAAGTGATCCAGGGCATCATGAAAAAAGGTGCGTCTGTGAATAGCTTGCTGAACTACAAAGATATCTTTACTGCCCTTGGTGATAACGTCCGCACGAATATGACGTTCGACGAGATGATGGATGTGCAGTCGAACTACCGCGACGCGATCGGTACGGTTGAGCAGCTGATGGTGGAGGATGGGTATGGAGAGACGATCAATGGCATCTGGTATTATATAATGGATGATGCCGAGTTGGCGGAGATCCAGTCGACGTTGAAAGAGCATTTGAATATGTAAAAGTGTTGAGTGAGGAGTGCAACCCCGTCCCGGGGTGGCGCTCTTTTTCTTTTGGTAGAGGATTTTTTTAGATTTTCTATAAGTCGCGTTGGTGCTCTGGAATGGACTCCCGCGCTAAGCCAAGTAGCTGAAGTGCGCTACTAGTCTTATCGCTCCGTCCACTCCTGGACGCACCTGCCGCTGGATGATTTGGGACTCGCAGCAAACTTGTGTGTTTTTTGGGGTAGAAAGTTAGCGCGTGGTTCTGGGGAATCGTTCGGCGTGATGGTGCACACGCCTTCGCTTGAAGAGAAGAAATGGTTTGGGTTTGTCGATTGCTGGGTGAGACACAAATGTTTTTTATTTGTGGCTCACCCGTTTTCATCCCTGTGTCGGACTCAAATGCTCCTCAATTTGTGGCCGACACAGGGATGTGCTCCCAAGCTAAGATTCTTCAAGGAGTTATGAATAAAGAGAGATTAACGGAGTAGGTTTTGATGAATTCTAGAAGTCGCTCCGGTGCTCTGGAATGGACTCCCGCGATAAGCCGGGCAGCGCTTCGCTCGCCAGTCTTATCGCTTCGTCCACTCCTGGACGCACCTGCCGCTGGGGGTTGTGGAAACTCGCAGCAAACTTGTGTGTTTTTGGGGGTGGAAAGTTAGCATGTGGTTCTCAAATCGCTCGGCGTGATGGTGCACACGCCTTCGCTTTGTGTGAAGAAAATGATGCGGGGTACTGGGATGAGCCACCAATGTTCTTTAATTTGTGGCTCATCCGTTTTCGTCCCTGTGCCGGACTCAAATGCTCCTCAATTTGCGGCCGACACAGGGATGTGTTCCCAGGCTGCGATTCTACAAGCAGCTACCAATAAAGAGCATCGCCCTCTTCTCCAGTTCAACACACAAAATGATGCAGAAACAAACGTTTCTGCGAAAGTACACGGCCTGGAACGATTTCTTCACCCCTGCCCCTTTTTTCCCCACACAAAAGCCCGCTCCTGTGGTCAGGAGCGGGCTCAGGTGAATGATTCAGTTTACCGGATCATCTGGCGCATCGGCAAAATCATCATTTTTTTTTTAGGATCGCCGAACTTGAGTGTCTTTAAATCGTATTCACGAACAAAATACACAAAGGCCTGTCTCGGCATGCCAAGCTGTTTGGCACCAACAGAGGGGCCCACATTGTCCTTGATATAGAGGTCCTTCATGACTTCCACCAAGGCTTTGTTATGCCGCTGCTCTACTTTTTCTCTATAAGAGTCATACTTCGTCATAAGCCCTTCACCTCACTTCCCACTGGTTTATATAGGTCTTGCGCATCTTTTCTCTTCTTATATTTACATTATAAGGCTTCCAGTTCTTCATTACTAGTCTATATGTCATGTTTTCGTTTGTAAATTCTTGATATTTGAACTATTTACTTTTATCGTTTAAACTTTCAGTCAACTCGGACTTCAAGGTTGCGGTGGCTTTTTTAATGCAACCGGAACGTATACCGCTTGGTTTCCGCTTCTTTGATGAAGTTCTCCATCACGTGATCGCTTTCAAATTCACGCGCTTTGATGCGGTCCCATTTGGAGATTTTCTGGTACTCTTTTTCACTCGACAGCAATTTCTCGATTTGTGCCTGGACACTGAACAGTTCGCTGTTTTTCGAGAACGAATCGCCGCTTTCGTATGGCGGCAATTGATGAAGAAAACCTTCTGTTACTCCGTCCCAATCGTTGATCTTGGCTGTAATTCCCGGAATGCCGCAGCCAGATGCTTCAATCAACGGAACCCCCATGCCGATAAAACAAAACGTATCCTGCAAGGCACGTTTTTTGTCTGCATAGGTGAATGCCCCATGCATGAAAATATGGTCGCGCGCAGGAGATTCGGCGATTTTATTGCGCAGGTCGTCTTCGCCTTGCCCTGTTCCGTAAATGTGATAAGTAAATTCCGGATCGATTTTGATGAGCTTTTCCATGATATCGACCATATAGTAATTATAAGTGCGGAAATGCGCCAGCTGACCAATAGAGACGATGCGCCGCGAGTTGAAGTTGCATAAGCTTTTCGTTGGGCCGCAAAAATCGAGCGGCATCGGGAAGATTGCATTGTCCAATGGCGCACCGATGGCTTCTTCTGTCATTTTTTTTATGGAAGGATTCATAAATAGTAGTTTTTTGTAGAATTTCGGATCGATCAACTTCAAGGTTTTGACGATTCCGCCCATGCGCTCCTGCTTGTAGCTTTCCGGATGGTAGACGCCGGACATCCGCTTTGTCGCAGGCAATAGATAAGACAATAGGAACGACATCGGCCCGAACGAATAAACCAGGTCGAATTGTTTGTCGAGGCGCATACTCAGCATTTTGGTGAGAAGCCATAGATTGACTGAAGGATCTTTCGGATCTTCATCAACGACGATGGTCACGCCTTTGACCGACTCGAGCTCACGCAACAAAGGCCCCCCGCTGCTGAACAGGAAAAGCGTCACATGGTAACCGCGGGCACTGAGCCATTTGACCATACGGACCACCAGCATTTCCACCCCGCCTATTTTCATGTTTTTGTGGATGAGCGCAATCGATTTTATGGGCTGTGTCCGTCTTTCTATATTGAAGATATTGTCGCTGTTGAATGTAATCATGAAATCACCTCATCTGATGAAATGTCTGCTATTGTTTTTTGGCCAAGTCTGCATATTTGTATTTTTCGGTGTACCAGTCACGCGTAATCGACAACCCGGTTCGAAACGGAATCGAAGGTTCAAATCCTGGGATCTCGCTTTGATTGATGGAAGCGGTTGCAGGCTCGATTGGTACATCCGTTTGTCCGACATGTGATGTATCCAGATTATTTCCCGGGAAATCTCCATTCGATAAGGCATGGATCTGCTGGACAATCGCCTTGTCCGATAACCGTGCAATGGAGCCTGTTTCGTATCGTTTCCCCGCGTCGCCTAAATGGAAGACGGTGTCGATCGCCTCGCATAAATCGCTGACAAACAGCCAGTCCCGCTCTTTCCCATCTGTTCCCGGGATTTCCAGCTTGCCGTCCAGCGCTTGCTGGATTGAAAGAGGAACAAGTGCGTCATCCTGCTGCATCGGCCCGAAGATTTCGGGACTTGCGGTGGTGACGATGTTCAACCCATATTTTTTATGGAAGCTTTGGATCATTTCATCGGCGTTGGCTTTACTCAGGGTATACAGCGTGTTATGTCCCGAGTCCATCAAGGAAATGTGATGGAAACGCGCTGTTTTATAGGCTGGCTTCGGCTGATGGGCATCATCCATCCATGCACTTTGCGCGGCATACAACAGGTTCATCGTGCCAAGCACATTGGTCTGCTCGTAGAGGCGAATTTCCCCGACACTTTCCCTGCTGCGCGTTTCCGCTGCGAAATGGAGGATATCGGTGATGTCATACTGCTCGAACAAATGATTGATGGCATAGACATTCCGGATGTCGACTCGGCGAAAGGCATAGCGGTTTTTCTGATCCGGACAATGTATGTTTCCCGGATTAGCGGCTTCGGTGTTATAGTCGATGTTGACGATTTGATAATCCGGGTATTTATTTAAGTAGTAGTGGATCATGTTGGAACCGATAAATCCGTGGCCACCGGTGATCAATATAGTTTTGGCGCTCATAGCTGTCCGCCTCCCTTGCTCGATTAGGTGATTTCGGGACGAGCTGAGTGGTTGTATATCCCTACTCGACACGTCTTTTGTACCAGTTATTGCTTATATAATAAAATCTTAAAGTTAAATGTAGGTTAAAAGACGTTATTTTCTAAATATTTAATTAGTATACAACGTTATTGGCTAATTTGCATCATAAATCGTAATATTTACCAGTCTTTAGATATAATTTTTTCCTAAATGGTAGTGAGTATATAGTTAAATGGAAAATATTTTATATTTTTTTGTCCTTGAGAGTTTATTTACGAAATTGTGTATAATACTTTAGGTACCGAGGAGTGGTTCGTTGGGCATGTGCTTCTTCTGGGGGTAAGATGGAGGATAGTGGAAATAAATTATGTATGCATGAAGTTGATGAAGTGTTTTATATTAGCTGCTACTCCGCAAAACAGCTGTGTTTTCGGGAGTTCTAACTGAATATTTGAGGCTTTTACTAGAACTTTTGAAGCTTCTACCTGAACTCTTAGAGCGGCTACATGAACTCTTCATACGTATAGCTGAATCTTTTGCTCCTTTATATAAACAATCTCCATCCTTATCTCAATTCAACGTGTTCCGCTTAGAGAACCCGGTTCATTTTTTTCGCTAATCGAAGGCGCGTGCACCACCGCTGCCGAGTGTTTCCAGAACCACACACCTACTCCCCTCCCCACAACAAAGTTAGATCTGCCGCCTAATCCCCGCCACCCAGCGGCAGGTGCGTCCAGGAGTGGACGGAGCGATAAGACGAGTAGCGCACTTCAGCTACTTGGCTTATCGTGGAAGTCCATTCCAGAGCACCAACGCGGCTTCTAGAACCCACCTAAAACTGTCATTGTCCAAGCGAAGGCGCGTGCACCATCGCTGCCGAGCGATTCCAGAACCACACACCTACCTCCCATCCCCCCAACAAAGTAGATTTGCTGCGTAATCCCAGACACCCAGCGGCAGGAGCGTCCAGGAGTGGACGGAGCGATAAGACTAGTAGTGTACTTCAGCTACTCGGCTTATCGCGGGAGTCCATTCCAGAGCACCAACGCGACTTCTAGAACCCACCTAAAACTGTCATTGTCCAAGCGAAGGCGCGTGCACCACCGCTGCCGAGCGGTTCCAGAACTACACACCTACTCCCCCTCCCCTAACCAAAGTAGATTTGCCGCCTAATCCCCGCTACCGAGCGGCAGGTGCATCCAGGAGTGGACGGAGCGATAAGACGAGTAGCGCACTTCAGCTGCTCGGCTTATCGTGGGAGTCCATTCCAGAGCACCAACGCGACCTATAGAACCCTGATGAATTGTTTGAGAATTGTGCGGGTGCCAGGCACCCACACAATTCTCAAACAATTCCAGGCACCCGCACAATTCAAAAAAAGCTGCAGAAAGCTCGGCAATCCGAGTCTTTCTGCAGCTTTTGTCTATTAGCCCACCAGCACAAAAGCGCCGGTGACGATCAGCAGGACGCCCACGACTTTGCGGGTGCCGATGCTTTCTTTTAATAGGAAATACGATATGAGCATGGTCCAAATATACGTGATCGCCGTCAATGGGAAGACGACCGTATAGGGCAGGAACTTCAGCGCGACAATGTTCAGGATGGCGCTGACGCCATAGAGGAACACCCCGAACAGCAGACGCAGCATGAAGGCTTTGCGTTCCATGTTGATATTGAAGGATGATGCTTTTTTCAGGAAGTAGCCGCCGAATGCGCCTACCCAGGTCATGATGACCAGCAATAAAATCAAGAGAATGTTAATCGCTGTCACCCCCTATGACGATGACGCCGATCAAAATCAGCAAGGTGCCGATCGAAATATTGAACGTGATGGCTTCATTCAGAAACAAAGCTCCGTAAAAGATGGCGATGACGTAGCCCAGGCTGAGCAATGGATGCAGCACGGACAGTTTGCCGAAACGGAAAGCCGCGGTCATCAGGACTGCACCCATGCCGTACAGCATGAAGCCGCCGAGCATGTGCAAATCCAGGATGGCGTCTGACATTTTCCACAGCAATTGGCCGGTCGCCGTCGAAACGGCGGCAAGGATCATCAGCAGGATGCCGATGGGTGCCGTTTTTTCTGGCTTATTCACGAAGATGTCCACCTTTGGGACCGAAATTGATGAGGCTGATCAGGAAAGCCGCATACATGAACAGCGATGTGTTGAACAAGTAGCGGAAATCCTGGGCCGGCATCGTTGCCATGACCGCTGCCGTGTTCAAGGCGATCGGCAACAGGATCAGCCAGATGCGCCAGTTGTTGCGCAGATAAGCGACATAGATGAACAGCGTGATCAGGAACAGGTAAACAGCCGGACGCCACAGGAACTCTTCGGCTTCCGTGTCCACTTTCAAATAAAGCTGGGCGCCGTACGTGACTTTTGGATAAATGACGGTATTGAGCAGCTTGAATTCATTGCCATGGTAGATATTGGTGACGAAACGGTTCATGTGGCCGTCTTCTTCCAGGCGCATCTGCCAGACCAAGGACGTTTCATCAAGAAAGGCTTCGATGGCAAGGCCGGGATTTTGCATGACCAGCTGCGACCAATGCTTGGCGTAAAGCTTTGGATCGTCGTAGATTACAAAGCGATCATATTCGCCCCATGAGAATTTGATCGGATCGACGCTGGACGGATTGTATTTCTCCGGCCACAGCTCGAGCGGCATCAGGCGATTGATGTATTCCCGCTGCTCCTCGGTCATGTCGCCGTCTTTGGTGACGATGTTGGCGATCTGCTGGGTCGGAATGCTGAGTGCTTCCTGCGGATCGGATGGCACGACGTCGAGCGCTGTATACACCGGGCCAGTGATGACCTGGTGGAGGATGATGATGCCGAGCGTCATCGGAAGCAGCTGCTTCCACATGCGGCGGTACATGATGAGCGCCGCAATCATGGTGATGACGAATACCGGGAAACCGTTGTGCCGGAAGAATACCAGCATGAACGACCCTAAAAGGAATAAAAGAACGAAGGAAACTTTCTTGGTCTCCAGTCCTTTCGTTTTGACGAGCAGTAAGATCAATAATGAGAAAAATAATAAAGAAACGCTGTAGAGAACGTCTTTCCAGATGATGATCGACATGATCGAATTGACCGGAACGATGGCGGCTACGATGAGCACGGCCCAAATGATCCACGGATTGACCTTGAAGCGTTTCATCAGGTAGCCCATATACCCCATCGTCAACGCCAAGGCGAAGATCTGGAATAAAGCGATGATGCCCGGGCTGTCCCAGATTTGTCTCAGGAACATGATGAGCCACGTGAACATCACGGGATGCCAGTTGGTGAACTCACGGGTTTCGGATTGTTCCCATTGCGACAGGGAATCCGGTGTCATCGCGGCCGGATAGAAAGCGATGAACATCACAAGCGAAGCGCCGAGCATCGGCAGCATGTAAAGCAGCACATAGAGCGGCGACACTTTCTGTTCGCCTTCTGGCATCCGGATGCTGAGCAGCAGCTTGATGATGGAAATGACGATAACTGCGATCGTCAGGAACAAGCCGATGTAGACGGCTGTTTTGACCAGCCAATGGTTATCAGCCAGGTATTCCTGGTTGCCGAGCAGACTGAGCCCTGCGAGAACAGTGAACAACGGCATGAAAATAGCCAGGCTGATTTTCTTGCCGCGCGGCCAGCTTTTGACGGTTTGGACGAACGAACGGCTGTAAAAAAGCAGTCCGAACAGCACGAGCGTCACGGCACCGATCAGTACCGGATGCGCGTTTCGGATTGGTTGGAAATAAAAAATGGCTGTAAATGCAAGGAAAAGTGCTGCAACAAAATATGCAGCACCCAGTAGGTACGTTTTTTTCATAGAGTTTTATCACCTTTTATCCGGTCACTGATGCGGATCAATTCAAGTTCGAATTGTTTCCGGTGCGTGCCGGCGACTGTATCGAGGATGAGTCCGCAGGCAAATGCCAGTGTGGCCAGCATCATTAAACCGACTGCCAGGATTGCAGATGGGATACGCGTTACAAAGTCGATTTGAATGTATTCAACGATGACAGGAACTCCTGCAGCGAGGCCCAGGATAAAGAACAGGACTGCCCAGCATGAGAAGAACAATAAAGGCTTGTAGTCTTTGAAAAGCGTGAAGATCATGCGCAGCACTTTGATGCCGTCTTGGATGGTGTTTAGTTTTGATTCGCTGCCTTCCGGACGGTCGCGGTAATCGATGGCGACTTCCTTGATGAGGAATTTATTGTCCAGCGCATGGATGCTCATCTCGGTTTCGATTTCGAAGCCCGGGCTTGTGACCGGAAGCGATTTGACGAACAAGCGGTCAAACGCGCGATAGCCGGTCATGATGTCGTTGATGTTGCTCTTGTACAGACGGTTGATCAGGTTTTTGACAAGGGTGTTGCCGAACCCGTGGAATTTCCGTTTGTTTTCATTGAAATACGTGCCGTTGGACAGGCGGTCACCGATGACCAGATTGGCTTCCCCATCGATCACGGGCTTGATGATGTTATGGACGAATTCCGCCGGGTATGTATCGTCGCCGTCGGCCATGACGTAGACGTCCGCATCGATTTCACGGAACATCGAACGCACGACGTTCCCTTTTCCTTGGCGCGGTTCCTGGCGCACGACTGCACCGTGGGCCAAAGCCACTTCGGTGGTTTTGTCTTTCGAGTTGTTGTCGTAGACGTATATTGTCGATTCTGGAAGTTCTCGTTTAAAGTCGTCGATCACTTTGCCGATCGTCATTTCTTCGTTGTAGCAAGGCAATAATACCGCAATTTTCATAGACATGTTCTCCTTTTATTCTTAAGCATTAACTAAACTATCATATCATGATTACAGGATTTAGTGAAATTGGTTTTGGGTTGGGGGTGTGTGTTTGGCATACGTACAATTTGAGTTGGGTTCTGGAGGTCGCTCTGGTGCTCTGGAATGGACTCCTGGACGCACCTGCCGCTGGGGGTAGTAGTGGGAACTCGCAGCGAACTTCTTTTGTGTGGGTGGAAGATAGCGAGCGGTTCTGGAATCGCTCGGCAGCGGTGGTGCACGCGCCTTCGCTTGGGTGGAGGGAGATTGTGTGGTTTTTTTGAGTAGTTTTCTTATAAGGCGCTTCGGTCGCTTAGGGCATGGCTCACGCCATGAGCCGAGAAGAACACTCGTCTCATAGCTCCGCCTAGCCCGTGGACGCGCCTCAGCTGGGTGTTGTGGGGATACTTAGCGAACTTCTTTTTGTGGGCGGAAGATAGTGAGCGGTTCTGGAGTCGCTCGGCAGCGATGGTACACGCGCCTTCGCTTGGGTGGAGTGAATTGTTCGGGAATTGTGTGGGTGCCTGGCACCCACACAATTCCCCTGTTGTACCCATGAGAGTGGTAGTGAGGGATGCTTCCTGTACTTTTGCTTTTCGTTTACGAAAAGCCGGCATCATGGAAAGTGAACTGGATCGATGTAGTGACGTATTGAAAACTTTACATGAATGTTATGCGGCTGTACCTTCATCTTTGGGGTTCCTATCTCAATCTTTAGAGCGGCTACCTGAAGCATCCCACTTCCTACCTGAACATACTCCATTTCTACATGGATCTCACTGGTTTTACGGAGTTCAAGCTCCTGAATGGAAGCTGTTCGCGTGGCGAACAGCCGGGAATAGGGAATGTTGCTCTGTTGCCAGGCTTTGCCCACATAGAAAATATGATTTTTTCATGAAATTCATGTAAGAAGGAGAACGGTTCAGGTAAAGACATCAAAAGGTGAGATAGAAACGTCGCCTCTTCATCTAGAGAGAGAAAAAACACCTTTAGAACCCATCACGCCTTGTCCAAGCCCAGCGAAGGCGCGTGCATTACCGCTGCCGAGCGTTTCTTGAACCTCATGCCCACTACCTCCTCTCACAAATATAGTTTGTTGCATATTCCCGCAACACGCTAAGCTGAGGCGCGTCAATGGAGTGGGTGGAGCAAGAAGACTGGCAAGCGGAGCGCTGCCCGGCTTCTTGTGGGAACCCTCTCCTAAGCGCTGAAGCGACTTGTAGAATTCTTTCCAAATTGTGTGGGTGCCAGGCACCCGCACAACTCTCACACAATTCACTCCACGCCTACTTCTCCCTCCCACACAAAAGAAATTTGTCGCTTATTCCAGCAACACTCTGAGCTGAGGCGCGTCAATGGAGGGGGTGGAGCAAGAAGACTGGCAAGCGGAGCGCTGCCCGGCTTCTTGTGGGAACCCTCTCCTAAGCGCCGAAGCGACTTATAGAATTCTGTCCAAATTGTGTGGGTGCCAGGCACCCGCACAACTCTCACACAATTCGCTATTATAGAAGAAACTCTTCACATCCCCCTTTAGAAATTAATGCTTTTTGAGTCTTATAGACCACTAAAATTTTCATGACAACTTATGGGGGGCAAGTTATAATAAATGGGTTATGAAACTTTACTTGGTTGATATGGAATGATGATCGCTTTCCTGTTGATTTGGTTGGATGTTTTTGGTGAGATTTTGTAAGCAACTGATTTTTCAAGCGATTAATACTAGTATAGTGAAGGTGTCCGAACATGATTTTCAATTCTTTTGAATTTATCTTTTTATTCCTGCCGATTGTTTGGGTTCTCTATTACGTTCTTGGGCGCATCCATATTCCGTTTGCGAAAACTTGGTTGCTGGTGGCTTCCTTGTTTTTTTATGGCTATTGGAACCCTGCCTATCTGCCGCTGATTTTGATTTCGATGCTGCTCAATTATGCCATCGGGGTTTTTCTTGGGCGTAACCGCGGAGGAGCTTTCCGGAAAGGCATTTTGACTGTCGGCATTCTCTTTAATGTGCTGCTGCTCGGCTATTATAAGTATTATGACTTTTTTGTTGAAAACATCAATGTGGTTTTCGGTGAAGATCTGGTCCTGAAGAATATTTTATTGCCACTCGCGATCAGTTTCTACACGTTCCAGCAAATTGCGTATTTGGTGGATTCTTACCGATTGGAGACGAAGGAATACAATTTCCTGAATTACGGTTTGTTCGTATCGTTTTTCCCGCAATTGATCGCGGGGCCGATTGTCCATCACCGCCAAGTGATGTCGCAGTTTTCGGCGAAGGAATCATACCGCATCGTCTATGAGAACATTTCCAAAGGGCTGCTGATTTTTGCGGTCGGCCTGTTCAAGAAAGTGGCGATTGCGGATACGTTTGCAGAATGGGCCAATCAAGGCTATGGCAATGTCGAGTCGCTGACTTTCGTCGACAGCTGGTTTACGACGATGGCCTATACGCTGCAATTGTATTTCGATTTCAGCGGCTATTCGGACATGGCGATTGGACTGGCCCTGCTGTTCAATATCCGCCTGCCGCTCAATTTCAATTCACCTTATAAGGCACTCGATATCCAGGATTTCTGGAGACGCTGGCATATTACGTTGTCCCATTTCCTGACGAATTATATCTACATTCCGCTCGGCGGCAACCGGAAAGGCGCCGTCCGCACCTATATCCATATCCTGATCATCTTCTTCATCAGCGGTGTTTGGCACGGTGCGGGGTGGACGTTCCTGATCTGGGGCGCGATGCACGGCTTCGCCAGTGTCATCTGCCGCTGGTGGAAACGTGCCGGCTACAGTATGAATAAAGTCTCGGCTTGGATGCTGACGTTTTTATTCGTCCACCTATCATGGGTGTTCTTCCGTGCGTTGACGCTGTCGGATGCGGTGATTGTCCTGAAAGCGATGTTCGGATTCAACGGATTCTACTTGCCAAGCGGGTTTGTTTCCCTGTTCCCTTCTCTCGGCGAAGAGTGGCTGAGAGCCTTGCCGTTCACTGCGTCGTCCTGGGAAATCGCTTTGACGATGGCGGTCGGTTTGGCACTGGTGTTCTTTGCGAAGAATTCCATTGAAATCATGGAGCAGAAACAGAACAATACACGCACGGCGATTTTTATTTCAGTTCTGCTTTTCTATAGCGTCATGCAACTGCAGCAAGTCAGTGAATTCCTGTACTTTAATTTCTAGGAGATGATCCCATGAACGATAAAAAATTCAGCATTACCGTTATGGCGATTTTCGCTGTATTGACTTTAACTGTTGCCGCTTTTAATTTTTGGATGGATCCGTTGTGGCATTACAGCCACGCCCACGGACTCAACGATGTGCAGATTGTCGCCGATGAGCGCGAACAAAAGACGGCACAGCAGCTTTACCACCCGACCCATGCGGATACCCTCCTTCTCGGCAGCAGCCGCAGCACCTATGTGCAGCCGGCGGGATTCGCGGAATGGGATGTCTATAATTACGCAGTGGCCAATTTATCGATGCGTGAATATTACACGATGCTGCTGTATGCGTTTGACCAGAATCCCGATTACGAACGGGTGTTGATCGGCGTTGATTTCTTCAAATCCAGTGAGGAGCAGGCAAAAAATGCCCGCGCCATCACTGGCTATGAAACGAAAGTCCAGCAGCCGTTCTACCGCGCTAAGAACTTATTATCTTTTGATGTACTGGGCTATGCCGCCGATAACCTGGAGTTGTCCGCAACGGACGAGGTCAATGCGGACCGGTTGTACAACCGCAACGGTGATGCGTTTGCGAAGAGGCTGTCGGAAGAGGAAATCAAAGAAGATACTGCCGCTAAGATTACGCGTTTTGAAAACACTTTCTACGGCGACAATTATGTTTATTATTCCAAGTATAAGGAAATCATGCAGAAGGTTCGTGACAGCCATCCGGAAGCGGAAAAGATCATCTACACGACTCCGATTTCTACGGAGTTGTTCAAATCGCTGGTCGGGACCGGCCTGTTGGATGAATACGAAACGTGGCTCCGCGATTTGGTGGAGGTCAACGGCAGTGTGTGGAACTTCATGTACCCGAATAGCGTGACGAACGAAATTACGAATTATTATGATGGCCACCATTTCTATCCGGAGATCGGCGCATTGATTTCCAAGCGTATGGAGCAAGGTGTGGATGTGGATGCGGATGCGGATGCGGATGTGCCGGAGGATTTTGGTGTGTTGGTGACGGAAGAGAATATCGAAGCGCATCTGGAGATGGTCAGAGGTTTGGCTGCGGAGTTTGAGTAGGTTTCGGGTAATTCTATAAGTCGCCTCGGTCGCTTAGGAGTGGGTTCCCACAATAAGCCGGGCAGCGCTCCGCTTGCCAGTCTTCTTGCTCCACCCACTCCATTGACGCGCCTCAGCTTGGTGTAGTGAAATACGCAACCTGTCTACTGGGTGTGGTGTGTGATCAGTGAGTGAGGAGTTCTGGAATCGCTCGGCAGCGGTGGTGCACGCGCCTTCGCTTGGATGAGTTGAATTGTTTGGGAATTGTGTGGGTGCCTGGCACGCACACAATTCATCCGGGTTCTATAAGCCGCTTCGGTCGCTTAGGGCATGGCTCACACCATGAGCCGAGAAGAACACTCGTCTCATAGCTCCGCCCAGCCCGTGGACGCGCCTCACCTGGGTGGTGTGGGGATACTTAGTCTATCTACTCGGTGGTGTGTGGGAAGTGAACGTGGGGTTTTGGAATCGCTCGGCAGCGGTGGTGCACGCGCCTTCGCTTGGGTGGAGGGAATTGTTTGAGAGTGGTTTCCTGTACTTTTGCTTTTCGTTTACGAAAAGCCGGCATCATGGAAAGTGAACTGGATCGATGTAGTGACGTATTGAAAACTTTACATGAACGTTGTGCGGCTGTACCTTCATCTTCGGGGTTCCTATCTCAATCTTTAGAGCGGCTACCTGAAGCATTTCACTCTCTACCTGAACTTACTCCATTTCTACATGGATCTCACTGGTTCTAAGGAGTTCAGGCCCCTGAATGGAAGCTGTTCGCGTGGCGAACAGCCGGGAATAGGGAATGTTGCTCTGTTGCCAGGCTTTGCCCACATAGAAAATATGATTTTTTTCATGAAATTCATGTAAGAAGGAGAACGGTTCAGGTAAAGACAACAAAAGGTGAGATAGAAACGTCACCTCTTCATCTAGAAAGATTAAAACCACCTATAGAACCCGTCGCGCCCTAAACAACTAAGCGAAGGCGCGTGCATTACCGCTGCCGAGCAATTCTAGAACTCCATGCCCACTATCTCCCTCTCACAAAAGTAGTTTGTTGCGTATTCCCGCAACACTCTAAGCTGAAGCGCGTCAATGGAGGGGGTGGAACAAGAAGACTGGCAAGCGGAGCGCTGCCCGGCTTCTTGCGGGAACCCTCTCCTAAGCGCTGAAGCGACTTATAGAATTCTGTCCAAATTGTGTGGGTGCCAGGCACCCGCACAACTCTCACACAATTCACTCCACGCCTACTTCTCCCTCTCACAAAAGAAATTTGTTGCGTATTCCAGCAACACTCTAAGCTGAAGCGCGTCAATGGAGGGGGTGGAGCAAGAAGACTGGCAAGCGGAGCGCTGCCTGGCTTCTTGCGGGAACCCTCTCCTAAGCGCCGAAGCGAATTATAGAATTCTGTCCAAATTGTGTGGGTGCCAGGCACGCACACAATTAATAAAAAGAGCTTTCCGCAATGGGCGGAAAGCTCTTTTTGTGTTATTCGATCACGATTCGGTACTTGGCGAAATCGTTGGCAGCTGGGGCTACGTAAGTGATGCCGCTGCCTTCTGGGATCAGGCTTTGTGCGTTGGCCGAGGTTTCAAAGACGATGTTCTGGTCGCCCGCAATCGGTGCGAATTTCCAGTTGGCGTCTGCTGAAGGGTCGATGGTTCCGATTTCCAGCAGGTAGTCGATGATGACCTGCCGATTTTCATAGGCATAGTCGATGACTTCTACGGCATCGGTGACACCTGGGAAGTTGCCGGTTGCGCGGTAGTTATTCGTTGCGACCAGGAATTCCTGGGCATCGGTTACCGGCGCTCCGTCGTATGAAAGATTTTTGATGCGGTTCGAGTTTGGATTGATCAAAACGCCTTCCGCGTCGTATTTTGGAGGAGTGGTGACATCGATTTCGTAAGTGACGCCGTCCAACACATCAAAATTATAGGTGCGGAAATCGTTGTTGATCAATGGCTGTTCGCCTGTCGCTGTCGGATTGATTTGCTGGAATTGACCTGCTGACATCTCCAGCCATTCCTTGACGTCTTTGCCTGTCAGTTTCAAGGCGAATACCGTGTTGTCGAAGACGTAAAGGTCGGCGACGTTTTTGATGGCGATTTCACCGGTTTCGATGTCTGTGTAGTAATTGCCGCCATTGCGTCCGCCTGCTTTAAACGGCGCTGCTGCGGATAGGATCGGCAAGTCGGCATTGGCTGTACCTGCTACCTGCTGCTCGACGTACCAGGTTTGTGCATTGTTGACGATCTGGACAGATGGATCGTCCTGAACCAATGAGAAGTAGCTGTTGATCGGCGCTGTGGTTTCACCGACTGGGCTGCGTACGTATTCGATGGTCGCTTCGTGTGTTTCTTTGACAGCGTCAATGACTTGCTGTGCGACGACGTCGGATTCGGCATCGATTTCACGCAATTGCGCTTTGCCCGATTCGACGTTCCATTCCTTGCCTTTTTGCGACAACTGCAAATCAATGATGCCTAAGTGGCTGCCGAAGTTGCCCGGCATGACGACTGGTGTGCCGTTGATGGTTCCCTGCTTTTGGTCGACGTTTTTCAAGTCGCCGTAAGAGCCCGGGAACACATCGTGGTTGTGGCCGGTGATGATGGCGTCGACGCCTTCCACTTCAGAAAGCTGGTAGGTGATGTCTTCTTCACCGATTTCATGGGTTTCGTCACCCATTCCTGAGTGGGACAGGACGACGACTACATCTGCTCCCGCTTTTTCCACTTCCGGAAGAAATTTCTCGACTGATTCGACTGCGTCTTCTGCAATCACTTTTCCTTCAAGATGCGCGCGGTCCCATTTCATGATGTGCGGAGCGACGACTCCGATGACACCTACTTGGATCGTGTGCTTCTTGCCTTTGCCATCGACCACTTCCTTGTCGATGATCGTGTAGGGTTCGTAACGGTTTTCATTCGTTTCAGCGTCGTAGACATTGGCGTTCAGCACTGGAAACGGTGCATCGTCCAAGGCTTCGTCCAAATAATCCAAGCCGAAGTTGAATTCATGGTTGCCTAAAGTCGAAGCATCGAAATTAAGCGAATCAAGTGCGGCATAGGCCGGATGCAACTCGCCTTCTTCGATTGGGTCAACGGTTGCTTTATAGCCGCCGAATGGCGTTCCTTGAATCAAGTCGCCGTTATCGAATAGGAGCGTGTTGCTGTTTTCTTGGCGCGCCTGTTCGATCAGCACACCTGTTTTCGCCAAGCCCAGGCTGTTCGATACTTTGTCCTGGTAGTAATCGTAATTGACGAAGTTGGTGTGGAGGTCGGAGGTCCCTAGGATTCGCAAGGTGACATTCTTGCCGCCGACCGGCTGGTATTCTTTCAGCAAGCGCTGGACAATCGCCCGCATCTCGCCTGGAGAAACCGGCTTCGATGGTTTTACGGTGCCGTCACCATAACCTTTGAGCAGGCCGATGCCGACTCCTTTGGCCAGGTCCTTCAACAGGCTTTTGCTTAAGTAACGATTATCTTTAAAATTTCTCAATAAGCCTGTCGAATAGACTTTGTCCGTCATGACTGCGCGTGAAGCGATTGAGAATGCCTGCTCACGGGACAGTTTTTCATCCGGTGCAAAGACCGTCTTGGACTTTCCGCTCGTCAACTTCAGGTCGTAAGCCGCTTCAACGTATGGAGCCAGCTCCTTATCGACGTCCTTGAAGCTGATGGTCGAGCCGTCCCCTAAATCCAGTTTCAGGGACGTCACCAAATGCTTGATGAACTCGCCTCTCGTCACTTCGTCGGCTGCCGCCTGTGTTGGAACGGCTGTAAACAACCCGCTGAGAACGAGGACAAACGCTGCGAGAATCATGGAAATTTTTCTGCTGATCGCCATCTTTTCATCTCCTCTTCTTTATGACTAAATAGTCTAACAACTAAATTATATACGACAACCGAAATATTAAAAGATATTTACAAAAAGAAAATAGAGTGGAATTGTGTGGGAATTGTTTGGGTGCCTGGCACGCACACAATTCATCCGGGTTCTATCAGTCGCTTCGGTGCTCTGGAATGGACTCCCGCGATAAGCCGAGTAGCTGAAGTACGCTACTAGTCTTATCGCTCCGTCCACTCCGGTGGCGCACCTGCCGCTGGATGTGGGGTATTACTCAACATATCCACTTTGTGGTTGGACGAGAAGTGAGTGTGCTGTTCTGTAGTCACTCGGCAGCGGTGGTGCACGCGCCTTCGCTTGAGCCGGTTAAATTGTTTGGGAGTTGTGTGGGCAATGGTAGCTTTTGCAGGGTTCTATCAGTCGCTTCGGTCGCTTTGGAGTGGGTTCCCACAATAAGCCAGGCAGCTAAACACTGCCAGTCTTATTGCTCCACCCACTCCGGGGACGCGCCTCAGCTTTATGTTGTGGGATATGCAACCTGTCTATTGGGTGGTGCTATGGAAGTAAGTGTGTGGTTCTGGAATCGCTCGGCAGCGGTGGTGCACGCGCCTTCGCTTGAGCCGGTTAAATTGTGTGGGAGTTGTGTGGGTGCCTGGCACGCACACAATTTTCTTTAGGTTTCTCGGACGTAAAGTATCCCAGCATTCCCCATCCAAATGCCTCTAATTAATCAGAATAATCAGTATTATTTATGGTTATCGGCTTCCTTCCCTGTTAAAATGCAGGTAAGGATACGAAAATAAGTTTTAGAAAGGATGAGAGCTATGAAGAAAATTGGAAAAGTCACGATGTTCTTTTTGGTCCTGCTGCTGGTTGTTCCTTCTGCTTTGGCCGCTCCTGATTTGTCTGAGCAGCATACGTTTTATGAAGAGATCAATTATATGATGGAGCGTGATGTGATCACCGGCTATCCGGATGGCACGGTCCGGCCGGATGCTGTTGTCACCCGTGCCGAAGCGGCGATTATGATTGGCCGTCTGAAGGATTTGGATGGTACTCAACGCGAGACGAAGTTTCCGGATGTAACGGCCAACCAACGGGCAAGCGGCTATATTGCTTCGGCTGAAGAAGCCGGCTATGTTTCCGGCTTTACGGATGGCACTTTCCGTCCGTATGCTGCGATTACGCGCGGAGATATGGCCATCATCGTCGACCGCCTCTTCAGTCTTGGCCTTACTGCACAAGTGGATTTCACAGATGTGTCGCAAAACATGAGAGCTTATGAAGCCATTTCGCGTATTTTGGCCGGCAACATCACCATCGGGTATCCGGACAATACTTACCGTCCGTCTGCATCCGTGACGCGCGGACAGTTTGCGGCATTTTTAGGGCGCGGGCTTGAGCCTGCTTTCAAGAATAAAGCAGCGATTCCGGCTTCATTTATGAAAGACAAGACAAAAACCTATATCTACCAAACGCCTGAAGGAATCGAACGCCACAGCTATGCTTATGTGCCTGACCGGAGCGGCCGTGAGTACGGATTCATGTGGTCTGTCGTTTCGGACATCGGCACAGGTGAAGCTTTGTACGGGGAAATTGAAACGCATCGCACGTTTGGCCTTCAATTCATCCCGCAAGATATTTATGTGCTGGATCTTCAGTATCCGGTGCGGCTGGGTGATTCCTTCACAGATGAAAACAATCAAGTCTTCACGGTCACAGCTGTCGGCCAAACGGTCACCACCGATTACGGAACATTTGAGGATGTTGTGGAAGTCACGGTCAATGGCTACAAGCATTATTACGCGGAAGGGCATGCGCGGATCCGTGTGGATAATCCTCAAGGGGATACAGTAAATCAACTGATCGGGATGGAGTGAGAATTTTTTATAAGCCGCTTCGGTGCTCTGGAGTGGACTCCCGCGATAAGCCGGGCAGCGCTCTGCTTGCCAGTCTTATCGCTCCGTCCACTCCGGTGGCGCACCTCAGCTTAATGTTGTGGGATACGCGACCTGTCTACTGAGTTGTGGTATGAGAAGTGAGTGAGCGGTTCTGGAATCGCTCGGCGGCGATGGTGCACGCGCCTTTGCTCTGATGAGTTAAATTGTGTGAGAATTGTGTGGGTGCCAGGCACCCACACAATTCTCGAACAATTCAAAAAGAAATCTTCTTAATAATTCCATTTTTGTAACTCTTATGGGTATACTGTTCATGTAGAAAATTTCAGATACCCGAGAGGATGGATAACTGTGAAAAAGACATTGATTCTGAGTAGTGCTGTACTGGCGTTCAGTTTAATGGGCACGCCTGCTTTGGCTGCTTCCGACTTGCCTGAGAACCACCGTTTCTATGACGAGATCGATTATCTTGTCGACAAGAAAGTCATCACCGGATATGAGGATGGCACGTTCCGTCCTGACAAAACCGTCACCCGCGCAGAAGCTGCAATCATGATCGGCCAATTGAAGGATTTGGATGGCACGCAGAGAGCGACTGGCTTTAAAGACGTCAGTAAATCCAGTAAAGCGAGCGGCTATATTGCTGCTGCACAAGAAGCCGGTTATTTGAATGGTTATCCCGATAAGACCTTCCGTCCGGATGCACCCATCACCCGCGGGGACATGGCAATCCTGCTGTCGAATATTTTCACGATGCCTCTTTGGGGTGCCACTGACTTTAAGGATGTCTCTGCGAATATGAAAGCGTTCGAGCCGATTAAACAACTGGTTTCCTACAATATCACCGCCGGTTATCCCGACAGAACCTATCGTCCGTTAACCAACGTGACCCGCGGCCAGTTCTCGGCATTCCTTGCCCGCGGATTGGAACCTGTATTCAAGAACGATACCCACATGGAAAATTCTTATTTGCGTGATAAAACAAAGGTTTATTCCTATCGCTCAGCTGACGGTGTAGTACTGAATGCGCGTTATACGGACGATTCACACCTTAATGGCGAACCACTCGGCTTCCTTTGGGAAAACTATAATGAAGACGTAGAAGATATTTTCTATACGGAAGACGAAACCTACGATATGTATAATATCGGCTTCCCTTTCTCTGAATATATAACCGAATTGGTTTATCCGATCAAAAAAGGAAAAGTGTTTAATATCGACAACCCTTTTGCACCAGTAAGTAAAATTACCGGAGTCGACGTCACTGTCAAAACACCTTATAAAACCTTTACCAATGCAGTCGAAGTTACAGTGCCGTATGATTCTTCCGTTAACCACGATACGGGCTATAAATATTATATGGTCGAAGGGTTCGGCGCGGTTAAAACCGTCGGCCTCGATGGTAAAATTTCGTCAGAATTGATAAAAGTACAGTAATCGGTGCCTGGCACCCGCACAATTCCCACACAATTCAATAGAAAAAGCCGGAAGCAGCTGCTTCCGGCTTTTTCTATTAAAATATTCTCACGCTCTTGATCTGTTCTTGATCTGCTCTTACTCCATTCCTACTCAGTTTTTAACAGGCTTCCCTGGCTTATCGGGTTTGCCTTTTCCTGGTTTCTCAGGCTTGTCGGGTTTGCCCTTGCCTGGCTTGTCCGGTTTTCCTGGCTTGGTTGGAGCTGCCTTCGTGATGGTGAAGACGGCCTCTGTTACGTGGCCACCCAAATCGATGACTTTCAGCTTGATTTCATTTGCTCCATCGGCCGGTACCGGCACGGTGGTGGTGATGTCCTGGTCAAAATTCTTCAGTTGGTAAGGGGCTGTCAGGTCTTGTGCGAAAATTTCGCTGTCAAAGTAATACGCGCGGATTTCGTCGAAATTGTCTTTGACGTTGAAAGTGATCTCCACTTCGTCCTGGTCAAGGCCGACTGTTTTCGGCACGTCTGTCAAGGTGATGACCGCTGGAGTGGTATCGACCAGCACTTGGCGGCGAATTTCCATTTCGTTGCCGAATTCGTCGATGGCTTTGACTTTGACGTAATGGGAGCCATCCGCCACTATCAGCTTGTGGCTGAAGGTCTTGCCGTCAAATTCAGTTGCGGGCTCGCCGTTGACTGTCAGGGAAACGATTTTCGAATCCTCTTCCACGCGTCCAGCGACTGCCACTTCTTTGGTTTTATGCACCGACAGGACATCCGGCTTGTCGATATAGATGACCGGTTTGACGGTTTCAGGTGTTGCCGTCGATAGGTCGACCACTTGTTTGTTGCCGGCCGTGTCGTAGAATACCGCTGTCAGTTTGTCTCCTGCTTTCAGCTCTTCCGTCACCGCAAAGCTCGTGACTGTCGGTGCCAATGACTCGTCTGCAGGCGTCGCTGCATTTTCAGTCAGTTCTTTGCCGTTCAGGAAGACTTCCCAGCGATCCGGGCCAGAGCCTTCCGGATTGTCGTTGAAGCTTGCCACTTCCACCAGTTTAGCCGCTGCGTTGAAGCTTGCTGCTGCAACGGGTGCTACGGTGTCGACTTTCACCGGGAATTCAATTGTCTGCCATTCCGCATTTTCATAATCGATCACTGCGCGCAATTGAATTTGGTAATCGCCGTCCGCTACGGCTTTTTCAAGTACTTTTCCATCCCAGCCATTGGCCGGATTGAAGTTATACGACTCATCGGCTGAATAGTTCTTCACCAATTCGTCTTCTGTCCGGATGGTCCGCAAGGTTTTGTCCGCTGCATCCAGCACGTTCACTTCAAAGTCCTTGGCGTTCCGCAGCAATGAATACACTGGAATCACCTGGTCTTTCACACCATCCCCATTCGGGGAAAACGCGAATCGTTCCGGAACAAAGTCCGGCTGATGCGTTCCGCCTGTGACGGTCTCGCCTTTTTCATCCACCAGGAATGTCATTCCGTAATAAGTGGCTGGATCCCATGCGAAGTAATCGAAGATATTCGCATCATCCCATCCGCCGTTAAAGCCGAAGTATGGAACCACCAATTCCGTATTGCCCGTCACTTCTTCGTTGGTATCCGTCAAGGTCAGGAAGCCGTCTACGAAAAAGCCATTGGTGAATGCCTGATAAGCCACATCGTTTTCCAGTGCCGACACATCAACTGCAACGGTAATGTCCTGGCTGCCGTTAGCCGGTACTGTCACTGTTTTCGGAGCATCGATCGCCACTTGTTCCGTGACGACATTCGATCCTGCGATGTTCGGTGCCGTCACCTGGACGCCGCTCGCCGTTAAGGCTTTATCCGTCTGGACATTCACAGCTACGTTATAGTTTGCCGCTTCATCCGAGAAGTTCTGTGCTGTCACCGTGAAAGTGAATTTATTGTCTTTGATTTCTTTTAATGCCACTTTCCCTTCGCCTGTCGCTTTTTCTGTCACCGTCACGTCAGTCGACAAGGCATCGTGCAATTGCATTAAGCCTGCTCCCTGGCGGCGCGGTGAAACGAATTCCCCGGCGATCAATTCTACGGGATTCGCTGTATTCATCATCAGGTTCTTGGCAAATTGAACACGTTCCTTGCCGTCGAGCCCCAATTCCTCAATGCGTTGGAAAATCAAAGCCGTACCGCCTGAAACATGCGGTGCTGCCATCGACGTTCCGCTCATCAAGCCGTATTCATCGTTGTTCAATGTCGAGAAGATATTGCCGCCCGGTGCTGTGATTTCAGGTTTGAAATCCAGGTTCGGCGTTGGTCCCCATGAAGTGAAATCACTCATCTGTCCAGCTGTCGGACTTTGGGTTTCCAAGTACTGTCCATCAAATAGAACCGTCACCTTCTGGCCGGCGTCGATCAACGCTTTCATGGCCACACCGTCCGCCTGGAGGGCTGACATATAAGGAATCGTGATGGATGGATCGGACGCCATATTGATGGTGCCTGACGTATTGTTGTAGATGATGACACCGGCCGCTCCTGCAGTTTGTGCGTTGACCGCTTTTTCCACGAACGGATTGCCGCCGCGTGAAATCAAGGCGAATTTACCGGTGAAATCTTTTCCTGCAAAGTCAGCGGCCGTACCAAGTCCCGCATCCGCCACTTCATAGGAAGCTTCCGGCAAATCGCGCGGATCTTTGTCGTTCGCCAATAGGTACATGGCACGTCCGGCTTCTTCCCCGTCGGCCAGGTACGCAAAGCTCATCGCCGTGATCATGTCGTTTTCAAAAGATGCTACACCAAACGAGTCGAATGAAACACTTGGCGAGCCGGTCAAGCCGTAATCCTGGTTTTCAGCATAGGGATAGAAATAACCCGATCCCAGCATATCCGAGTTTCCGGCTGAAATGGATACCAGGATGCCGCTGTTTGTCGCGCGTTCAACCGCCTGCTGTTCAGGATTCGCGGAATCCACAAATCCGGAAACCGAGCCCAATGACATATTGATGACATCCGCTCCCAATTTGATGGAATCATCGATGGCTTTAATGTAGATATCGCCGTAAGTCGATGGATACAAGGGATCATTGCCGAACACTTTCAGCGCAAGCAATTGCGCTTCCGGAGCCACCCCCTTGATGCCGCCGTTTTCTTCATTGCCGTTGGCTCCCACTGTGCCGGCAACGTGCATGCCGTGCATCGAAGCTTCCGGTCCGAGGTCCAGGATTTCATTGTTGCCGTCCATGTAATTGTAGCCGAACGGCACTTTAGGCGTGAAATACTGGCCATTTTCCACTGAGCCATCGCCCAATAGCGCGCCGACATCGGCTTTGGTGATGTCACCTGAAACGTCATCGCTCAAGACCATGTCTTTGTGGCTCGGGTCGATGCCGGTATCGATGACGCCGACAACCATGCCTTCGCCTTTATAGTCGTAATCGTTCCAGACTTGTTGCGCCTGGACAAGTTCTTTGGAGTATTTCATTTCCGGTTTGATTTCCGGACGTTGGTATTCGGTTGATTCGTAGACAGCTTTGACGCCGCTTTGAGAAGCGATGTCTTTGACTTTTCCGGCTTCCACTTCAGCCGAGAAGCCATTGAAGACCGTCGTGAAATTTTCTAGATATGTAATGCCGGGTGCCAGTTTCGAGATGGATGACTGAACTGAATTTTGTTCAGAACTGACTGCCGCTTCCAAGGTTTCTTTCTGGGACGCTGGCAGATTTTTGTAGAGCACGCCTTTGCGTGTCGCGTTTTCGATTGCCGGTTCGCTTTCGAGTTCCACGATGATCCGCACTTGTTTGTTCGGATCTTTCGGATTTTCAAGCGTTTCCGGAATCTTCACTGTCGGCTTTTTCAGCTGCAGCTCCTGGCCAGCCCCAGCTGCTTTATTCGGCGCAGCTGAAACGCCTGGCAAGCCTGCTGAAACTGTTCCAAAAGCTACCAGAAACACCAATGCCATCAATAAAATTGAACGTATCTTCCCCAATCTTTCTCCCCCTCGTCAAAATAATGGAATTTTCAAACTAAAAGACAGTTTAAATTTACCATAATTCACGGGTCATGCGACCAAACGCTCGTCAAAATAACATTACATTTATGTTACATTTATTACAAAATGATACATATTGAATCGATGAAAAAACCCGTCATGCCAAGGGCAGACGGGTTTTGGAAGGGGTATGCAGTTTTATTGAAATGAAAATGATTACAGTCAATGCTTACATCGAAGCCAGTCGATAGATGAAGATGGCCAATTCGCCGCGTTTTACATTGTTGACGACGCCGAATTGTGTAGCGCTGATGCCGTTGGTGATTTTATTGGCGGCCAGCGCATTGACGGCTTCTTCGTAGCGGGATGATACGTCGGTAAACGGCAATTTCTCACCGTTTGGCTGAAGCTTATAGCCGTTTTTGAGAATCAAGGCGATTTCGCCCCGCGTCAGCTTTTGGGTTGCCCCGAAGGTCGTTTTCGTCTTGCCGCTGATATAGCCGGCGTGTTTTAATGCGTTCACTGACGGCACGGCACGGGCCGGAACATCGGTGAATCCGGACGCTGGTGCTGTCGCCAGGTTCAAACCAAGTTCTTTTGCCAGCCAGATGGCGGCGTCCACACGAAGGATGTCGTTTTGAACGCCAAACCGTGTGGAGCTTTCACCATTGGTGACCCCTCTTTTCACCAGGTAGTCGACTGAAGGAAAATAGGCAGCCGATACGTCTGTGAAAAGATCGGCAGTTTGTGGAACGATTATTTTCAATGAAGCGGTTTTATTTCCTAAAGTTGCAGTGACGGTGGTGCTCCCAACTGCTTTCATCGTCACTTTTCCTTTAGAGACGGTGGCTACTGCCGGATTTGATGAAACCCATTGTGCGGTTTGGGCCGCATCGATGGCTTCGCCGTTCGTATAGCTCGCCGTCACAGCCAGTTGAACCGATTTGCCGACTGCGCTGGTGATCGACGCCTTATCGAAAGCCAGTGTCAGAAGTGGATTGCCCACTTCGGAAATCCGCGGTGCTTTATAGGAAGAAATCTGAATCAATCCATGGCCGTAGAGGGGATCTCTGCCAGCTTTGCCCAAGTCTTTCGCTTCCTGTGCCATCACAGCCCGCAATTCCTTGTTCGTCAATTTTGGGTACGCCTGCTTCATCAAAGCCAATTGGCCAGCCACGTACGGCGTCGCCATAGAGGTACCGGACATCAGGCTGTAGCGGTTACTTGGCAATGTGCTGTAGATGTTCAGCCCAGGCGCCACCACTTCAACCGCAGGTCCTGTCGATGAAAATGGTGCGCGAAGCAAGTTTTGCCCTAATGCACCCACCGCAATGACGGATGGATAGCGTGCCGGATACTCGACATTATCGCCTGTCCCGGTATTGGTGCCGACATTGCCGGCTGCTGCTACGATCAAAATCCCTCTGGCATAAGCTTTGTCGAAAACTTCCTTGAAGACGGTGGAATCTTCCGGCGAACCGCCACTCAAGTTGATGATGTCCATATTATTAGTGATGGCCCAGTTGACGCTTTCAATCAAATCGGATAAATAGGCATCGCCTTTGCTGTCAAATGCTTTGACGGCGTACAGGCTCGCTTCGTGTGCCACACCTTTTAAGCCGATGCTGTTATTTTTGGCGCCGATGATTCCGGCGACATGCGTTCCATGCCCTTGATCATCCGCATAGGAAGTCATGCCATCTATAGCGGAATAGCCACCGGCGATGACCAAATCTTCATGTCTGGTGATCCCCGAATCGATGACGGCGACTTTCACGCCTTTTCCTGTAAATCCGGAATTCCAAGCCGCAGCTGCCTTGATCTGCGGGATTCCCCAGCCTTCCGATTGAGCACTAAGAGAAAATACGATATCTTCTTCAATCGCTTTGACGGAAGGATCGGCCAAAAGCTTCTCAGCTTCCGCTTCCGTCATTTCCGCAGATACAATCGATACTTCCTCATAGGCCTCTACCTCAGAACCGCCGAAATCTTCGGTCTTTTCAGCGATTGAAAAGCTCTTTTGCTCTTCCTCATAGACGATAATCATCCGTTTTTCCTGATTGTCATCCGCTGAAGCCGTTAATTGCCCCAAACCCGTAACCAGAAGTAAAGCGCTCAACGTGCTATACAGTATTTTCAATAAAAAAAACCCCTTTGCTATTCCGAATTATTTTAGTAGAATTTTCCAAAAATATAAGAAATATTTAACAGACATATAAGTTCTATTACCAATATCAGTATATAAGATGTAGAAAGAAGCGTCAAAGCCAATTGTGTCCATTGTTTGATTACTTGTATTGTACTCACTTCCAGTTGAGATGAAAAGGGCTTTCGCTTAAATTTATACTAGAAAAGAGTAATTTATACTAATATCTGGGGGATGGCCATAACAGTGAAGGCTGGACAAAAGCTTAAGCAGGACAGCGCAGCGAGTTTGAAAAGCAAGACAAGGATGAGAACAGTAGAGTGCAATGGATTCAGGGGGAAGAAGTCGCTCCAGGTGGACGCTTTCCGGGGGGGCTCGCGCCGAACTAACTCGGGCTTAGCGCCCGAGTGGATTTCGGCACTTCACTGGTTCCCCAGGAAAGGTATTGGCCGAAGGTAGTTCGGTCAATACCTTTGCGACGAAGCTAGCGCAGCGATGCAGGAGCATATCTTTGCCCTTCGCCACCTTCCGCTCTTTCTTCTAGTTTTTTGGGAGATAAGGAGTGAGGCGTCACTCTTTATCGGAGGAATGCGGAAAGCATAGGCATCGAGCTGATCACGAACAGGTGTGGGACTTGCGCAGAAACGTTTGTTTCTGCATCATTTTGTGTGTTGAACTTGAGATTTCTTTACTGGTGGCTACTTGGGGTTCTACCTGAATGTTCGGGGCTTCTACATGAACAATTGGAGCGGCTACCTGAAATTTTCATATCTATAACTGAAATTTTGCTCCTTTACATAAACAATCTTCATCTTTACCTCAATTCGATGTTTTTTACAAAGTTCAAGCACCTGAATGGAAGCTGTTCGCGTGGCGAACAGCCGGGGATAGGGAGTGACATTTTCTGATCAGGTATTGTCCATATACAGAATGTAATTTCCCTCATGAAATTCGTGTAGGTAAGGAAATCTTTCATATAGAGAAGTTAAAAAGTGAGATAGCATCCTCACCTTCTTATAGTAGAAACTTATAATTGTTAGGTAGAGATCCCTACTCTTCCTCTAAAAACACAAATCTATTTATAGACTTCACCCACATCAAGCGAAGGTGCGTGCACCATCGCTGCCGAGCGATTTCAGAACCACTCTCCATCTATCTTCTCGACAAGAACCAGAAGATGGGATGTCATCCCCACACCCAGCTGAGGCGCGTCCCCGGAGTGGGTGGAGCAATAAGACTGGCAGCGTTCTCCAGCTGCCTGGCTTATTGTGGGAACCCGCTCCAAAGCGTCCGAAGCGATTTATAGAATCCTATTAAAGGTATTCCCGCAACCTCACTCCAAGCGAGAGCGTGTGCATCATCACGCCGAGCGATTGCAGAACCACACGCCCACTTTCCCCACCACATCCAACATGGCTTGCCGCATATCCTTTAACAGCCAAGCGCCGGCGCGTCCCCGGAGTGGGTGGAGCAATAAGACGGGCAGCGTTCTCCAGCTGCCCGTCTTATTGTGGGAACCCACTCCAAAGCGTTCGAAGCGACTTATAGAATCCTATTAAAGATATTCCCGCAACCTCACTGACATCCAGCGGTAGGTGCGTCCAGGAGTGGACGGAGCACCAAAGCGAGTTATTGAACTCTCTGAAACTATTCTACCAATCTAAAGAAGTTCCGGCTTTCGATGGTATACTAAATTTAAAGTTGTACACATATTAAGGAGGGCTTGGCATGATTCTAAGTATTCTTCTTGCACTCGTGGCAATTGCTGGCATCGTTTATGGAATTAATAAAAAAAGCGAGAAATGGATTGTGGCCTCGACGGTTTTATTAGTGGCCATCATCGCCTTCGCACTGTTCATCAACTTTTATTACTTCTAAGCTCCAAGAGATTTTCACTACTAACCCGATATTGAAGTTTGACCAGCTAAAGCCTTCTGCGACGGAAGGCTTTTTGTGCTTTCTCTACTAATTGTGCGAGAATTGTGTGGGTGCCTGGCACCCACACAATTTCTTTTTCTACTCACTCGGTTCTTCATCAAACTTCAGGAAGAGTTCATCAACATACGGAAGGATATCTGGCTCCGTGTAATAGTAAGTATCTCCAACACTTCGCACCCCAAACGTAAAAGGCTCCACATCTTCTTCCATTAAGGTTATGGCATACCTGTAACCTTCCCTTTCCTCCTGATTTTCATCCGGAATAAACGTAGCCTCTTTTATCTTTTCAATAAAAGAGTGGATGGCTTCCTGATCGGTCACAGTTACGCGAGATCCATCACTGCCATTCAATAGTTGAATCTGAGTTACTTCTGCAAGCTCTCCAGGATAAAGATCTTCAAATTTTTGAGGTTCTGTTTTCTTCTGACTTGAATCACAACCAGCAACTAAAAGCATGAGAATGAGTATGATGAATGTAAGAAAACGGCTTTCCAAGAAATTCCCTCCTTTGTTTCATTAGACGTTGAATAAAGAGATACGTTTCCAGTAGTTTCCACTTTGTTAGTAATTATAATTGTTTGGGTGCCAGGCACCCAAACAATTCAAGCGAAGGTGTGTGCACCATCACGCCGAGCGTTTCCAGAACCACTCGCCCACTTTCCCCACTACATCCAACATGGCTTGCCGCATATCCTTTAACAGCCAAGCGCCGGCGCGTCCCCGGAGTGGGTGGAGCAATAAGACGGGCAGCGTTCTTCAGCTGCCCGGCTTATTGTGGGAACCCACTCCAAAGCGTCCGAAGCGACTTCCAGAAAGCCGCAAAAAAATACTGATTCATCTCTTTATTCCTAGCTATTTGGAGGATCACTCCGGCAACCTCCCTCCATCCAGTTTTTCTCTCCAAGCGAGAGCGCGTGCACCACCTCGTCGAGCGATTGCAGAACCACACGCCCACTTTCCCCACCACATCCAACATGGCTTGCTGTGTATTCCCCCACCCCCAGCTGAGGCGCGTCCCCGGAGTGGGTGGAGCAATAAGACGGGCAGCGTTCTCCAGCTGCCCGTCTTATTGTGGGAACCCACTCCAAAGCGTCGGAAGCGACTTTTAGAAACCGCTCAAACTAAGTACGCCCAGCAAAGCACTGCTCGACTTATCCCGGGAGTCCATTCCAGAGCACAGAGCACCAGAGTGACTTATAGAAACCCAAAATTGTGCGGGAATTGTTCGGGTGCCAGGCACCCGCACAATTCTCGCACAATTCAAACCAGCGCTGCCCGGCACTAGAGCGATCTGTATACCCAAATAAAAACAGCCTTCTCTATAAGAAGACTGTCCATTTTCTATGGTACCAATCGGTTGATCACCGGCAGTTTCTGCATGGCCAGGATGATGGCGAATGAGAGAGTGAATATGAGAATCCAGACGAGCGGGACGCTGATGATCGGGTTGAAGGTGGTTTCGTTGAGCCCGAAGAATTTATTCATATAAATCTGGATGAGCGGATGGATGACGTAGATGCCGAAAGTGGCGGTGCTGATCCGTGTGATCAGGGCATTCGGCTTGATCTTGTTCGCCATGTGCTGGAATCCGACAAAGATGAACAGCGTAATCAGCAAGTTGTTCGGTCGGTAATGCTCGTAGAAGAACTCATCGAACTCGCCCGCCGGCAAGCCGATGTTCAAGTAATAAGTACCCCAAAGCGTCGCAAAATAGCTGATGGCCGCGAGTACACCCAGTGGCATCAGGTATTTTTTCGGAATCGGGTAGAGCACGAGATAGGCGCCGAGCAGGAAATAGCCGATATACGGTTGGAACAATCCGGCATCCAAGGCAATTTCGAAGCCGAGGAACTTCGGCAGAAACGGCAGGAAGCTGGCAAAGACGATCCAGAACACCAGAAAAGCCTGGAAGGTTTTCTTGTCCATGTAAGCTACCAGCAGCTTCAGAAAAGGCGCCATGATGTAGAGGCCGGTGATGGTGTAGAGAAACCACAAGTGGTAATAGATGTCATCAGTCAGGAACTGCACAAGGATTTCATAAGCGGTATAGGACTCGCCCAGCTCGTAAATATTGTACAGCGTGTAGACGAAGCTCCAGAAAATCAGCGGAATGACGACTTTCGACAGCCGCTTCTGCAGAAATTGCCAGACGCTTTCCTCTTTATCACGCGTCAGCAGCAAGGCACCGCTGAGCATGAAGAAAATCGGCACACACCAGCGCAGACCGGCATCGAAAACATTGGCGAAATGCCAGATCCAGTCGTCCGTGGTGGTGCTGTTGATGATTTTTGAAACTACATGAATGCCGACGACTACGAAAATCGACAAGACCCGCAGCCAATCCATATAGTCATATCTTCTGGCCATGTGGGCAACTCCTTCTATATATATGTATGATGTTTTGTTGAAGATGAATAATTATTGTTATAGAAGAAAGAGTGGAGGGTGGCAGATGTTCTAAGTATACGAGTCGCAAAGACATTGGCCGAAGAGAGTTCGGCCAATGTCTTGTCCGCCTGGAGCGACTTCTTCCCCACTCCGCTTTTAAACATCATTACATTAAATCCCTCTATCATTTTAGCCTGTCCCACCGATTTGAACCACTACGAATTGATTACATCTGTATGACAAAGGTTTTATTCCATTAACTGCCGGCATAATTTGCGGATGTCTTCGCGGTTCGTATCGAGCAGTTCCTGGCCGAGCTCGACCAAGGCGTTGAGGTTTTCTTCCGAGCCGTCGTCCAGTTTCTCCGTACCTGGCTCCTCCAACTCGATTTGGAAACGGTAATAGCGTTTCGCTTCTTCCCTTTCCGGCAGGACGTAATTCAGCTGGTGATGCACCACATCAGAGCTGCCGTCCATCAGGATATACCAGAGCGGACGCGCCCAGCCGAGCAAGCCCCAGTTTCGGAAGTTGCCGAATTCGATGGTCAGCTGCGGATTCCCTGTACCGAGCGAAACGATCAGCAAATCCTCGTCGTCCGGAAAGATTTCCTTTGCTTCCGCGTAGGCGCACATGGCCGGGTTGTTGGCGAAGACGCCGCCGTCGATGAAAATTGCATCCGGATAGGCTTTGATCTTCTTCGGCACAAAATACGTCGGCGCTGCCGAGCCGGCGCGTGCAACATCCCTCATCAATACATCTCTTTCGATTTTCTTTTCGGTTACGTCACGGCTCTTGAAAAAGGCCGTAAAGCGCCCATGGATTTCATAGCTGGGCACTACGACAGCTGTTATGGCTTCGGAAAGCATGGTCGGACCGAAGTATTTCTTCAATGCCTTTTCAAGCGCCCGGGCATGATAGCGCCTGGCAAAAATACCCCGGGTGATTTTGTAGAACAGCGATTTATCGAAAATGGCATGGGATTCCTCTAAATAAAATCCGAGGAATTGATCCGCCGAATAGCGCGGCTGTGCCGGAGCCAATCTGTCTGGGGCAACCAGCCCCAGCGCCAAAATCCCTCCGGTCGACGCGCCGACCACCAAGTCAAACAGCTCCGCAATCGGTTTTCCGGTCTGGTCTTCGATTTCTGCCAACACCATTGCCGGGATGATGCCGCGGACACCTCCACCGTCGATGGATAGGATTTTTTTCATCAGCTTCCCCTCTTTTCGGAATTTTCTAATTTATTTAATTGTAAGAAGTTTACGGTTTTCTGTCAAAATTGGACGAACAGATGTTATTGCAATCAAAGTTTTCACATAATTTAGATAGTATATTATTTTTTTAATAAAAAAATGAGTGTGTTTACCTTATACATTTTTTCAAGAAGCAGTCTATCATCAATTTGTCATTTTTTCACTTTGCATAGCTAAAATACAGCTGGCAGGATTTTTAATTTTGTATTTATTAGGAGATTATTTGTAACAAATACACTATTTTAAAGATTTGAAACCCGTTTTCTAAAGAAATAAACCTTTTCTCCGTATTTTATTGACCTCCAAAAGCCTTCCCTCAAAGGGTTTTGAAGGCCGAATTCTTTTTGTTATACAACTGTAATATAACTGCAATTGAATTGACGTTGTTTTTACGTTGTTCTCTCTATATAGTAAATGGCAGAGCAAAATATTATTAATTCATATTCTTGGATAATAAAAAAACTTATTGGAGGAACCACCTAACATGAAAAAACTAGTCTTTACTTTACTCGCAGCTGGATCATTGCTATTTGCTAACTCAACCACGGACGTACAAGCAGCAACAACTACACAAAATGTCGCTACTTCATCATATGAAACTTCTGAATCTACAGTGGAGCAAGTTGCCGCAAGCAAAGCAACTGCTAAATCAGGTACATTCAAAATGAAATACAACACAAATGTTCGCGCAGATGCAGGAACAAAATACAAAGTGGTTACAGTCGCTAAAAAAGGGTCAATCGCTACAGCTACTCACCAAAAGAAAGTCGGCAAATCGACTTGGTACAAAGTGAAAGTCAACGGTAAATCAGGATGGGTATTGAGCACATTGCTTTCTTCCACTACTGTCAAGAAAGCTTCCGTTTCAACTTCATCTTCATCAGTCGTTTCAGCAGCATTGTCACTTAAAGGCATCCCTTACAAATTTGGCGGCACGACACCTTCTGGATTCGATTGCAGTGGATTTGTTCAATACGCTTACAAAAAAGCAGGCAAAAACGTATCACGCACGACACTTTCACAATACGCTGAGACTTATGCAGTCAGCAGCCCGCAACCAGGCGATTTGGTATTCTTTGCTAACACGTACCGCGCTGGGATCTCACACGTTGGGATTTACATCGGCAACAACCAGTTCATCCATTCTGGCGGAGCGAAAGCAGAAGTCAAGAGCATGAATGACCCATACTGGGGCAAGAAATTCCATAGCTACAAGCGCTTCTAATCAAATAGGTATTTCCAAAGGGTGACCCGAAGACCTGCTAATAGCAGGCCTTCGCCGGTCCCCTTTTTAATTTGGGAATCTTTAATGTTGCTGGAGTAATACCAATGCAGGATGCCCAGGCTAGAAGAAGTCGCTCCAGGTGGACGCTTTCGGGCCAGGTGCCGAGGATGATGCTAGTAAAGGCAGTAGAGGAATGTGAACAGTGCAGTAGTTTCAGTGGGGAAGAAGTCGCTCCAGGTGGACGCTTTCGGACCAGGTGCCGAAGATGATGCTAGTGAAGGCTGTAGAGGAATGTAAACATTGCAGTAGTTTCAGTGGGGAAGAAGTCGCTTCAGGTGGACGCTTTCCGGGGGGCTTGCGCCGAAATCCACTCGGGCTTAACGCCCGAGTGGATTTCGGCACTTCGTCGCTTCGCTGCTTCCCCCAGGAAAGGTATTGGCCGAAGGTAGTTTGGTCAATACCTTTGCGACGAAGCTAGCGCAGCGATGCAGGAGCACATCTTTGCCCTTCGCCACCTTCCGCTCTTTCTTCTATTTTTTGAGAGATAAGGAATTAGCGTCACTCTTTATCGGAGGAGTGTGAAAAGTATAAGCAACGGACTGACTATAGAGGGCTTTCGCAGAAACGTTTGTTTCTGCATCATTTTGTGGTTTAAACTGAGGTATGGGTTTTATGGTAGCTAGTTGTGGGAATGAAGCTTGGGGAGTCGGCTTGAGTCCTAGCTGAATGTTTAAGGCTTCTACATGAATGATTGAAGCAGCTACATGAAATTTTCATATCTATACCTAAACTTTTTGCTCCTTTACCTGAACACTCTTCATCCTTACCTCAATTCGAAGTTTTTTTACAAAGTTCAAGCCACTGAATGGAAGCTGTTCGCGTCGCGTACAGCCGAAAATAGGGAGTGACTTTTTTGATATGGCTTCCTTCACACACAAGATGTGATCTTTCTTGTGAAAATTGTGTAAGGAGTTGAAAATTTCATGTAGAGAAGCATACTGGTGAGGTAGAAACCTCGATAGGTCTTGTAGAACTCCTGAAAAGGTGATTTTCAAAGCGAAGGCGCGTGCACCACCGCTGCCGAGTGATTTCAGAACCACTCCCCATCTACCTTCTCAACAAGAACCAGAAGATAGGATTCCATTCCTACACCCAGCTGAGGCGCGTCCCCGGAGTGGGTGGAGCAATAAGCCTGGCAGCGCACTACCAGCTGCCTGGCTTATTGTGGGAACCCACTCCAAAGCGTCCGAAGCGACTTGTAGAACCTTTTAAAAACTATTCCCGTAATCTCACACTCAGCGAAGGCGCGTGCACCAACGCTGCCGAGTGATTCCAGAACCACACGCTAACTTTCCACCCCCACACATCAATAAGTTTGCTCCGTATTCTCCGACACCCAGCGGCAGGTGCGTCCAGGAGTGGACGGAGCGCTAAGACGAGCAGCGCACTTCAGCTGCTTGGCTTAGCGCGGGAGTCCATTCCAGAGCACTAGAGCGACTTAAAGAACCCAGAAAAATCATCACATAAAAAAGCAGACTCACATCTGAGTCTACTCTTTATTCATTCACAATATCCTCGATCTGGTAATCGCCGTACTCGTCGATCACCACCGAATAGACGCCTTCGTGGGACACAGTCGACGATTCGCCGCTCTCTATTTCGTGGTAGGTGAAGTCGGCTTCGGCCTCCACGATGGCATTGTCTTCATTGATATCAATGCTGGTGATAGTCGGCTGGACGGTATCATAAATACGACCCGATTCGGCAAACTCCTCAACCAGCTCTGTCGCTTCCTGTTCCGCTTCGCTGTCTGGCAGGATATAGGACAGGTAGTAGGAAGATTCGGCATCATTCAGCGAATACGGAATCAGTTCATAATAAGCGGCAATAAAGTCTTCCAACAGTTCATCAGCAAAATAGGCGTCTTTGACATCCTGCAGCACGATTTCCTCTTCCTCAGGAAGAATCGGGTTTTCGACCCATTCGGTCAGCTGATCCCAGACGGAGTAGAGCGGGATGGTGTAGCCGGTACCCTGTTTTTCCTCAAGGATGATCGAGTTGATGCCAAGGATTTTTCCGGTGTCAGCCGCGATCAGCGGGCCGCCGCTTGAGCCCTGCGCGATTTCTGCGGTCATCTCGTAGAGGCCGGTGTATTCATATTGGTCCAGAAAGTCGAGATCGGTTGCGGTGATTTCACCGGTGGTCGCTGTGTTGCTTTCGTCATTGGGGCTGCCGATGGCGACAACGGGTGTACCAATGTCCACCGGTTCCATTTCAATTTCCAAGGGCTCTTTGCCGGCCAGCTCGTCGACACGGACGATGGCCAGATCCTGGGTTTCGGACATGCCGATGATATTGCCGTTGAATTCCTGGCCGTCGCTGTTTTTAACAGTGATATAGGACGCATCCAGCACAACGTGGGCATTGGTCAGGATGTCGCCTTCAGTGTTGATCAGAAAGCCTGAACCTTGCTCGAGGTCGGTATACAGGGTGTAGACATGGGTTTTGGCGTTGGCGATCATCGATGCCTGGCTTTGTTCATCCTCCACCGCACCTGTTTTGTTGTCTTCCGCAGTGGGCTCGATTTCCTCTTCTGCAGGCGGGTCGTCTGAACCCGTGGACTGGCAGGCACCCACTCCAAAAAGCAGTACGGCAATAACAAGCAGCATCTGCATGATCCCTTTGTAGAAGCTTTGCTTTCCATCGTTGTCACGTCTGTTCATCTGTTTCACCCACTCCTGTTTTTTTCTTCGCAGTTGATTTGTGTTCATTATAACAACTTGTGTCGAAAAGGTCTTGTCGGCAAAAAGAAATTGTGTGCGTGCCAGGCACCCAAACAATTCCCAAACAATTTAACCCTTCCCAGCGAAGGCGCGTGCACCACCGCTGCCGAGCGATTCCAGAACCACACACGCCCTTCCCTCCCCACACACAAAATAAGTTTGCTCAGTATCCCCCAACACCCAGCTGAGGCGCGTCCCCGGAGTGAGTGGAGCAATACGACTGGCAGCGTTCTCCAGCTGCCCGGCTTATTGTGGGAACCCACTCCAAAGCGTCCGAAGCGACTTGTAGAATCCTACTAAAGATATTCCCATAACTTCACTCCGAGTGAAGGCGCGTGCACCACCGCTGCCGAGCGATTCCAGAACCACACACTCCCTTCCCGCCCCACACACAAAATAAGTTTGCTGCGTATCCCCCAACACCCAAGCGGTAGGTGCGCCACCGGAGTGGACGGAGCGATAAGACTGGCAAGCGAAGCGTGGCCCGGCTTATCGTGGGAGTCTTCTCCAGAGCACCAGAGCGATTTATAGAACCGACTAAATCACCACCACACAAAAAAACAGCCAAACCCGATCGCTCAGGTTTGGCTGCTTCAGCATAGATTAGTTTTTCTTCGCTTGGCCTTTATTCGTCACGGCCGTGTAGTTCCCCAGTTCGTTGATGCTGAGGGTGAATACATTGTCGCCGAGTTGGCCTTGGATGATTTTCCACTTGCCTTTAGCGTCTTCACGCGCGCCGAACTGGACTTTGATGTCGTTCGTTGTGTCGAATGCCAGTGTGACCGGCGAGGTGAATTTCAATGGCAGCTCGTTGCCTGCTGCGTCAGTCAGGGTCAGGTCGATCTGATCGGTCAAAGTTGGGCGTTTGTCGACTTGTTCTGCGTCGTCAACTGCCACTTCCAATACAAATCCTTCGCCCGCCGCTGCCGCAAGTTGCTGAAGGTTTTCGGCTGATAGCGTCAAGTCCGCTGTCGGCATATCGATCAGCAGGTCTTTTCCGCTTTCCAGCAATTCAGCTACCGTGCCTTCAGAGAACGTGATGGCAAGTTCACCGTTTTCATCCGGTTCGCCGGCTGTGATGACTGCCTGGTCTCCGGATAAATCAGGATCTGCCTGTTGCTCACCTGGTACTGGTGCTGCTTCTTCTTCAAATGCAATCTGTGCCAGCAATGGATCGTGATCCGATGCGCGGCCGTGCTCTTCCATGAACATGGCGTTGATGTGGACCATGTCCAATTCAGTGCGGTCTGCCAAATTATTGGTGACCAATAGGTGATCCAGGACCTGTGAATTGCCCTGGTAGTAATAAGAGAATCGATCTTCAAGCGGCACATCCTCGACTTTATTCGTCAGAATATCGCCTTTCAATGCGTCCATTGCCGGTGTGAACTCAAAATCGTTCATATCGCCTGCAACGATGACGTTCAATTCCGGATCTTGCTCCAGACCTTCCTGGATAAAGCCGTTGATGGCTGTTGCGAGTTCGATGCGCTCTTCTACAGAGCCAAGGAATGGCGGCTGGTTCTGGCCGAATAACGGCTGGTCTCCGCCTTTTGAGTTCAAGTGGGCGCCGATGACCACGACTTGCTCACCTTGGAATTCGAATTGTGCAGCGATCGGTTTACGTGTATTCGGCATCGGGATCGGCTGGACGCGTCCAGGGTTCAAGGCAAGTTCGCCGTCCACCCATGAGTTGTCTTCCGTTGCCGTGCCTTTTGTTCCTTCAGAAAGTGTAACGCGTTCAGGATTGTACAGGTAGCCGACGCGGATATTCCCGCCCGGCTGTCCGCCGTCCTGGTTGTATTCAGGTGCGATGTCTGTCCAGGCATAAGTCGGGCCGCCCGCTGTTTCGATATCATTAATCAAACGTTCGTAACTTGCTGTTGCATCACTGTTGTTTGATGCAATCGGGCCGTCACTGTCCTGTACTTCCACCATGACGATGACGTCCGGCGAGTTCAGGTCATTCACGAACGACTCTGCGATGCGCTGTGCTTTTGCATCAGATGTATGGCTTGGATCTGCAGAGAAGTTCTCTACATTATAAGCCGCTACGGTCAGTTCATCTTCTTTGTTTTCAATCCATGTTTCCTCCGGAGTGGTGCCGCCGTCCACGATTGCTGGAAGCTCGCTTTCCTCCGTCCAGATCTGGTAGTTGCCGAAGCCGTAGCCTAGAACACCAACTGGATTTTCTGCAAATGTGTCGCCTGCTTTGGCAACGATGTTTTCACCTGTGGTAACGGTGATGCGTTCAGGGTTGTAATCGTCTTCCGCAAGCAAGATCCCGCCTTGTTTGTGGAACTCGTTATTGGTGGCATTTTTCGATACGACAAACACTTCGCCGTAATCCTGCGGACCGACGATTTGTGCGTCAGCTACACTGACACGCATAAGTTCAAGCGATTCCCAGAAGTCGATGCCGTCTTCTTTCGGATTGAATTGAGTCAAGCCGTCATCGTCGATGTTCTGTGTCGGTGGGTAGACATCTTCACCGATAATCAAAGCTTCAGGAAGTTCAGCTGTTCCGTCCTTTACAACGTCCGTTGAACGGATGCGTGTAACCGGAAGGTCGTTATCTCTCATGTCGGAATAGCCTTTATAGAAATGTTCTTCAACCGTTCCGGCTACTGTAACAACATCCCCAACTTGGAAAGAGCTGCTGGCGCTTGCTTTGTTGACCATGATTGCTTCTGAAGTCGTCCAGTCATCGTCTCCGTTCGGATCTTGGATGACAAAGTTCGCTCCATTGTAGAAATGTGTGATGACGCCTGTGATTTCATTCACCACTACATCTTCATAGTCGGAGTAGTGGCTGCCGCTTTGGATGTCGCGGATTTTCAGGTCCGTTGTTTTCAGGACCGTGTATTCGAATGTAAATACCTCAGACGTTTCGTCAGCAATCGCAATGGCTTTGATCGCTGCGTCTTCTGTCAAGACGATTGGTGCTGTGTATTCGGTGCTGTCGGCAGTTGGAGCTGAGCCGTCAAGCGTGTAATAAATAGTTGCATTTTCCCAGCCTGAAGCCAATGTGATTTCAGTGCCTTCAGAAACGACACCTGGGAAAACATCAGTGTAGACCGCTGGTTTATTGACTAGGTCAAAGCTTTCAAAGCCAAGGGTCTTCACCTGGTAGGTGTCATTGTATTTCGAAGCGATTCCAGTTACATGGATCAAATCGCCTTCTTTATATTGTTGCGTAAATTGTTCAAAAGTCAGTCCATTGCGGTTATCGTTGCGGATGATGACCGCTTCTCCGTTTTCAGCAACAGCTGAAAATTCGAATGTACCGTACTCGTTTACGGCTTTTAATCCTGTGATGGTAACGTTCTGCAGTTCGATGCGCTCGCTTTGTGTGTCTTCAGCGACACCGGCTGGCGTAACGGTCTGCACTGCCGGCAACTCATTGCCGGAAGAAAGAATTTCTATGGTATTGGGCTGCAGCTGCAGTTCGCCGCTGTATTCGGAAACGGTTCCCGTCAAACGGACCAGATCGCCCGGTGCAACAGTTGCGCTCGATGTGTAAACGTAAATTCCGGCTGTATCATCCTGGACGTAGAATGCATTGCCGCCCCAGAAGCCTGTTTCAGTTGTGACAATTGCATCAACCTGAATCAGTTCGCCGGGCATGGTACGTGCTTCCGCCAATGTTTCGACGGCAGTCGGTTCAGGTGGTGCTTCGCCTTCAGAAATGATGGTGTAGGCAGACGCTGAGCGTAGGCCAGGCACTGTAAAATAAGCGCCTAAAGTTCCCGTAATGGTGACTTCCGCTTTAAAGTTGGCCGGGTTGTCGACCAGATTCAAGCCTGCTCGCGTAGCTCCTGTCGGCAATTGCACCGGAAGGATTTTCGCCGGATCCGTTTCATCCGGAGAATCGGCAAGACCCAGATTTGTTGCCATTGTAAAAGGTGCTTCCTGGTCGTAACTGGTGCCGCTACTGGCAGTTCCCACGATAAAGCCTTTCACTGTGGCTGCACCTGTGTTGTTCGCGATCGCGTCAGCAACCGTAATCGGTTCTGCGGCGTTTGCCGGCGTCGCCAAATATGGCAGCATCGCGGATAAAGCCAGTACCAAGCTCAATAAGATCTTCATGAACGTGTTTCTCGTCAAAAGCTCCACTCCCCTAAAATATTATGAGTTACGAAATAAGTATACAAGAAAATTGTAAGCGTTTTATTAAAATTTCGTAAATAATGCAAATTTTTTCTTGTTTCGTGCCTGGCACCCGCACAATTCTCGCTCAATTCGCTCCGATGCGCTCAAGTTCCGGATGATCCGGCTCTTCGCAGTACATCAGATACCCCGCTATACACTTGGAATAGGGTCTCGGCAAGATCGTCGGCATATAACTCAAGTCGAGAAATTCATAAGGCGGACAGGAAGCATCTGCATAGAAACGGTAAGAGCTGTGCGGATACTCTTTCATCTCCGCCACCATCGGATTCAGGGTGTTGATCGGATTTCTGTGGATATAGCGGCTGACTGCGAGGATGCTTTTGTGGGTGATCGCTTTGCCGGCATAATACCGGCTTTCGTAGTAATAACCGCTGTAGTTGTATTTCTTTTTGGCGTAATCACTGTAGCGCTTATTGATGAGGGCCATCAATTTCCCTAGTGGCACTTCAGGTGACCGGATCAATAAATGGTAATGATTGGTCATCAAACAATAAGCCAGAATCGTGAATGGATATTTTTCATGGGCATACGCCAACACCCTGATAAAAGCATCGATATCCGATTCCTCCCGAAAAATCGGCTGCCTGTTATTCCCCCTCATCACCACATGTTCATAGGCATCCGGATTCCAGATGCGCCGGTTTCTCCCCATCCCGCTCACTCTCTTCTTCTAAGAACTTTCTTTCTATCGTAGAAAGAAGGTGGAGTTCCGTCAATTGTTTCAAAAAGAGGATAACGTACATTTGCCGGCGCGCAGAAGCTCAAAAATGATTTTTCATCATGAAAGCCATTGAACAACCTGTCTATTCAGCTTCAAAATATTTTTTTGAATTGTGTGGGAGTTGTTTGGGTGCCAGGCACGCAAACAATTCCCACACAATTCCCAAACAAAAAAAGCCGGGAGCACCCGCTCCCGGCTTTTTTCCATGCTTTACTGTTCTTTTGTGATGACGAAACTTTCTTCTGTGATCTGTCCAGCAGCGTCGACGACTTTCAAGGTGAATTCGTTTTCGCCTGGATTGGCGACAGGGACCGTGATGGTGATGTCTTCGTTGAAGTCACCTTCCCCGTATGGCTCGCTCATGTCGTTGCTGTAGACTTCACTGTCGGTCAAGTAGACTTTGATGGCGTCCATATTGTCTGTGACATTGAACGTCACTTCGGCGCTATCCTGGCCGGCTTCCACCGTCTCCGGCACATCCAGCAGTTCAAGGACAGCCGGTTGGGTGTCGATCAGCACTTGGCTGCGCACTTCGAGCTCATTGCCGGCTTCGTCGATGGCTTTGGCGAAAATATCGTTTCGGCCATCTTCCAATGTCAATCTATGCTGGAAGAAGGCGCCGTCAAAGCGATCCGCTTTTTCGCCATTGACCGTCACAGAGACGATGCGTGATTTGTCTTCTACCGTACCGAATACATCCACCCGTTTGGTGCTCAATACTTCAAACAGCCCCGGTGCGATGATGGAAACGGCTGGTTTCTCCGTGTCTTCCACTGCACCGGTCAACGGAACTTCGGTTTTATTGCCAGCCGTGTCGTGGAATACCGCTTTCAGCACGTCGCCCGCTTTGATGTCGACAGGCACGACGTAGCTGGTGGTGCTCGGTGCCAGCGACTCGTCTTCAAAAGTCTCCTGATTCTCGGTCAGCTCCACGTTGTTGAGGAATACTTCCCAGCGGTCTGCACCGCCGCCTCCTGTGTTATCTTCAAAATTCGTCACCGTTACGGTCTGAGTTTCCGCATTTAAGGCAGCTCTTGCCGTCGGTGATACTGTATCGACCAGAATCGGCATAGTCAGTGACTGCCACTCGGCATCGGGATAATCAATGACCGCGCGCATCTGAATCTGGTACTGGCCGTCTTCGACCGTTTCGCCGAGCACTTCCCCGTTCCACTCATTCAGCGGATTGTAATAATAGGAAAACTGGGTGGAGAAATTCTTCACCAGATTTTCTGCGGTCTGCAAGGTCCGCAATTTTTTGCCCGCTGCATCCAGCACATTCACTTCCAGCTGCTTGGCGTTCCGCAGCAGCGAGAATACCGGAATGATCGATTCCCGTGCACCATCGCCGTTCGGTGAAAAGGCGAAGCGCTCCGGAACAAAGCCTTGCTGGTGGCTGCCGCCGTTGATGATCATTCCGAAATCATCGGTCAGGAATGTCGAAGCGAAAACAGTGCCGGGATCCCATGCCACATCATCAAAAATCGGTGCATCGTCCCATTCGCCGTTAAAGCCGAAATACGGCACGGCAAGCGGCGTGTTGCCAGTCACTTCTTCATTGCTGTCGGTCAAGGTAATAAACCCGTCAATGAAATAGCCGTTGGTGAACGCCGCAAATTCCGGACGTCCCTGCAAAGTTGAAGCATCAATCGTCACTTGGATTTCCGCCGTCCCATTCGCCGGCACCGTCACTGTGTCGGGTGCAGTGATGTTGACGAGATCCGTCACGACATTGGATCCGGCACGATTCGGATCAGTGATGTCGATCTTCCGATTCGGATCCTTAGTGATGTAGTCGGTTTGGACATTGACGCCCACCGCGTAGGTCGCGGCCGCATCTGAGAAGTTCTCAGCCGTAAGCGTCATGGTCATCTGGTAATTATCGATTTCCTTCAAGGTTACTTTGGCATCGCCGCTGTTCTGATCCGTCAGCATAACATCCGTCGACAGCGCGTCATGCAATTGCATCAGGCCTGCCCCTTGTCGGCGAGGCGAAACATATTGGCCCGCCACCAATTCAACCGGGTTGGCCGTGTTCATCATCAGGTTTTTCGCGAATTCCACGCGATCCCGGCCCTCTAGGCCAAGTTCTTCGATCCGCTGGAACACCAAAGCCGTACCGCCTGCCACATGCGGTGCTGCCATCGACGTTCCGCTCATCAAGCCGTACTCATCATCATTCAATGTCGAGAAGATATTGCCGCCCGGTGCCGTGATTTCCGGCTTGAAGTCCAGGTTCGGCGTCGGTCCCCAAGAGGTGAAATCACTCATCTTGCCGGCGTTCGGATTCGGCGTCTCCAGTTTCTCTCCGTCAAAGACGACCGTCACCTGGCTTCCTGCATCGAGTGCCGCTTTCATCGCCAGTCCGTCCGCCTGAAGCGTCGACAGGAACGGAATGGTGATGAATGGATCGGATTCCATATTGACTGGTCCGGTGGTGTTGTTATAGATGATCACACCAGCCGCTCCCGCCGCTTGTGCTGCAAAGGCTTTTTCAGTGAACGGAATCTCACCGCGTGCAATCAAGGCGAATTTTCCGGTTACATCTTTCCCTTCAAAATCCGCCGGCAGTCCGAGTCCGACTTCCACCACTTCATAGGAATCGGCAGGCAGACTTTCCGGCTTCACATCATTCGCCAACAGGTAAAGTGCGCGTCCTGCCTGGGCCCCGTTTACCTGATAGACGAAACTGTCCGTGGTGATCATGCTGTTTTCAAAAGAGGCCACACCGAGTGAATCAATTGCCAGTCCAGGCGAACCGATCAGACCGTAATCCTGGTTTTCCGCAAACGGTGCCAGGAAGCCGGAACCACGCAAGTCCGAATTCCCCGCTGAAATGGCGACTAAAATGCCGTTGTTCGTCGCGCGTTCCACGGCTTGCTGTTCAGGGCTTGATGTATCCACAAACCCTGCTGTTGCGCCGAGCGACATATTGATGACGTCCGCCCCCAATTTAATGGAGTCATCGATCGCCTTGATGTAGATATCCCCGAAAGTCGATGCGTAATAGGCATCGTTGCCGAATACTTTCAGTGCGAGCAACTGTGTTTCGGGGGCAACACCTTTGATGCCGCCATTTTCTTCATTACCGTTGGCGCCGACGGTTCCAGCCACGTGCATACCGTGCATCGACGCGCCTGGGGCGATATCCCGGATTTCCGTATTGGCATCCATGTAGTTATAGCCGAATGGCACTTTCGGCGTAAAATACTCGCCTTTTTCGATCGAGCTGTCGGCGACGAACGCTTCGACTTCTGCCTGCGTCAGCGCAGCTGTCGTGTTATTCGTCAGCACCATGTCCTGGTGGCCCGGGTCGATGCCCGTATCGATGACGCCGACAACCATGCCTTCCCCTTTAAAGCCGTAATCGCGCCAAGCCTGCTGCGCCTGGACCAGCTCTTTGGAATAGGTCATCGTCGGTTCCACTTCGGGACGCTTGTATTCCGTCGCTTCGTAGACTGCCTTGACGTTCGGCAACTCAGCGATTTCCGCTACCTGTCCTGCCTCGACTTCCGCTGAGAAGCCATTGAAGACGGCTGTGAAGGTTTGCAAGTAATCGATATTCGGCGCGATATCGGCAATCGCCGTCTGGGCAGTTTCCTGCTTGGCTATCGCTGCCTTTTCGATGCGTTCTTTCTGGCTATCGGGCAATTCCTTATAGAGAACGCCTTGCTTGCTCGCCGTTTCAATCGTCGGCTCCTCCAGCAGCTCGATGATGACACGGACTTTCTCTTTCGGCGATTCCGGCTTCAGCAGGGTTTTCGCCAATTTCACTTCTGGATCAGGCGCGGCCTGAACCTCTGGGCTGTTGAAACCACCCAGACTGCTGATGGTTAATAGTAGAATTGCGAGTATTGCTAATACTTTCTTCATGTATTTTCCTCCTCTTTCTGAAATCCTTGTCTAAATAATCAAATAATTAAGTCAACTTCATTTTTCCAGTTCAGCTACCAAAAGTCTATGGTTCCAAAGCTATCTTATTTGTTAGTTTTTTTCGAATTTGTTAGGTATTTCGGGTTTTAGCGGGCTCTACTTTTTTCCTTTTTTTAGGTTTTAGTTGGATGAGTTTTCGAGGGTTCTATATGTCGCTCTGGTGTTTTGGAGTGGCATCTTGAGTTGGGTTCTATCCATCGCTCTGGTGCTCTGGAGCGGACTCCCGCGATAAGCCGGGCAGCGCTCCGCTTGCCAGTCTTATCGCTCCGTCCACTCCGTTGGCGCACCTGCCGCTTGGGTGTTGTGGAATATGCAGCGAACATGATGGGTGTGGGGGAAAGTAGCGAGTGGTTCTGGAAACGCTCAGCAGCGGTGGTGCACGCGCCTTCGCTTGGTGTGAGGTTGCAGGAATAGTTTTAATGTGGTTCTTTGAGTCGCTAAGCTCTGGAGTGGCATCTTGAGTCGGGTTCTATAAACCGCTCTGGTGCTCTGGAGGGGACTCCCGCGATAAGCCGGGCAGCGCTCCGCTTGCCAGTCTTATCGCTCCGTCCACTCCGTTGGCGCACCTGCCGCTTGGGTGATTTGGGATACGCAGCGAACTTGCTGGTTTGTGTGGTGGGAAGTTAGTGAGTGGTTCCGGAAATGCTCGGCAGCGGTGGTGCACGCGCCTTCGCTTGGTGTGAGGTTGTGGGAATAGTTTTAATATGGTTCTTTGAGTCGCTACGCTCTGGAGTGGCATCTTGAGTCGGGTTCTATAAACCGCTCTGGTGCTCTGGAGGGGACTCCCGCGATAAGCCGGGCAGCGCTCCGCTTGCCAGTCTTATCGCTCCGTCCACTCCGTTGGCGCACCTGCCACTTGGGTGATTTGGGATACGCAGCGAACTTGCTGGTTTGTTTGGCGGGAAGTTAATGAGTGGTTACGGAAACACTCGGCAGCGGTGGTGCACGCGCCTTCGCTTGGTGTGAGGTTGTGGGAATAGTTTTAATATGGTTCTAAAAGTCGCTTCGGACGCTCTGGAGTGGGTTCCCACAATAAGCCAGGCAGCTGGAGTACGCTGCCCGTCTTATTGCTCCACCCACTCCGGGGACGCGCCGGCGCTTGGGTGTTGTGGAATATGCAGCAAACATGATGGGTGTGGGGGAAAAGTAGTGAGTGGTTCTGGAAACGCTCGGCAGCGGTGGTGCACGCGCCTTCGCTTGGCGTGAAGTCGAATGGTTGCATATGGATTTTTGAGCTCTATAGGAAGAATTGACGCCTCTACCTCACCGTTTTAAGTTTCTACAAGAGAAAGTACAGATAGTATCTAACCGTCTTGCTTTTCTACATGAAGTTTCTGCGCTCTTACATGAATTCCATGTGAAGTTGATACGAAATTATGTGCTCAATGGGTAAGATCCATCGCTGACTATGAGTCATGCTTCGATAGAAAGTACCGCTCCTTATCAGCAGCATCCATAGGTCTTCACTTGGCGAGTGGAGGCGCATGTAGATCCTGATACCCGTTCAATTTCCAAATATCTGCATTTGCTTGCGTCTCATGATTCCTCTATACTTAAGGGTAGTCCACATTTTCCGTCTCTTTCTGGCGATCGATGCGCCTGATGTGATAAATCTTTTTGAGGTGATTTTTAATGAAAGTCAAATGGAGCTACAAACCTGTTTTGGTTATGCTAGCCACCATGTTTTACTTCTTTTTGCTTATAAACGGAATTGAAACATATTTAAATGGAAGCTATTCGGAACGTTCTATCTGGCGCGGGGAAAACAAAGAGGCCTTTTTCTTCAATTACATGATTGTCTTGAGTTTGTTCATTGTCTTTTTAGGGATTTTCAACCGCTATTTTATCAGTTTTATCCTCACCAACGCGATTGTAGTGATACTGGCGGTTTTCAGCTTTTATAAATTCAGCTTTTTAGGGGAATTTTTATATCCTTGGGATTTGATGCTTTATAATAATGTGCTGAATTTATTGCCGAACCTGTATGAAACCGTCAATTTAACGCAAGTCATTGTCATTTTCGGATTGATCATTGCGGTCCTTTCTGCGTTCTCCGCTTTTTTATTCATCAAGAAGCCGAAGCGCTGGATCCGCCTCAATCCTTGGGTGCGCTTGTTCTTCGTCGTTGCGGGTGCTGCGTATTTGAGCATCTTCATCTTTTACCGGTCAATCCCGGATGTGGAATCGACGTTGGAAGATGCGGGAGTCACCAATTTAGTTTTTGACCAGAGCCGTAATTACAAAACCAACGGCTTCCTGCTGACGTTCCTATTGAATATGCAAAGCGCCATCGTGCTGCAGCCGAGTGGCTATAATGAAGAAAACATTCTGGATATCGTTGATGGGTTGAACAAAGTTGAACCGCAATCCAACTCGACTGCGCCAAAAGATCCGAATATCATCTTCATCATGAGCGAATCGTTCTGGGATCCGACTTCTGTAGAAGGCACATCGTATAACGAAGATCCGATGCCGACCGTCAGAGAACAGCAGAACGGCCAGATTTTGGCACCTACTTTCGGCGGAGGTACCAGCAATGTGGAATTCGAGGCATTGACCGGCTTCACCAATATGTTCCTGCCACCCGGTTCTGTGCCGTACCAGCAGTATATAAAAAATGAAATTCCGGCAATGCCTAATTATTTGGCGGACCAGGGATATCAGACCACTGCGATCCACCCATATCCGAAATGGTTCTGGAACAGAGAAGAAGTCTATCAGCATGTCGGATTCGAAAAGTTCATCGATATCGACGGATTCACCGACCCGGCTTATAAAGGGCCCTATGTTTCGGACCAGCAGGTGACTGATACGATCATCGAACAGACGGAAGCGAATGAAGATCCGACGTTCATCTATGCCATCACCATGCAGAACCATACCAGCTATAATGTCGATAAATACCCTGAATTCAGTGTCGAAACGCAAACGCCGCCTGGAGTGGATCCGGTCTTCAACTTATTGCTGCGGTCCTACACACAAGGAATTGCGGATGCCGACGCAGCGTTCAAGAGTCTCATCGATTACTACGAAACATCCGATGAGCCGACCATCGTCGTCTTTTTCGGAGACCATTTGCCGGGCCTCGGCAACGATTATAAATTCTATAAGCAGGCTGAATACGTGCCGCGCGGAGCCGGAGACATCAACTGGAGCCTCGAGGATCAGTTGAAAATGCACGCTACGCCACTGGCCATCTGGAATAACTACGGCACTGAAGTTCCGGATCTCGGAACCATCAGCCCTTCGTTCCTTGCACCGACCGTCTTTGACCTGGCAGGAATCGAGCAGCCTTTGTACCATTCCGTGCTGGAAAAATTCCAAGCCGAAATGCCTGGCTACACGAACGACGTGAAAATCGATGCAGACGGTGAACTCTATAAAGTCACGCCGGACGAAGTCGAACCAACCAAGCGCGAATACGAACTGATCCAATACGATCTGCTCTTCGGAGAACAGTATTCGCTGGAGAAGTTGTTCGGGAAGCAAAAGTAAACAAAAACACAAACCCCCATGAACCGGGTCTCCGGTTCATGGGGGTTTTGAATTGTGCGGGAATTGTGCGGGTGCCTGGCACCCGCACAATTCTACTAGTCAGTCTCCTTCCTGCGGATGCGCGATTGATCCCATAAAGAGAACTGTTCCCGACTCTTCTTCGGTAATCGTAAAGAAAAACGGCCGGTCGACTTCCATGAGGATCGGTTCAGCGGGACCGGATGTTTCCACAAATGTCACAGACGTTGCCGCAGCTGCCTCTGTTCCTTCCTCGTTTACATCAATGAAGGTTTTCTGCAGAACTGAACTAATTTTCACGGGATTATCTTCTTGAATCAGCTTGGAAAAATTTGCCCCGTCATAAAATGCGGATTCCATGCCAAGTAACTCCAACGACTCCTTCAACTCGCTTTCATACTCTAATTGGAAAGTGGGTAGCTTGAGCGAAATTTGCTGTTCACTGAGTTCTGCTATCCACTCTTCCAATTTCTCCGCAGTCAGCGATGAAGAGAATTCTTCGAGAGAGGAGCTTTCGGATGGTAAAAAGACGTTCATACTCATTTCCCCTTCACCGTAAGGCAATGAAACGGCTTGGAAGCTGCTGTTTTCCATATAAGGAAAGTTCTCGGTCATAGCCATCAATTGCACTTCTTCTTCCGTGCCGTCCTGCAATTGGAACAATCCGCTCTCTGTATTGTCTTCTTTGAATGGATATTGCCAATCCCCTTTGAAATAGAGGGCGTTGATCAAGATTGCCACCGTCAATGGATGCAGAGGAGCCTCGACGATTTCCTCTATTTTCTCATTTGTCGCATCCGATACCCAATTATTGATCATGTCAACTGAACCATCATCCTCCACATCGATTTCCTGAATTTCCGCATTAAAATAATCTTCGGTATGTTGGGCAAATTCCTCCTGGAAAGTAAAGTCTTCATTTAGCCAAATCGAATTTCCAACGCTCAGCTGAATTTCTTCCGCTTCATTGTGAAGCTTCGTCATCATCGACGCATTCGCTTTATTCAGCTCTTCAACTTCAACGCCTTCTTTTTGCAAGACACGCGCAATTTCTTCTTTCGTCTCACCATCCGCACCGTTATAGGCCATCGATAACGCCATGAACAAACTCAGCGGAGAGATGAAGGTGTTGCCTTCACCATCAGGCTCGATTTGACCCATTAACTCCATTCCCAGCTGATTGTTGGCAGAGACGATTTTTTCATAGTCGCTTTCACCGAATTCAACATCACCTGAAATTTCAAGTCCCTGATTGGTTTCACCAGTACCACAAGCTGCAGCAGTTAACATAAGCCCGGCCGATAAAATTAGAACTTTTCTTTTTCTCATCCTCATCCGCCTCCTGTTAGTGGATTAGACTGGATGAAGTGGGAAAGGTTACAAACATTGCGGTGTCTTTCAGAGGCTGGTGCCCACACTAGTGTAAATACCGGCCTACCGAATACTCCATCATTGTGTGGGTGCCAGGCACCAAATAATAAAAATGTGATACCAGGAACGATTCTGGTATCACACTTTGATTAGTTTAGCTCTGCTGCAAGCGTCTGTAATTTCTCGAGCGTCATTTGATCTTTTGGCAGCTTGGTTTGTTAAGTTGTGTGGGTGCCTGGCACCCACACTTTACTAGTACATTAATTCACTTGTGATATATACTCATAATCTTTCTTGCCATCATTTAATGTGTACTTCACATAGTTATTATCTGTTTTCCATATGCCGATTCCAAAAGTAATAGATATTTGAAATCTTCCGTAAGATTGTATAGTTGTATTGATTCCACTAGAAGCCAACTGTTCCTCACTATAAGAACCTCTAGAGCTTGTCCCACTAATTATCTCTACGTTTTTCACAGTTAATGTATCCGAACTAAGATTTTGAAAAGAAGTGCTTAATGCATCAATTCGATTATTAATTGTAACCGATGCATATGTATTTAAATATATTTCAGGTTTGTATATTTCTATCATTTTAGCTTCTGCGGCTTCCAACTTCTCTATTCCACTGATTACTGCTTCGGGATTAAGAGCATAGGCAGCATTTACGTAATTTCTGGCAGTCTTCACTGTTTGAGCTTCTTCGTTTGTTAAGTTTTCAATAGCCGGTAATGCTTTTATAGAGGCTTCGGCTTTTATGATCGCCGCTTCAATTTCTTTCTCTATTTTAAGCTCCTCTATTACCGCTTCAGCCTCATTCAACTTTTCAATGCCGCTGATAATAGCTTGGTTATCCAATGTAAGAACTGAGCTCACAAATTCTCTCGCCTTCGTGACGTCTATATCATTTTCAAGCGTTAGCTGATCTAGCTCAGGTATTGCTTTTATTGCATTTTCTGCAGTTTCGATGGCATTTGCCAACTCTTCTTGTGCAATCAATACCTCAACCTGTTCTTCAGCAGCAATAAGTGCTTCTAACCCTTTAACTTCAGCTTCATTATCGATCTCAAGGGCTTTGGTTACTAATTGTCGTGCTTCTTGAATATCACTTGAATCCGATATTTTTATAGCTTCAATAGAAGGAAGTTCAGATATTGCTAGTTCCGCTGCTTTAATAGCAGGTGTCAATATGTCCTCTTTTTCAACAGTCACTTTAATAGTAAGATCTTCAGCCTTATTGCCAGCTTTGTCTTTTGCACTGAAAGTAATTGTATAAACTCCCGGTACAGAAGTATCCACTTCAGTTTGTTCCTTGTTTTCAAGCGTAATGACATGCGTAACCGCTACAAATTCATCTTTATCATCAGTTGCAGTTACATCCGGAAGTACGAACTCTCCATCAAAATTAACAGTGACTTCCGTTTCTCCATTCATATTAAGTTCAGGTGCTTTCTTATCAGACAATCTTTCATTCTTAATCAATTCAGCTCTATGTATGAAGATGGCATAATCTCCGCGTTTTATATTATCGTCGGTTCCAAAACTTGTTGTAGTCTTCCCCTGTGTAACTTCGTTATCAACCAAACCAGCTATTGCTTCCCGGTAACGTAAATTAACATCGGTAAATTTAACATTTCCCGTGTTTCCCTTAAGGTCATATGCGGAAGCTTTCGTTAGCATCAAAGCAATTTCTCCACGTTTAAGCAGATCATTGAATCCGAATTTCGTTGCACTTTTCCCCGAAATGATACCTGCATTTTTTAGTGCTTTAATAGCAGAATCTGCACGTAGTGGAACATCCGTGAAGCCTGAATCAGGTGCATCTGCATTTGCCAATCCTAATGCATTTGCCAAAATGACGGCAGCATCCCCACGTTTAATCTGGTTATCAATTCCAAATTTCGTTTCAGTAAGCCCAAGTGAAAGCTTGTTAGATACAAGATAATCCACTGATTCCGAGTATCTTTTTGAAACATCTGTGAAAGTAGAAGTCTCATCATTTGCTGAAACTCCTGGTACTATAGTTGACGAAATAAGTGCCGCCAATACCGTTGGAGCAAGCAGTTTGTGATAAAGATGCGATTGAATAGACATTTTAAGTATTCCCCTTAGTTATTATTTGTTAAATCTAGCGAACAAAAAAATCCACTAAATCTAATAATACCATCATTACAAATAAATTCCTAAAAAATTTATATTCCAATTTTCCCCATCGTCAGACAAGTTATCGTAAAGATTTTAAGTCGTGATCATGAAAACAAAAAGACCGCTTTTGAAATCCCTTGATTTCAAAAGCGGTCTTTTTAGCATTCATTTATTTGAATAAATTCAATTGTATTTTACACATGGACGCGATTCTTATTGGTTCATGAGGGTTTTGAATTGTGCGGAAATTGAGCAGGTGCCTGGCACCCACACTATTCCAAATACCGGCTTACCGAATACTCCACCATCATATGGCCTCTAGGAGTCCAATGGAAGCCGAGAAGCGAATCGACCAAACCGCTCTTCTTAAGGTCTGCGTCTGTCGCGCTTCCTGCTTTTTGTACAGCATTCGCATAATTATCGATCAGCCCGACATTTTGTTGCTTCGCGACTTTGCGGATTATCTCGTTATAGCTGTCTTCCCATGCCCGAAGACCACCTTTATCCGCATACAGCTTTTGAATATCCGGATTTTGCGCCGCTTGTGATTGGTAATAAATGCTTTCGATGACCGGCAGATTGGTCATCAATACGACTTCGATATCCTTTGCCTTCAACTGCGCGGACATATATGAAATATTCTTTTCAAACTGGGCTTTGCTGACTTGTGGTTCTTTCGTATCCGGACGGATCAAAGCATCGTTCACCCCGAACATCATCACGACAGCAGAGGGGTTTCGGTCCAACACATCGCGTTCAAAGCGTTTCAAGGCGCTCGCTGTGGTATTGCCGCTAACGCCCGCATTCGTGATTCCTGCTAGTTTCGGCCAGTTATGGTCCGGGTACGCTGGAAACTCTTTCGGCAAATAAGAACCCGAAGTGTTGCTATCACCAAACGCAATGATTTCACCCGAAGGCACCTGTCCACCTTTCCACTCCATTGCCCGGTTGGCAAATGCAGCCATTTGAGCTCTGGTGACAATCCCATCCGGCCGGTAAGTATTATCCTGTGAATATCCCACTGTGATGCCACTATCACGCAGCGCTAAAACATAGGTGAACATCCAATCTTCCGGTTTTACATCCGCGAAATAATTAGTCGAACGCCCAATAAGGTCAAAACTTTCCGCCAGGATCTTCGCCATCTGCCCGCGCGTCAACACCTCTTCGGGACCATACATGCCATTCCCTTTTCCATGAATAACGCCAGCTTTTTTCAAAGTTTCAATATACCCGAACGCCCAATAATCCGGCGCAACATCAGGATAACTCGCCGCCTCCGGTTTCACCGGCTTAATATCCGCAGCCAGCGAAATAATTTTCGCTGCCTGGGCACGGGTCACGTATTCATCCGGCTTAAACATTCCGTTCGAATAGCCATTTAAGATGTTTTTCTTCATCAACGACTCGATATCCCCATAAGCCCAGTGGTTCTCATCAACATCAGTCAAATCCGCGGCCAGACTGGGCTGTATAATCGAAAAGAACAGGATAATCGTAAGGAATCCGATGATGATTGTAGCTGTGCCACGTTTCTTTTTATGCATGCTGCCACTCCTTCTGAACAAAATGAATTGTGTGGGTGCCAGGCACCAAATATCAAAAAAGCGATACCGGGAACAATCCCGGCATCGCTTTTAAATTTATGAGTACAAGGTACTCAAGAAACGTTCAATTATTTTACAAGGTAGCCGTTTCTGTCGACTAATTCATTTTGGCCAGCTTTAACTGTAGTAGTCACTGAACCAGTTGGAGCTGTATCAAGTGTGAAGCGTACTTGAGTTTCGTTACCGTCAACAACTACCAAGTTACCAGCATTTGCTGTAGTTCCGCCAACTTTAACATCGAATACATTGTTAGCATCAACGTTAGGAATTGAGATAACTTCGTCGAATGTTACAACTACAACGTCACCAGCAACTTGCACTGAAGTGATTTTTGCAGATGTGTTGTCTTTGATAGTTACTTCTGAGTTAGCAGTAGCAATTACGTTTCCTGCTTTGTCAGTAGTGTTCAATACTGTCAATACAGCTGGAGTACCAGTTGTTTGGTTACCGATGTTAACTGATCCTGCAGGCAATTTGATAACTACTGTATCTTTGTCAGCATCTGTGAAGTAGATGTCAGTTCCAGCAGGTAAAGCTTGTCCGTCTAGACGGTAGCTTGAAAGGCTGATTCCGTTAGCAGCAACTTCTTCGCTGTATGAAACAGTGAATTCGTTTGTGTTAGTAGTAACTACTGAAGCTGTTGGTTTCACGTTATCAACTGCTGCTGGAGTTCCAGGAACAGTGATTGTTGATGATACTGCAGCAGATTTGTTGCCGTATGCATCAGTGAAGAATCCAGCTGGGAAAGTAACTGTGTACGTTCCAGCATCCAATGCTGCTGTAGTTGTTTTGAAATCTACTAAGTAAGTAGAAGCGTCATCAGTTTTCAACATAGATTCTGCATCAACTGCTGAGAAATTAACGCCTTGTGAGTTACGGATAGTGATTTCGCTATCAGATCCTGCAACTACAAGTTTTTCATTGAAAGTGAATTCCAATTTCTCGTTTCCAGCAGAAACACGTGTAGAAGAAAGTGTTGGTGCAGTTACGTCTTTAACGAAAGTTACTGAAGTGCTGTAGAATTCGTTTTTGTTTCCAGCAAGATCTGTCATAACTTTAGCTTCAGCGTACAAAGTGAAAGTTTGTGAAGTTGCTGTAGAACCTGCTGGGAATAATTCTCCTACATTCAACAAGTAAGTTTTGCCAGTTGTGTCAGTAGTATCGCGAACTAGATTAGCAGTAGTTTGCGTTCCACCCTGTTGCAATTTAACAGATACGCTGTCTTCAACAATATCTTCGCTCAATGTAACTTTAGCAGTGCTTTGGTTGACTACTTGTACACTAGTCACACGCGGTTTTTCCATATCTGCTGATGGAGCAGTTACAGAACCATTGTAGATGACCATTTCGTTTTTAGCTGCAGACTTGTCTGTAGCTCCTGCAATGTAAAGCGAAGCAGTTTGGCTAGCGTTCAATGATTTGTCGATTACTACTTTGTTGCCTGTTTGTGTGAAAGCAGTAACTGGCTCACCGTTTACACGGATTACAGTAGGAGCTGTCCCTAAATCTTCAGAGAAAGTAAGTGTGATTTTGCCGTTGTCGTATGAAGTGTTAGTGATTACTGGTTTAACAGTATCAGCATAAGTAAATACTTTAGAAGCCTTCTCAGTGTTTACCCAGTTGCCATCTTTATCTTTTGCATTAGTAGCAATCGGTTCAACTACAAGAACTTGATCTTTTCCTTCAACTGATGTAGCAAAAGTCAAGACGACTGAGCGCTTGTCAGCTGACAATTCAGCTTTAGCTGGAGTTGCTGTGCCTAATTTGTAGTTAGCAACTTCTGTTGCATCTTTAAGTACATCTGTATCAGCATTCAAAGTTGTGTTGAAGTTGACTTGAACCTGGTTAGCGTTAAGGCCAGTAACAGATGAAACAGTTGCTTCATCTTTAACTTGAGTCAATTCATATAATCTATGAAGGAAGATTGCGAAATCTCCACGTTTGATAGAAGATTCGATTCCAAATTTAGTTGGCGTTTCTCCATCAGTGATTTTGTTTTCAACTAATGATGCAACTTCTGTTGCGAAACGGTGTTTAGAACCGACATCAGTGAATTTAAGTTTAGAAACGTCGCCGTCTTCCAACTCATAAGCCTGTGCAAGCATGAATGCTGCCTGGCCACGAGTGATTGACTGATCCCAGCCGAACTTAGTATCTGAAACGCCGTTAATGATTCCTGCTTCTTTAAGAGAGTTGACTGCAACAGCACCACGTTTAGGAACGTCAGAGAAACCTGAAGCTGGAGCTGTTTCGTCCATTAAACCAGCAGCAGTAGCGATCATGATCGCTGCGTCACCACGAGTGATTGAAGCGCCTACACCGAATTGTGTTTCGTTGATACCGATTGCAATTCCGTTAGTTACTACGTAATCAACTGCGTCTGTATAACGATCACCCACATCAGTGAATGCTGAAGTTGAAGCTTGGTCTGCGAATGCCGCTGGAGCGATTGCTGATGCTACTAAAGTAGCCGTTGCTGCAGTTGCTACGAATTTTTTGTAATTTTTTGGTTGGTAAGCCATTAATATAATTCCTCCTTGGTTTGGTGGTGCTATAAATATATTGAGTCATATAACTCAATTCAGTTACCCGCTTCTCCCTAATCGTTTCCACCTTATGTAGATTAAGTACGTCTTATGAACGATACTAGAGTCCCACTTGTTATAGGTCGAACGAAAGATTTTATCAGATAACTAAACTCTTACTTAGTTTACCAAAGAATTACGTTAAATCAACCACTAATGTAATAATATATCAAAAAATTTACTAATACTTACAAAAATAATGCAGAAGCATTACATTTAATACCGATTTCTGATTTTTTCGAACATCTTATGGTATATTATCCCTATATTTTATTTCCTTTTTTCCCCTCTTTCACGGGAAATGAAGTTTTTTTACATTTTATAGTAATTTATTTTCTTCAACCATTAGCAAGAATATCATTTTTTTATTTTATTAATATTTTTAACCAAAAATATTGAGCTTTCAAGTCAGCAAAATCATGTCAATTTACTTATACTACTTTTTCTTTATTTGTTTAAATAAATAGTTTTTGATAAACCGTTAGTCTTTAGTCCCCTATCTCTGAACTCTTAATTCGCTTCCTATAATCTACTTTTTCTTCTCCAGCAATAGCCGAGTCAACTGATTATTTTCACCCATTTTTAGAATGCACGGGACCTCAATCTTCCCAAACAGAAAAAAACCCCGAAAGGCAGCAGAATTGCAACGCTGTCTTTCAGGGTTAGATTTACTGGATTCTATTTTATTTTGATTTGAGCAGATCTTCGTTCACCGTCAGCATCGCGAGGATAGCTGCCACATAGATGGAAACGGCTGGAGCGGTCAAGACGTGGCCTGCTGTATAGGCAATTCCGATCCCTAAAAGGAAAGCAACGCCATATAAAATATAGAAGTACGTAAAATGAGTCTTGATATTGACGACAAAGTGAATCAGGAATTTACCGGTGAACCAAATAAATGGAAACATCATATAAAGGAATGTAATCCATCCGAACGAATAGAACCAATCGTGAAAGTCCATTTCGATCATCGTTGGTGACTTGCCAGGTTCGGGAATTTCATAATTCCCCGCAAATCCCATTCCGAATAATTGCTGAAGGATCGGCGAGTTCTGAAAGTCCTCTTTCATGAACTGCGCGTAGGTTTCGCGTGAGCTGAACACCAGGTTCTGCACTTGTGCACTCGTGATTCCGGAATCCTCTTCTTCTTGCTGCTGCTCCTCGAAGCCTTCGTCCCCTTCGACTAACACTTCATCTCCAGGACGTTCGACGGCATCCCCAAAGTTGATGCCAAGCGAATCGATGTGCGCAAACATATTGCCGAATACTGGCGTTACAGGTGTGATCGCAATCAGTACAACTGTCAAAAATGTGGAAATCAGCAAATTGATTTTGATCGTCGCTGACCGTTTTTTCATTAGCAGCATGATTAAACTGCCGAATAATACCGATAATAGAACGATGATGATTCCGCCATAGCCGACTTTCGTGCCCAGTGCGAGCATGCCGATCGACAGCAGGATGAACGGAATCCATGACCAGGATTTTTTCCAGGAATCGGTTTTTTCAATGGCATAGAGAGCCATAATCGGCAAAACGATCGCCATAATCGCCCCGACTTCGTTACCAGCATAAAACCAGCCTGTAAAACCGACTTTCGTATGCGAGTAATTGGAAAGGCTCGTTCCCGTCAACTGGGCAATGATAAAAATAATTCCGATGAATAAACCTGAAATCCATAAGTATTTTGTCGTTTGGCTGGCAATATTGTAGTTCTTGTCTTTCAGCTGGCGATAAACCACCAGGAAACCGAACAACACAATATGGAAATAGATCGCTTTATTGAAGAACTTAAGCTCTTGGAACAGGTAATACGGATCTTTGATCTGCAGATTGCTGACAATATTGATGCCGATCAGCAATGCCAGACCGATCAAGTAAACAGTGAAAATCCGACTGTTTTTGCTGGTCCTCGCCATCCATAGCAAAAATACCAGTGCCAATGCCATATAAGCTGTCCGTAAAAGGACACCCACCGTCAAACTGGTTTCCACCATGAAGATGGAAGCCGTCGTCAGGACGTCAATAATCGGCTGAATGGCAATAAACGCGATGAAAAGTATTAGAATTTTTTTAGAGTCCATAGTAAAATCCTCTTTCATTTAATTAGCTCAAGTTCATGAAATATAGCAGAAAGTTTCGATTGAATCTTTCCCTGATCATAATTTTGTGCAGTTTCATAAGCAGCTTCAGCGATTTGTTGCTTTTCTTCCATTGTTAATCGGTTATACAGTTCCAACTGCTTAACCAAATCTTCCCATTCACCAGCCTCAAACAACCAACTATTGGTGCCGTCTTGGACATAATCCAAGATGCCGCCGATGCGGCTCGCCAAAATCGGAGTTCCGCAAGCCATTGCTTCAAGGCCCACCAATCCAAGGCTTTCGCCTTTTCGGGTGGTCGGGAATATGAAAAGTTCAATGATGTTGTAGATGGCCGCTAAGTCTTGATGTTTCATTAATGGAAAGTGATGGACAACGTCATCGAGTCCAAGATCGGACTTCATTTTAAAAAATGCGGCATCGTCTTTTCCAGAGCCGACCATGATTAAATGCGTTTTGTCTTTTTCAGCGGGATTTCGTTCAAGAAAAGCGGAAAAACCTTTTAATAGATGATCCCACCCTTTTCCGACATCCATCCGTCCAACATACCCAAAATAGCGCATATCGGAATTCAAGCCGAGTTGTTCCAGCTGAAGTTCCCGCTCCTCGGGATTCGGATAAAATACAGACGAGTTCACCCCACCTGAAGGAAAGATTTCAATCGGTGTCGTGACTCCGTATTTTTCATGGACAAGCTGTTTATAATAATTTGAAGGAGTGATGATCAAAGTGGATTGCTGCAATAGCTTTTTGACATAGGGCTGGAACTTCTCCTGGGATGCCACTTCGGGAACCACGTCACTGCCATGGACATTGGTGACAATCCGGACAGAAGGCTTCAGCTTTTTCAGGAGCAGGAGTGGAAACGCATTATGGGCAGCATAGTGCACATAGATGGCATCATACTTGCCCGTCATGCCTTTCCGGACCACATTGGCATAATGGCCCATATAAGCAGATAATTTTTTTGACTTGCTGACTGTTTTCTGAACGACAGCTTTATCTACAGTGAAACCTTCAGCTGTTAAAATGGCTTCGGTGTTTTTCACAAAAACACCGAAGCTTGGAAATTGCTCTGAAGGGTACATATTCGATACGAGCAAAATTTTCAAAGACATGCCTTCCTTTCGAACTTTACTTGTATTCTTCTAATTTTAACCTCATAAAATCCAACAAGTCTTCACGGAGCTCCGGACGCGCCAAGGCAAAATCCAAAGTTGTCTCCACAAATCCACGCTTTTCGCCTACATCATAACGTTTTCCTTCGAAAGCATACCCGTAAACGCTTTGCACAGCATTCAACTCTTCAATGGCATCGGTCAATTGGATTTCTCCATTTGCACCGACTTTCATATTATCCAAAAACCCGAAGATTTCCGGCGTGAAGATGTAACGGCCGATAATCGCCAAATTTGAGGGAGCTGTTCCCGCTCTTGGCTTTTCAACGAATTTATTGGCTTTATAAAGCCGGCCATCTTTTGTAGATGGGTCCATGATGCCATATCTATAGGCTTCTTCTTCCGGCACTTCCATGACACCGATGATGGATGATTGTGTTTTATCGTATTGGTCCATCAACTGCTCGAGGCCTGGCACTTCCGATTGAATGATATCGTCGCCCAGCAAAACAGCAAACGGCTCATCACCGATGAATTTCCGCGCCGTCCATACCGCATGGCCCAGACCGAGTGGAGATTTTTGGCGAATATAATGAATATCCACTTTACTCGATAACTGAACTGCATTCAACAACTCAAACTTTTCGGATTCTGCAAGACGGGATTCAAGCAAATGGGCAGAATCAAAATGGTCTTCAATCGCTCGCTTGTCTTTCCCGGTGACGATGATGATGTCTTCGATTCCGGAAGCGACCGCTTCTTCCACGATGTATTGAATGGTCGGCTTGTCGAGGATCGGCAGCATTTCTTTTGGCATCGCTTTCGTTGCAGGGAGAAACCGTGTACCTAATCCAGCAGCGGGAATAATCGCTTTCCTTACCTTTTTCATAGGCTTGCCTCCTAGTTTAGTTGAAGTTTTTAGTTTTATAGTCGATATTCCGCAAAACAATTCCGCTTTCCTGCGGGCTTGCGCCGAACTAACTCGGGCCAGATGCCCGAGTGGATTTCTCCGATGTCGCTGCGCTGCTCCCGCTGGAGTCTCCATTGTTTTGATCCATATCTTAATGGCAGTTAAATATTAAAACTTTTTTATTTATTTGGTATGACTCTAAGAAGAAAGAGCGGAAGGCGGCGGAAAATCGGCGGCTCCTGCGAAAGGGGCATCTTGCAGTAGCTCTGCTCCTGCATCGCTTCGCTGCTTCATCGCAAAGACACTGTCCGAACTCCCTTCGGCCAATGTCTTGTCCGCCTAGAGCGATTTCTTCCATCCTCTATCTCAGTTCTTCGAATCTCCAAGTACGTATACGTCAAAACCGGCTGCTTCCCACTTCGCGCGGTCTACACAGTTTTTGGTATCGACAACGATTTTGTTTTTCATCGATGTCAACGTCGTTGGGTCTAGATCCTTGAACACTTGGTGTTCTGTCAAAATGACCAACGCGGATGCGTCTTTTAAAGCTTCTTCAGCATTTTGCGTCTGTTCGGCGATGTTATTGACTTTGATATGCGGGTCGTACGCCGTTACATTAAAGTTCCGGTGAGTGAACTGCTCGACCACTTCCAGTGACGGGCTTTCGCGCATGTCATCGATATTGCCTTTGAAGGCAAGGCCAAAAATGGCGATTTTCGAATTAGTAATGCCTTTGGCTTCAAGGATACTAGCAGTCAACTGAGCCGTATACGATGGCATGCCATCATTTGTCTTGCGGGCCAGGTGGATGATTTTTGATTTCTCGGGATCCAGTTCAACAAGGAACCATGGATCGACGGCGATGCAATGTCCGCCGACTCCCGGGCCTGGCGTATGGATATTGACGCGCGGGTGGAAGTTGGCCAATTTGATGGCTTCCCAAATGTTCACGCCGATGTTCTGTGCAATCATCGCCAATTCGTTGGCGAAAGCGATGTTGACATCTCTGTATGTGTTCTCCATCACTTTTACAAGTTCCGCAGTGGTCGTGTCGGTTTCATGCATAGCGCCTTCTACGAACGAGCGGTACAGATCCGATGTGACACGGGCTGATTCTTCGTTGATGCCGCCGATGATGCGGTCATTGGATACCAGTTCCGTGAAGACTTTGCCTGGAATGACGCGTTCTGGTGAATGGGAAACGAATAGTTCCGTTCCAATTTCCAGTCCGGATTGGATCAATTCTGGAAGCATGACATTTTCAACCGTTTTTGGCGGTACTGTCGATTCGAGTACAACCAGATCGCCTTTTTTCAAAAACGGAACAACTGAAGCTGTCGCTTGGCGGACATATTCAAGCTCCGCTGTTTTATCCGGATTGATCGGAGATGGGACGGCAATGATGAAGACATCCGCCGCCACCGGCTTGGTGCTGACTGTCATTGCGCCTTTGTCGATTGCTGTTTCCAGCCGTTCCAATAATCCGTTCTCTTCTATATGAAGTTCTTTATTTCCAATCATTCGGACTGCTTTTTCATTGATATCCACACCATGGACCTGATGTCCATGATTGGCAAACATAACCGCTGTCGGCAAACCGATATAGCCCAGACCGACAACACAGATAGACTTCTTCATTTTTACATTAGCTCCTTTAGCGTGATCGCAATACTTTCATTAAAAAGATCGGCAAGTTCATCTGCCGTTTGATGCGGGATGGGCTGGAAATCAGCCGGTACAGCCACTCGATTCCGAGTTTGCGGAAAAGTGCAGGCGCCCGCTTGACGGTTCCTGAGAAGACATCAAAGCTTCCGCCGACTCCCTGGAATACTTGGACGTTTTTGAGGCGTCCCATGTTGCGTTGAATCCACAATTCCTGCTTGGGGCTGCCGAGTGCCACAAAAATAACTTTTGCTCCACTGTCGTTGATGCGTTCAACCAAAGCATCTTCATCTTTTTCATAGCCGTTGGTATAGCCCGCAATGATAATTTTCGGATGGGTCTGCTGGATGCTGCTGATTGCTTTTGTGACGACTTCTTCTTTTGCACCGTAAAAATACACAGGGTGTCCTTCCTCTGTGGCAAATTCCAAAAGCTTCGCCATCATGTCCACACCTGTAACGCGTGAAGTGATCTGACCGCCTTTTATTTTTGCAGCGAGCAGGATTCCGATGCCGTCAGCGATCTGGTACGTCGATGAGTTGATCAGCTCTTTGACTTTCGGATCACGTTCAGCGGCGATGACTTTTTCCGGATTCACCGCTATGATGGTGGACTGGTCGCCATTCGAAATTCTTTTTCTTAAATCTTCTATTATACCTTCATATGAGAGAGGTGAAACATTCACCCCTAAATAGCTTTCTTTCATCATTCGAACCCTCTATTCACTAGCTTTCAATTTTATTAGTATAGCAGATTCCAACAGTAGTTGCATAGGCTGTTTAACAAGTGATAGAATTTAGCAAGGACAAGGCTTGCGAGCTTTAGTTTGAGGAGGAAACAGTGTGAAAATAGTACTATCCGGCTTTTATGGATTGGGCAATACAGGCGATGAAGCCATCCTGAAAGCGATTATTGATAATTTGAGAGCAGAATTGACCGACCCAGATATTACTGTATTTTCTTTATCGCCCGACCAGACAGCGAAAGAATATGGTGTCAAATCGGTGTACCGGGCATGGAGACGTGAAAACAAAGAAAAAGTGAAAGCTTTGCGGGATGCGGATTTGATGATTTCCGGAGGCGGCGGCTTGCTGCAGGATACATACCCAACAAAATTCTTATTCGGTCCCCTTCCTTATTATTTACTGATTGTCATGCTGGCTAAAATGTGCGGCACAAAAGTGATGTTCTTTTCCCAGGGAATCGGCCCTGTAACATCGACATGGGGCAAGATCCTCATGAAGCTGTTTGCGAACCGCGCAGATTTCATCACCGTACGCGATCAGTACTCGAAAGATTACTTGAAGAAACTCGGCGTAACCCGTCCAGAAACAGTCGTGACCGCGGACATCGTTTTCGCTTTTAAAGCGGACGAAGAAGATCGCGCTTATGAATCCCTGCCGTTGACTGGGGACGAGAAGATTGTCGCCGTTACGGTCCGTCCATGGTTCAGCCATCCGGATTATATTGAAAAGACCGCTCATCTGCTGGATCAATTGATCGAACAGCGCGGCGTTACCCCTGTCTTCGTTCCAATGGAAGGAAAATATGACGTTCCTGCTTCAAAAGACGTCATGTCCAAGATGAAGCATGCAGACAAAACCCATTTGCTGGGTTCTGATTTCACGCCGAACGAGTTCTTGAATTTCATTCGCCATGCAGAATTGACAGTTGGCTTGCGTCTTCACGCGCTGATTTTCTCGGCCTTGTCGAATGTGCCGCATCTCGGGTTCAGCTATGACAAGAAAGTGGAAAGCTTCCTGAAACGTTCGGGCATGTGGGATTATTCTTTCCGATTAGGGGAGATCGATGAAACTAAACTATTGGACAATGCGTTATACCTATTGGACAACAAAGCACAAGCGCAGCAGGTCATGGAACCGAACGTAGCCAAGCTTCACGCTGAAGCGATGCGCAACATCGAATTGCTGCAGGAAAATTTTGTGAAATAAGCTTTTCAGGAAGGAACTGTAAAATGAAAATTCTATTGGCGACAACTTACGATTATCCCCATCTCGGTGGACTTTCTACACATATGACAACGTTGAAGACGGGCCTTGAAAACCTAGGGCACACGGTCGAAACCCTTTCTTTTTCCGACGTGCCGAAATGGCGCCGTGACTTTATAGCCCGCGGCCCTTCTTTCCTATTAAATAAAGCTTCGCTTGGAGCCGGCTATGTCTGGACCTTGAATCGCCGACAGGAATTCCTGGAACAGATTTTGAAGGACGACAAATATAAATCCTTCGACATCATCAATGGCCAGGATGTATTCGCGACACGCGCTTCTCTTAATGTCGGTTTGCCGACAGTCACGACGACCCACGGCTATTTGACTTACGAAGGCATTTCAAAAGGCTCCGTAGCTGAAGGCAGCAAGCATGCACAGAAACTGCTGGATGTGGAAAACAGCATGTACAAAAAAACGCGCGCCGTCATTACAGTCGATACGCGTATCAAAGAATACATCAAGCGCGAAGCCGGCGTCGAAGCGTCGATGATCAAAAACTTCATCGATGTGGAAGATTTCAAACCGGAACTCGAGCGCCGCGAAGAATTCCGCAATAAATACGGCATCGCACAAGACGAATTGATCTTCTTCATCCCCCGTCGATTGACGAAGAAAAACGGCGTCATCTATCCGATTCTGTCTTTCCCTCCTGTACTGGAGAAATACCCGAATGCCCGACTGGTCTTTGCGGGAACCGGTGAAATGATGGATCAGATGAAGGCAAAAGCAAAAGAGCTGGGCATCGACAAGAATGTCACTATGCTTGGAGCCGTGGATCACAAGGACATGATCCAGTATTACGCATTAAGCGACATTGCACTTGTTCCTTCCATCTATTCTGCCGGCGTTGAAGAAGCGACATCCATTTCCGCTCTGGAAGCTATGGGATCAGGCATTCCGCTGATTGCTTGTGCAGTAGGCGGACTGAAGGAAATCGTCGACCACAACATAGACGGCCTGCTGGTTGAAGAAAAAAATGTCGAACAGCTGTCAGATGCCATGATCCGTTTATTGGCAAACCCTGAAGAAGGTGCAAAGCTGGCCAAAGCGGCACGCACAAAAATCATCGAGCAGTATTCACATTTTGCAGCTGCCGAAAAATACGAAAAGATTTACCAAGAAGCGCTGACAAAAAACTGAGTATCCAAAGAAAAAGTGGCCGGCTCTCTATTTTGAGCCAGCCGCTTTTTGTTGAGAAAGAAGTGAATTCATGTCCAGTCTTAAAAAAGCAGCCATCTGGACCACGGGTCTGGCCCTCTTACTAAAGTTATCGGGTTTGCTGCGCGAATCGATTGTCGCCCGTGAATTTGGGGCTTCCGCTGAAACAGACGGTTATTTCCTGGCTTTTTCTTTTATCACCCTAGTGGTGGCTATGATCGCCACCGGCTTCAATAATGTCTTCCTGCCACTCTATATCAAGAGACGCCAGAACAAGATGGACCTCACCGACCGCAACGCCAATGCCCTTTTAAATTGGACGATGCTGCTGTTCATCGGTGTTTCGGTCGTAGGATGGTCCACCGCAAGCTGGTATGTGCCGTTCATCTACGGCGATATGCTGCCGGCAACTGAAGTGATCGCCATCGAGATGACAGAGGTTTTCTTCATCTTCATGACCTTTATCGCACTTGCGGGGCTGCTGGAATCCTATCTGCAATCACGCCGCGTTTTCGTGCCTACACTTGTTTCCAAATTGCTCGCGACGTTCATGTCCGCTGTGTTCGCTCTGCTGTTCAGCGATATTTGGGGCATCTATGCACTTGCCTACGGGTTTGTCGTGGGGACCATTATCGGTGCAATTATCCAACTGTATTATCTAGTGAAATCAAACTACAAATGGGAACCGACATTGAAGATGGAATCTGATTTCCGGAAAGCCTTTGTCATCCTGATCATCCCTTCCCTCCTGAACTCTGTGGTGGGGCAAGTGAATTTATTCGTCAACAAGGCTTTTGCAACGGGAACCATCGAAGCCGCTGTCACTTATTTGAATAATGCTTCACTGATCATCAGCATTCCCAACGCCATCTATGCCGCTACTTTAGCTGCGATTATCTTCACATTGATGTCGGAACAGGCAACGGATCAAGCGAAATTCAAGGATACCTTGTTTTTGGGCATGGAGATTTCGTTCGTGACGCTCGTTCCGATTTCCGTCGGCTTGCTGGTCGTTGGAGATGCCATCATTTCCTTCATCTATGAAGGCGGCGCTTTTACCGCCCAGGATGCAGATTATACTTATATGGCCTTGCTGTTCTACTTGCCGATCGTCATTTTCCAAGGTATGCAGCTGATGCTGTCGAAATCGATGTACGCCCGCGGAAAAACAGCTATCGTTTTCCGCATCTCTGTCACGACCATCGCGCTGAACTTCCTGTTGAACTGGTTCCTGGTGGATGATTACGGCTACTTGGCTTTAGCCTTTGCTGCATCTGTCGTTTCCGTCTACTATTTCACCTTATCGATGATTGTGGTTTACAAGGATTTGGGCATGCAGGAATTCAAACGCTTTTTATCGATGGCAGTTCGCGTCATCATTCCTGCTGCCGCGATGGGATTTGCGGTTTGGGGAGTGAAAACGGCCTTTTCAGCTACGGAATGGCCCGCACTTGTCCAACTTGCCGTACTTGTCCCAGTTGGAATTATTGTTTACGGTGTATTGCTGCGATTTATGCACCCAGCCGGATTCCGGCGCTTTATCGGATTGATCAAACGCAAAAAGAAAGGGTGATGATGTGTTAAAGAAAGTCATTTGGGGAGTCGGCATTTTCTTGCTGGCCGCTCTGCTGCTGTTTACCGCTTTTATTTTTATTAAAGAAGACTATATGATCTACCAGGGCGACGAATTTGATGTGTTCGTCGAATTGCCGGCATTATTCACCGTCACTGCTCCTGAGCAAACCGAACGGACCCTGGAAAACACCCAGGACGTCAGCCAGCGTGCTGACATCGAATTATTCGGTTTGGAAATCGGCTTTATTGAAATAACCGAACGGACTTTGGGCAATGGCTCTAAATTCCTTTTCGAACGATTGGAAAATAGCAGCTGGCTGTTCTTCCCTGCTACTGTGACCATGGCCGGGCTAGAAGACCACGAATTCACCAGCTGGAATCCGACTGTGGTGGAGCACGAGTACCACGACGTATTCGGCGTCGACGCCACGGTCAATCCATTCGGCACCTTGAAAGGCGCAGATGTTGAGCTTCTTCAAAGCAATGTCTACCTTTCAAAGAAAATGCAAGCTAACTATGAGGATGGCACAAGCAGCCACCTCCGGGAACTTTCCAAGGAAGTGACCGACCTGGAGGTTACAGAAAACTCTATTGTAAAGGAGTTTTGGCTGCGCCCGGTCCACCTTGCCGAATCATGGGCGATGATTTCGGAAAGCCCGCTGTTTTCTTCAACGGAATCGGAAGAAGAATGGATCGATCATTCCCTGCACAATCAAACCGTCCAATTGAATTGGTTGACGACGGACGGCCCATATACGAAGCTGCCTTTCTCGATCGAACCCAGCACGAAAATGGGGTATGGCCGTGCCATCGGCCGCTTTGAAGATGACGAGGCTATGCGCTGGAACGAGAAAGATCCTTCCACTTTTCACGAAACGATGATTTTGAATTCACGCGTCAACCTGCTGTATTACCTGGCTGAGTTTGACGGTTCCCGTTGGCCTACCGAATACACCAGCACCTGGCTGAAAAACGCTTATGAAGTGACTGCACCTTATGTCGATACACGTTATAACGAATATGTCGCTTTTTACCTGGATGAAACTGCCCGGCTTTATGATGACGAAATCGAACAGGACGGGCTGGCTGTGGAAACTTATGCTGATTATTTATTGAGCCAGGTAGAAGCGGATCAAATCCTTCCAACAGCTAACGGTTATTTGATCGTTGATTATTTCGATGAAGATGACGATACGCCGCTGACCCACGCTTCTTTGAACCATGAGCTTGGCGGGCTGAAGATTTTGCTTCAGGCTTACGGCGATACTGGGGATAGTGAGTATCTGGAGGCAGCTGAGCAAGTGACTGTGGGCATTGAAGAGTTTAATCAGGAAGAAGGCGGCTGGATCCGGGAAACTGGAGACTTGTGGTACCAGGCGCGCCCTGATGGGACATTCAGCGGTGACGATTATCCTCAGCTGACGTTGTTGGATCTGCTGGAGACGCAGTTGCTGCTGGAGGAGCTTGGCATGGAACGGAATGTTTATTTTGATGAAATGATCGAGTCGAAGCTTGGGTATTTGGAGAATGAAGATATTGAGCTGATCGAGAAGGTTACTAGTTTGATGGAGTAGGTTTTATGGTTGTTTTAGTGAGTGGTGGTATTTTTTGCGGGTTCTATCAGTCGCTTCGGACGCTCGGGAGGGGACTCCCGCGATAAGCCGGGCAGCGCTGTGCTTGCCAGTCTTATCGCTCCGTCCCCTCCTGTGACGCGCCGGTGCTGGGTGTTTCTTAATACGCAGCGAACCTACTACTTGTAGGTGGGATTTGAGTGAGTGGTTCTGGAAACGCTCGGCAGCGGTGGGGCACGCGCCTTCGCTTGGTGAGTGGAATAGATCTGAGTGAATCTGTGAGTGGTGGTATTTTTGTGGGTTCTATCAGCCGCTTCGGACGCTCGGGAGGGGACTCCCGCCATAAGCCGGGCATCGCTCCGCTTGCCAGTCTTATCGCTCCGTCCCCTCCTGTGACGCGCCGGCGCTTGGTGTTTTTTCATACGTAGCAACTTACTTTTTGTTTGGTGGTAGGTGGAGTGGAGTTCTGGAGACGCTCGGCAGCGGTGGTGCACGCGCCTTCGCTTGGTGAATGGAATAGATCTGAATGATTCTGTGAGTGGTGGTATTTTTTGTGGGTTCTATCAGCCGCTTCGGACGCTCGGGAGGGGACTCCCGCGATAAGCCGGGCTAGCGCTTCGCTTGCCAGTCTTATCGCTCCGTCCCCTCCTGTGACGCGCCGGCGCTTGGTTTTGCGGGATACTCAGCCAGCTTCCTTTTTTGTAGGTGCTAGGTTGAGTGGGTTCTGGAAACGCTCGGCAGCGGTGGGGCACGCGCCTTCGCTTGGTGAATGGAATAGATCTGAATGATTCTGTGAGTGGCGGGTTTTTTTGTGGGTTCTATCAGCCGCTTCGGACGCTCGGGAGAGGACTCCCGCAATAAGCCAGGCAGCGCTCTGCTTGCCAGTCTTATCGCTCCGTCCCCTCCTGTGACGCGCCGGCGCTGGGTGCTTCTTCATATGCAGCAATCTACTTTTTTGTTTAGTCGTAGGTGGAGTGGGGTTCTGGAAACGCTCGGCAGCGGTGGGGCACGCGCCTTCGCTTGATAATCATGAAATGCTTCTATATAAAGTAATTAAAGTTTTAAGCAGAAGGGTTCACGTTTCTACGTGAGCCCTTCTTTTTCTTTGTGTAAATTCTCTTCGGATTTATATCACGTGTATGGATGCTTCACTCAAATAGAGTTCACCTCATTTCTGAGAGCAATATTCAGGAAAAACGTGCCGTGTTTGATCTGTGGCGGTTCGCCTGCGAACCGCTTCCAATCGGGTAGTTGAACTTTGAGAAAACTGTGGATGCAGGTAGAAATCGAGAAATTTCAGGTAGGGATTTGAAAAGTTCAGGTAGCCGCATCACTTGTTAAGTTAAGAACTCGAAATTTGAAGATAGAAACACAAGTTACTAACTTAGCCCGCAGGAAAGCCCCCGTCTGAAGCGATTTCTTCACCCCTTCTATATCTAAACAAACTAAAAAAAGACGCTTCGGATAAGCCCCGAAACGTCTTTTGTTTTCTTGCTATTGGTTATTAATTGATTTCATCAACCAGATCTGAACGGATCCAGCCTACGCCGTTATTGGTGTCGGTGTCCGGGTTCAAGTCGGAGATGACCTGGTACCAGATGTAGCCGTCGCTTGCTTGTTGAGAGCCTAGGATGACGATCGGGTAACCGAAGGCGTTGTTGACGCCAAGTTCCGAGCGTTTGAATTGATACAGCACGGTTGGGCCGTTTGGTGCGTTTCTGACATTGGTGGAAGCGGTATTGGTGATTCCCAATTTATGCTGGCCGATGTCTTTTTTGCCTAACTCCAAGTCAGCGCGGAACATGTGCCCGGCTACTTTAGCGCCCCATGTCGGATCTGATGCATAGCTGACGTTGAATCCAGTGGTCTTGTTGCCTGGACTAGCGCCATTTGCGTATCCGCCAAGTGGATTCGCATAATTGCGGTTCATGTATTCACGGGCGAAAGCATCAATGCTGCCTTCAGGCTGCGAATAGACGGTGCCTTCGTGAGGCGATCCATCAAAGACACGGATTCCAAAAAGGTTATTTTTGGTTTGTGCATTGGCGCTCATGCCATAAGCACTTTCGTGCATTGCCGCCGCTAACATGAACAGGGCATTGATATTATACTTGTTCTGCATTTCGATGAAGTATTTGCCTTTGCCGATCAGTTTTGATCTCGTTACAGCATCTTTGTATGTCCCGGATGAGGTGGTCACCCCTTTTAATCTGTTCATGACGAATTGATCCAGTTGTGCAGCCGTGTAATTCGTTTTGGTGCGGACCGATTGATACTGGAAATAAGGGTAATGGACAAACTGGGTGACTCCCGCTTCGTTTGCGAAATGGACGCCATCTTTACTATAGTATTTCACTCCCGCCACCATTTCTGACGGTGCAGGCCCGATCGAGTGGCTGGCACGGGATTTTGTGACGTAATTGTATTGATGATGCTCTAAAGTGCCCCACTGATTTTTCAAGTAATAATCACGGCTAGTGATCAATTCAGCAGGGACAAAATCCACTTCGCTGTGTTTCGCAAAGCCGATTGTTCCGCCCACTTGTACTTTGACGAATTCCGCATTGGCATCGATATAGCGGAGCTCTCTGCCATGCTCGATGTATGTGGCTTGTTTGGTGAACTGGGAATCATAATAGATGGTCGTTACTTCTTTAACGCCACTTCCTGAGACACGATTTCCATAAGCGAGTCCGCTCTTGATCCGGATAATTTCATCCCCTTTAAAGATCGCTTGGGCAGTCGGTACATTCTTGAATGATTCTGCAGCCAACTGATACTCCTTGTGGCCGTATTGCTGTTTCACCAATACGCCATTGTCGACATAGCCAAGGTAATACGCCGATCCGTCATTCGGTACATCCGGGAGGATCGGTGGTGCACTGGCTTCTTCATGAGCCAGAAGGAAGCGATAGATGAAAGCCGCTGCCTGTTCACGGCTGGCGATGTCTTTCGGTCCGTATTTCAATCCACCCTTGCCATCCGGAATCCCTTCCGTAATGCCGTAATGGACAATATTGAATACGGCACGAATTCCACCAGAAGAAACAAAGTCATCAGCATCCGAAAACTCGATGCGCTCTTCCACTAATTCCATCTCTTGGTACGCCAACACATTTTTCAACGTTTGGGCCATTTGCTCACGTGTGATATTGGCAGTCGGACGGAATGTGCTTTCTGTAACTCCGACCATTAGTCCGGCACTGTATGCAGCACCGATTTCATTTGAAAGGCTGGAGTTTTTTGGTACATCCTTAAACGGATGGATACCCGCTGGCAGATTCAATGCACGGTTGATGAATGCAGCGAATTGCTCGCGTGTCACACTGGCTGTGGGTTTATACGAGCCATCCTTGTAACCCGATAAAATCCCTCTTTCCACCATTTCTTTCATTTCTTTTTCCAACGCGCTGCCGGGTACGATGTCGGTCGCCTGGCTGGTTGTTGCAAAACCAAAAACTCCGGAAATTAATAAAATGATAACTGCTAACCGATTGATTGTCTTCATGTGGGCCCCCTGTAAGTTCTGAATGATTGGCTTGTGCAATATAGGTATTCTTTCTTCTCTCTATCAGCCTAAAAGTTCATTAGTTACCAATAAAATACTCTTTTATATATAGTTTATAGTAAAAATATGTTTTAAAGAAGGTAAATATGGGAATACTTTAAAATAAGCTCCTTGTGCCTAATTCCATTTCACTTGATTTAAAATTAGACTTTTAAACCACGACTTTATACCTATAAATACATACAAAAAAGAACCTTCCATATGCTATTGGAAGGCCCCGTTCTTCTTGATGTTTATTTAACCATCATGGAGCTGTATAAAGCTGCTGCAAATTCTGAACGATTTGCATTTTTCGTTTCGTAATATCTTGATGTTTGGAAGACTGTTGTCTGATCAATCGCCTTTAACGTAACGATGTGCTTGTGCGCCCAGAATGTTGATGGAATATCCAGGTATTTAACAGATGAAGTTTTAGCTTGCGCTTGAGTCGACTCAGACATTTTAAATGCCCGCTCGAGAATGACAGCTAATTGTGTTTTTGTTAATGTATCGTCTACTCCGTATGCACCGTTTGTGTATCCGAGAATAATACCGGATTCATTCATCGCCGCTATGTCTTTAGCGAATCGGTGTGATGTGGATACATCACTGAAGTTGACAGCACCTGATGGTTGCAGCTCCAGTACGCGGTTGACCATTGCAGCCGCTTGTCCGCGAGTGATGGATTCGTTTGGACGGAAATCCTGTTTTTCGAAACCATTGATGATTCCTGAAACATTCAAAGATTTAATCGCTTCATATGCTGGATGTGATGAAGCCACATCTACAAAGTTGCCGTTTGTGACTGGAGGCAATGAAGCTTGAATTGGTGCAGTAACACTTTTCACTCCGCTTAACCGTTTAGCTCCTGCGTATTTCGGGCCCCAGTAAGGATTGGTGTTGATGTTTGAAATTGCCACACCTTTACTTTCCGCTGAAATCACATCGCCGTCCCCCAAGTAAATTCCTGTATGGGAAATTCCTGGCTTATATGTATTGGCAAAGAATACTAAATCACCTTTTTGAAGATTGCTTTTCGAAACGCTGGTCCCGACATTGAATTGTTCGGCTGACGTTCTTGGCAATGAAATATCGAAGTTCTTAAATACGTGTAGGATATAGCCTGAACAATCAAATCCTGCTGTAGTGGTTCCACCAAATTTGTAAGGTGTGCCTTTAAATTTAAGAGCATAACTGGCAATGTCATCTGGTGCTGCGGCCTTAGTTTCAGTGGCTGTAAAAGGACTGATTACTGAGAATAATAGTACCATCATCATTATGAGCAATATGCGATTCTTCAATTTGTCACCTCTTATTGTTTTTTGGACCCAAAATGCTGATCAGGCACTGAATCAATTTTTTTGTCTTCTTAATCTATTTTTGATTCTAGCAGACAATTCTAACAGTTATTGTTACATTTGCATTACATTTGTGTAACAAGTTTCATTTTTTTGTTTATTTATACCAAAAAGAGGATATATAAGTTCCTTTAGAACTCCATCTTACTAATTATTTTGCAGTAAATTTTTTGAAATACCTTTTTTCTGTTCAGGTTTTGTTTTACTTTGAAAACAAAAACTCCACCGCGCCGCATTGGGCAGTGGAGTTTTTGGCAAAGAAAGATCGAGCTGCACGGATGGATCTGGACGATTAATGCAGTCGTTTACTTGGCGAAGAACCGGCTATGCTGTAATACTGGCCCAAATCAGTGCGGCCGTGGTAATGATAGTAGAAGTCAAGACTTGCCAGGTAAAGGGCTCTTCCCATATTCTTGCGATGCGCATCAGAACGGATGTACTTAATATCGACATCACTGTCGATAAAGCCCATTTCAATAAGCGTTGCAGGTACAGTGTTTTGGCGAAGAACTGCCAGGTTTCCTTGTTTCACTCCACGATTAACAAGTGGCCAAGCTTCCTGCATGCGTGCTTGCATATAGATGGATAACACTTTTGATTGAGTTACATAAGGGTTTGTTGCAGAAGTTGAACCATAATAGAATGACTCTTGTCCATTCACTGAATTATTGAAAGCATTTGTATGGATGCTGACAAACATGTCACCGCCATATTTTTTCGCAAATTCCGCACGTTGCGTCAAGCTGGGATATGTGTCTCCAGTACGCGTCATTACGACTTGAATCGGCGTTTTATCAAAATAAGATTTCATGTGGTTACTGACATTCAAGGCGACATTTTTTTCAAGGAACCCAAAACCACTGGCTCCGGGATCCGTTCCGCCATGCCCTGGATCAATGATGATTGTAAGATCTTTTCCGGCAGCTGGAGGTGGAGCTGGCAGTACTGCCGCCGGTTTTGCAGATTTCAAATAGGATTTATCGACATAGCCGATCAAGTTTCCGGCTTTAATGTATGCCCAGTTGCCCGTGTAGCTTGCAACACTGACCATTTGGCCGTGGCTAAGCTTGCCGATGACGTTAGAAGGCGAATTGACGACTTGCGGTTTTGAGCGGATGTTCAATGTACTTGAACCTACGCTTACATATTGTGTTGTTTTAAAAATGGACGTATCGCCGGTTTTGACACGGAAATCAGCATTGATGGTTCTTGCCAGGAATACGGCGAAATCAGAACGGATAATCGTTACATTTCCTCCGAAGCTTCCATCTGCCATCCCTTGTGCAATACCTTTATCCATCAGGATTTTAGCAGAGTCTGAAGAATTCGTCCCCCCTAAGGTATAAGCACGGTTGATCAAAATGGCCATTTCGCCACGATCTAGTTTTGCGTTAGGGCGGAACGTACCGTCTCCGTATCCGCTGATGACTTTCTTATTGACAAGTTCTACTATATAGCCTGAAGCCATATTTCCAGCTGCAACATCTTTGAAGCTGGTTGCGCGTTTTTGACCATTCAACCCCAATGATCTGCCCAGCATTGCAGCAGCTTCTCCTCTTGTCACTTCTCTATCAGGAACAAACTCGGTGGGCGTAACCCCATTGATGATATTCTTGTTTACTAGATAAGAAATTTCCGCTGCGGCTCGGTGACTGGCACCGACATCCTTAAAATTGGTATTTGCACTCACATGGCTCATAGGAACTATCACCGAAGAAATCAATGCTATACATAGTAAAATTATCCACTTTTTCAAACTTATTTGCCTCCTAAATATTATTGTTAATCCATACTTTAAACCATACCTTCAGGAAATTCTATGTAACTTTTAACCTATTTGTGATTATTTAGAATCAGATTTCTCTTCATAAGTGAGTATAAAGTCTTTCGTTTTTTCTTCACTATACGTTAGTGTTTTAGATTTTGTTAATATTTTTTCATAGATTTTTTCTTTACAAATTAATGTAAAAACTAGGTATTTCGCTTATATTTTAAGGAAAAACGCACCCTGCTAAACACCCCATCTCTACAGCAATAAGAGCTTGTTCTATAAGAATCCACGTTTTCTTTCTCCACACAAAGACCCACGCAAAAAAGCTCCGCCCTCTTTTGAGGGCGGAGCTTTTTTAATTTTATGGAGCTGTGAAGTTATTGAGGGGTGTTCACTTCAACGATGCGCCCTTCAACTTCTGGTGTCACTTGGCCGATCCGCTCCAGTTCTTCCTGGAAATTGATCCAATCCGAAATTCCCAAATCAATGGCACGGCCTTCAGCGTATGCCTGAGCCAGAACATCATAACCGTCTCCGCCTTTAGCGGTAAAGGCATTTGTTGCCACTTTATATGTCTCTGATTCTACTAGAGGTGTTTCAGTTCCAGCTTCATCTACAAATGTAATGGAGACAATTCGCGAGCCTGCAGGTTTTGTGGCGTCAAATTGAATTTCAGCTCCAGCGACGTGCAGGAAACCACCATTTTCGTTTGGATATTGGCCGACACTGATTTCAAATGCCTGTTTGATTTCAGTACCAGTCAAGTCCATAGTCGCCAATGTGTTGCCGAATGGCAAGACAGCAATGATTTCTCCCACTGTGATTGGTCCCGCATCAATAGCTGAACGGATTCCGCCGCCATTTTGGAAAGCCATCACTGTTTCCGGGCTATAGTCTCTTGCTTTTGCAAGCATGCCATCTGTGATGATATTGCCTAATGGCGTTTCATTTTTACGAACACTCACTCCAGTTGTATTGCCTGTATCACCTGTACGCGGATTTAAAAGCGGCTCCACAGCAACAGCTGTCGTCTCTTCTTCTTCAATTTCCTTCACTCTTGTTGCATAAGGCTCAAGAATTTCTACAGCTTCTGCATCTTCGGCTTGCGCATCAATTTCGACCAGCTCACCCGCGTATGCATAGACTTCCCCTTGGTCATCGAATTCCACATTCAATGTTCCCAGGTTATCGCCATACTGTCCTGTTTGGACAATGATGGTCGGTGCGTCAAATTCATTTACCAAAACTGGATCAGAAAGTTCTGTATGCGTGTGGCCACCCACGATAACGTCGATGCCTTCAACCGCTTTCGCCAATTCCTGGTCATTATCGATTGCAGCATTATCATCAAAGCCGATATGGGTAAGAGCTATGACTTTATCGATTCCCATTCCTTCAAATTCAGCGACCATTTGCTTCGCTTCTGCAATATAATCAGAGAACGTGATTTCTCCAGGACTGGAAATGTCTGCAGTATCCTTCGTCGTAAGTCCGAAAATCCCGACTTTCTCGCCGTCGATTTCCTTCACGATTCCTGAGTAGATATTGCCTGAGGCAGCCTCTGCCGGAATCTTCGCCTGGAACAACCCGTCAAATAGCGGATCGTTTGAGAAATCAACGTTTGCAGCTACAAACGGGAATTCTGCCGCTTCGACAAATTCTTTCAGCGCCTGATGCCCTTCTTCAGAAGAACCCAGATCAAATTCGTGATTTCCGAAGGTCATCGCATCGTACTTCATCAAATTCATCATTTTCACGTCTGGTTCTCCAGTAAATTCGTTGAAATACAATGTTCCCGAGAATACATCACCTGCATCCAGCAATAAAGCATCCGGATTTTTTTCACGGAACTCTTTTACTGCCGTCACTCTTTTAGGAGCTGAATCCAGGCGCGCATGCGTATCATTTGTATGCATCAATGACATCGAGAACAACTCATTCTTCAAATCGTCTTTAGCACGGAAAATGAATAAGGCCATTTCTCCACGTGTCAGGTTTTGTTCGGCACCAAATTGTGTTTCCGTCTTCCCGACTGTAATGCCATTTTTAAGCAACGCGTCTACATATTTTGCGAATTTCGCATTCACATCTGTAAACTGTGTTTTTGTCACTTTGTCGTCTATATCATATTTGGCCGCACTTGCCAAAAGCTTGGAAAGTTCGTTCCGTGTCAGTAAATCAGTTGCACCGAAACGTTTCTCCGTCTTGCCGTGGACAATTCCAGCCTGTACCAAAGCATCTACAGCCCATTTAGCGGAAGCCGGAACATCAGTGAATCCTGAATCTTTAAAATCCTGGCTTGAATTGAATCCTATTGCGCGGGCAATCATCACAGCTGCATCCTGTCTTTTAATGTTGTCAGCCGTACCGTAATGTGTTTCAGAAATACCATTCGTAATGCCGTTTTCAACCAAAAAATTAACCGCTTTCACGTAACGGTCGGAAACATCTTCAAATTTCGCCGCATCAGCAGATACGGTTGAAACCGCGGAAGCCACCATAGTTACAGCGATTGCCGAAGCGATGAATTTCTTGTTTTGCAGGACATTTGTCATGTGCTCTTTCCTCCTTAAGGATTATGTTTCTCATTGCTCCTTTACTTTACCAAATTAAACCTGGTCCTTCCATACAATTTACACAAAAAACGCATTATTCTTACAATGTATTTCTGTGCTGAATAGTTCATCTATTTTTTTCCTATTGAATGAAAGAAATAACTCTCAAGCTTAATCATTCTCATCTTCTCTAACTTATGAAGTAATACTCTTGGAGAATAGAGCCTTCATTTTTTTGGAAATTGATGCGACTCAAGAAATTTACATAAAAAAACCCCTTTTGCCGATAAGCAAAAGGGGGTGGATACCTTATTCGTGGCGGCTTTCTTCGTCGCCCCAGCATTCAGTGTTCTTCAGGCCAGGGATATTTTTTGCAAAGAACTCCGGATTCTTTCCGGCTTTGCGCTGGCCTGTGTAATCATCCAGCACCTTGAAGGCGATTTTGCCGAGCAAGGCGATGACTACGAGGTTGAGTACAGCCATGAAGCCCATGAACAGATCGGCCATGTTCCAGACCAATTGAACTTGTGCCAATGCACCGAACATCACCATCGCCAATACGCCGAAACGGTAAGCAGTCAGCCAACCGCTGTGGGCATTGATGAATTCGATGTTCGTTTCACCGTAGTAATAGTTACCGATGATCGAACTGAACGCAAAGAACAGGATGGCAATCGCCAGGAAGTAAGGCGCCCAGCTGCCCAGATGGACATTCAATGATGCCTGCGTCAGCAGGATCCCTTCCTGTTCGCCGTTTGAATACAGGTCTGCCAGGATAATGATGAAAGCAGTTGCCGAACAGATGACAATGGTGTCAAAGAAAACGCCCAAACTTTGCACAAGCCCCTGCTTCGCTGGATGCGAAACGTTGGCGGAAGCTGCTGCGTTCGGTACAGAACCCATACCGGCTTCGTTGGAGAATAAGCCACGGCGTACGCCCTGCATAATGGCAGCACCGATACCGCCGCCTACCGCTTCCTCCAAGCCAAATGCACTTTGGATGATCAAAGTGAATACTGCAGGAATTTCAGTGAAGTTCATGATTACGATATACAATGCGACGAATATGTAAATTGTTGCCATGATCGGCACAACCACTTGTGTAACGCGTGCAATCCGCTTAACGCCGCCGAATATGATCACAGCCGTCAAGAGCACAAGTCCCAAACCAACTGACCAATCAGGAATATTGAAAACATCTTCAAATGACTGCGCAATGGTATTTGATTGGACAGAGTTGAAGATAAACCCGAACGCCAGTGTCAATAGAATCGCGAAGACAATACCAAGTTTACGGTTGCCGAGCGCTTTTTCCATGTAGTATGCCGGGCCGCCTCGGAATTGCTCGCCGTCACGGACTTTATAGACCTGCGCCAATGTACTTTCAATGAAAGCGGTAGCCATCCCGATGATAGCCACCATCCACATCCAGAAAACCGCTCCCGGACCACCGATGGCAATTGCTAATGCGACACCTGTGATATTGCCGGTTCCGACACGTGATGCGGTTGAAATCGTGAAGGCCTGGAAAGCGGACACGCCGCTATCGCCGTCCTTCTTCTCCGTGATGACGCGGAACATTTCGCCGAACAAGCGAACTTGGACGAATTTGGTGCGAATAGTAAAGTACAGGCCAAGGCCCATCAAAAGTGCAATTAATATGTATGTCCAGAGCAACGTGTTGACGTTATCGACGAACCACGTAACCCCATCTAAAAAAGCATCCATTCAATTTCTCCCCTTTTTAGTAAACTTATCTACAATACCCTGTATCCATTGGAAAGAAACGTTCTTTTCAATGGATATAAAGAAAAGCTTCGCTCAGCGGGATATTCCACTGAGAAAAGGCAGAACATAGGTAAAAAGCGCCTATGTATCCGGTATCCTGCCTGCCCAGTCTAAACGTGCAGTTGCAGGCGGTCGATTTTCCGCTTAGGTAAGCGCAACCTCTATTGGCCGTTCAAGCCATATAAAAATGAGACCCTCTAGTAAAAGAGGGTCTCGGATATCGGCTCAACTTAATGATAGCATGTGTTTGGCCTATAGTAGAATTGTTAGTATTTTAAGTTATTTCCCGGGAAATTCTTTGGAAACATGCATTTCTTTGGTTATCGAATGGCGTACATATGCACCCAATAAGGAAATCCATCTGAATCTTCCATATAACCAACGCCGATCACCGTATACGATTTCAACAATAGGTTGTCTTTATGTCCTGGGGATTCCATCCAGGCCATAACTGTTTCGTCCGCGGTTATATACCCGCTCGCTAGGTTTTCCCCTACCTGGTTTGTCGGATAACCTAAATCGACAGCCATTTCCCATGGAAGCCCATACGTAGGTGAGGTATGGTCAAAATAATTATTTCGAGCCATATCTTCCGCCTTCAACTGTGCAATTTTCGACAGTTCAGGATCTTCCAGAACTTTTCCTACACCTGCCGCCTGTCTTTTTTCGTTGACTAAGGCGATGGTGTCATAGGCTACTGAAGTTACTCCCGAATAGATTTTACTGCCACTGTCATATGTGACAGTTTTTGTTTTTACCCGTTCTGCAAATTGCATGGAACGTTCGATAAATGCTGCCAGCTGAGCACGCGTCACCAATGTCTCCGGCTGAAAAGTAGAGGTCGTCACGCCTCTTGTAATATTGACTTCGGCCATCGTCACGATATAGGAATGTGCCCAATAAGTTGAAGGGACATCCTTGAAATTGATTTCATGGTTATTGTCTACGACAATATCGAAACCTTCGATGATGATTTTTGCCATCTGCGATCTTGGCAAAGGACTCGCCGGATTGAACTTTTTGACGTCCGCGAATACACCTTTCTCAGTTAAGGCCGCAATTTCCTTATAAGCATAGTGGTTGGTTGGAACATCCGTGAACTTCGGCTTGAATGCGGTATCCAAATCCAGTTTCAGCGTTTTCGCGAGGATCAAGGCTGCCTGCGCTCTTGTTACATTATCATTAGGACCAAATTTGCCATTGCTGTAACCGTTTAAAATTCCAGCCTTGGATAAGTTATGGATCGAGTAATAGGCAAAATGGTATTTAGATAAGTCCGGGAAATGATGGGCTTGAACCGGTGATGTCGAAAATAAAAATAATAAAACCATAAGTGCAGAAATAATCGGCTTTTTCATATGCCCTCCTTCCTATTTGAGACCCCTCAAATACGTTTTTTCGCTATATTTTTACCTATACCCTTTTTCACCCCTTTTCTATCCTTTTTTTAAAAAAACTCCTACTTTTGTTTTACGTTCGTTTATTGCCTTACTATATTTGCCAGAACTCGTGCGCCAATCGCCAGGGCTTCATGGTTAAAGCGCATATCCGGATGATGGAGCCCAGGTGTGAGATCCGCTCCGATGCCGATCATGGCTGCATGCAGTTCCGGCTTTTTGATGGTGTAGAAATGAAAATCGTCAGCACCTGTCGTATGGACCGGTGGTGCTGTCGCTTCGTCCCCCAAAGTCTGCCGAATGGCAGCGTCTGCAATCTGCATCGCTGTTCCGGAAACTTCCGCAGCTGGCGTGTAATCTGTCCACTCATAGGAAATCCCGACATCGTGCAGCTTAGCGATCGCCTCCAAACCGTCAGCGATTTTTTGCTGAAGTTCTTTCATGAGCCCATTCGATTGGGAGCGGACATCCATGGCAAAATGAGCGCTTCCCGGAATGATGTTCAAACTGTCGCCGCCCGTCTGGATATGCGTGAGTTTCGCCGAGTACGATTCAAACGGTGAAAAATAAATCGATTTCACAAATTGATGAATCGCTGCAAGGACATCGATGGCATTCTTGCCTTGATGTGGACGAGCGCCGTGTGCATCCACGCCCGTGATTTTCCCTCTCAAGAAGATGCCGGATCCATGATGAAGCGCAGGCGCCACTTGGCCAAACGGCAATTCCTCGATCGGCCGCAAATGTACGCCGTATAAATGTGAGACCCCGTCGATTGCTCCCCGCTCGATCATCGACAGCGAACCATTTCCGAGTTCTTCCGCTGGCTGAAAAATAAAACGGACCCGCTTCGTCAAGGTTTCATCTTTCAAGTGCAGAAGTGCCCCAAGCACCATCGCCATATTGGCATCGTGTCCGCAGGAATGATTGGCCTGGAGTTTGCCGTCCACTTCCTGCCAAAGCGCGTCAATATCCGCTCGAATCGCCACCACTTCCGGCCCGTTGCCGATTTCAGCAATCAACCCGGTGACATCCGGAAACGTATGATATTCAACTCCCAGCTCAGTCATGATCGCTGCCAGTTTCTTGGTGGTCTCCACCTCTTTCCAGCTGACTTCAGGATGCGTATGGAAATGATTGAAGTATTCACGTATTTGCTGTTCGATATCCATGCAGTTGTCTCCTTTGTATGAGAAATTCACTTTAATAGTTTGATTGTACACGAGGAACGGGAGGATTTGTGAAGAAATAGTTTGGGTGTGGGGTTTTAAGATGAAGCTTTTTGTTTTCTACATGATCAATTGCGATCTCTACATGAAGTATCTAACTCTTTACATGACTTCTTGATTCCTACGTGAAGCTTTTTGTTTTCTACATGAATAGTTGAGTTCTCTACATGAAGTATCTAACTCTCTACATGGCTTTCTGATTCTTACGTGAAAATTTTTGTTTTCTACATGATCAATTGCGATCTCTACATGAAGTATCTAACTCTTTACATGACTTCTTGATTCCTACGTGAAGCTTTTTGTTTTCTACATGATCAATTGCGATCTCTACATGAAGTATCTAACTCTTTACATGACTTCTTGATTCCTACGTGAAAATTTTTGTTTTCTACATGAACAATTGAGGTCTCTACATGAAGTATCCAACTCTTTACATGACTTCTTGATTCCTACGTGAAGCTTTTTGTTTTCTACATGAATAGTTGAGTTCTCTACATGAAGTTTTCGACTCTTTACATGACTTTCTGATTCTTACATGAAAATTTTTGTTTTCTACATGATCAATTGCGGTCTCTACATGAAGTATCTAACTCTCTACATGAATTCCTGATTCCTACGTGAAGCTTTTTGTTTTCTACATGAACAATTGAGGTCTCTACATGAAGTTTTCGACTCTTTACATGACTTTCTGATTCTTACATGAAAATTTTTGTTTTCTACATGATCAATTGCGGTCTCTACATGAAGTATCTAACTCTCTACATGAATTCCTGATTCCTACGTGAAGCTTTTTGTCGGCTACATGAATAGTTGAGTTCTCTACATGAAGTATCTAACTCTTTACATGACTTCTTGATTCCTACGTGAAAATTTTTGTTTTCTACATGATCAATTGCGTTCTCTACATGAAGCATCCGGTTCTCTACATGACTTTACAAGAGTTCTATTATATTTCCGGTGAAAGTTTGTTTATTTTCCCTTCAACGGACGGGTATATTCGCGGTATCGCCGGCCGCCGATTGGTTGGCAACCGTTTCGGACCAGAAATCGCTTGGCTGTATCGAGTTTTTCTAGACCGATAAAATCGAGGCATTCAGCTGTATTGATTGTAGGTTTTATTAGCATGAACCAGTCCAGCAACGCATCAACAGGGGCATCTTGGCTGGTCAGTCGGCACGTTTCACATTCCCAGATACGCTTTGTTCTTGCCATCTTTCCAAATACGCAGCGTGGACAAAAGACTCCAGCTTCGATTTCAGACTGTTCGATTTGAAATTTAGGAGCCAGAGGGAAAGGGTGATAATCCCGATGAATATCCACTAAACTTTGCCCAAGCTGATGAAGTTCTTCTATAGAAATAATCGGTTTCAGCAATTTCATTTTCGATAAGTGAAAATTGAGCTCGCCCGAAGCTAAAATAAGAGCATTAGGCGGCGCGTCTTCAACAATTTGCGAAGGATGCGCGATGACAATAATAGTCGCCACCGACAGTGGACAACCGAGGGTTTTCAAAAATTTGTTCATGCGTATAGCAGTTTCATTCATTTGCGTGATGGGACTCTTATAGCTTTTAATCTCTCCATTTGTCAATATCGAATGCAGCGCACTCGGATTTTGCTTGAATTGAAGCTTTCCCGCGATATTTTTTATTTCCAGTAAAAACACACAGCTCTGGGTGAGCACCACCGTATCCACTTGAACTTTAAACGACTCTCCCAATGAAAAATCCTGGATAATCAGGTGAGGATAAGGCGGGTCAAAAAATTCCAGCGCTTCATCCAAGCGTTCTTCCCCTCCGTAGCCCGCGTTGGCATTATTTAAACTATTTTTCACAGCCATCCGTTTTGGATGAGTCGGCGGCAGCCTTTTTAATAAAGCTTCATACCCCGCAATTTTTTTCGGCTTTTCGCGATGTTTAATGATCATAAAATCTCTCCTTTTTCTCATTAGTTTAACAGATAAAATAGGGATTTACCATTTATATCCAAATCTAATTTTTGAACCTACTATAGCTTTCAAAAATGATTTTTGAGTATAAGTTTATGTGATAATTTGCGAGTTTTACGTGAAAGTCTCAGTTTTCTACCTGACAATTCTTCTTCTCTGTATACAGTGTTTCTTTCTATCTTACGTATTCGGACTTTTACAAGAATCTTTCATCTCCATATATCACTAAACTACGCTCCTACCTCAAGTTTTCAAGCTTCTATATGAATCAATGCCGTCTATCTCACATTTCCCGCCCTCTACATGAACTCTCCCTCTCCATACATCAACCGACTTCACTCCTACCTGAATATTCACCACCTCTACCTAAATCCACCGGATCCCAAACTATCTCTCCCCCAAAACACTCAGATGCCCAACCCCAGACACGCTTTTCGCAAGCGAAAAGCCACAAAACCGACCTTGAACTGAACCAACTAAGTATCCTGTTCGCTACCTCAGCCTATACACAACACAAACCAAAAAAAGCCACCTCAATGGCGGCTTTTCACGGGTATGGATAGGATCATTTCTTCTAATAGGATGGGCATTTCTTCGAATGTGTTTTTGATGTGCAGACGCTCGGTGCGTTTGTGGGCGTCTTTGCCGTAGGGTCCAACGTTCAAAACAGGAGCGGTCAATTGTTTCATGGCTTCGAACGGGATGCTGTAGGGATCGCCGTAGACGGGGGTGTTGTTTTCATAGGTGATCCAGCCGCCGTTTTGGTCCGTGTAATTGACGTAGCTCAGGTCAGAGATGCCGTTGAAATAATGGACTTGTTCGATGTCCAGGTTGAACTTTTCTTTGGCATTGGTTGTGACTTGTTCGACGCATAATTTGATCAGCTCGTTTTCTGATGAATTGACGGGCGGATAATAAGGCGGTGCGTACATCAGGACCATGGCAGGAGTCAGCTCCTGGCAATTGATGAGCAGGATGTCTGTGACATGCATGGACTTTTCGCGGACGTCCCATTCCGGATGCATCAGCGTGTCGCGCAACAGATCAGTGATATAGTCATGGCCGAATTTATTGAGCGCGTATTCCATCAGTTTTTCATAGCGCATGACATTGATGCTGCCGAACGGTTCGATGTTTTCGCGTTCGCACATGGCACGGTAATCGCGTTCGCAATGGGCAGCCGCTTCTTTCGCGACGTTTTCAAAAATCTGGAAGACTTCCTCCGCGTTGCGTTCCATCATGAAGACATTGTACATGGCGGACGTGCGGTACGGAGTCTGTGCCGAATAGGACAACTTCATATCCCGCTGCATCAGAGTGACCGGCAGCGGCGTCGTCTCCCCGTAGACGACTTCCTTGAAGCTTGGATTCCATTCCATCCGATGGGTCAAATAGGTCGAAATATAGCTTGATGTGATGCCTGACAGCGGTTCGCCGACATGGGTCTCTTTGCCGTAGAACAACGCCGATGGCATGATTTTCCCGATTGAGCCAGTATACAGATAATGAGCCGTATCGCCAGGTTTCATTGCAAAAACGGGTTCTCCGTTAAGGAACAGAATGAATTCAAGCCCATGTTCGCGCTCGAGATCGAGCAGCTTGGCTACGCCATAGCGCATCCCTGCTGAGTTGACTTCTTCGTCCGGCACCGTCATCAGCAGCAGATTGATCGGCCATTCTTCGATGGAGGCTTTTTCAATCAATGCCATATGCAGGGCAAGGCCAGCTTTCATATCCATCGTCCCGCGTCCAAAGAGGTATTCGCCTGAGTCGAGGTCGCTTAACGTGTCCGCGTCGAATTCATCACGGATCAGCTTGAAGGCCTCCGCCAATTTATAGGGACTGCATGCCAAAGGTTCCAGATCTCCATATTCTCCTGTGTGAACCGTGTCGAAGTGGCTGAGCAGGACAACAGTGTCGACCGCTTCCGGGTGTTTATAAAGAGCCGTCACATTTTGCCGCTCCCAGTTCACTTCACCCAATCCGATATATTCCGGATGTTCCTGAAAATAGGGAAGCTCCATCAGTTTGTCTTTCAACTTAAAGGCAAACTCCACTTCTCCATCGGTCAATGTCAGGCTCTTCCAACCGACCAGTTCACACAATAATTGTTCTAATTTCTCTGGCGTTCCCCATAATGTGGCCATGGCTTTTCACTCCTCTGATTGTTCTTGGCTGTCTAACTTTCTTCTATTATAGTGAACTTCCCTGCAAATAAAAAGAGGCCGCAAAAAAAAGCATAGAAGCCGCTCTGTATTACTATATCGGCTTTTCAAGCAATAAAAAACAGCTCAATGCGAGAGCCGCTTTTTTCGTTTCTTCAAGAGATCTTCGGCTGCTCCGGAACCGAACAGCACGCCGATGACAATGAGCACCAAGCCGTAGATATGGCCGGGTGTGATCTTTTCATTCAAAATGACGCTTGCACCCACAAGGGAAAATAAGGTGTTCAGGTTCATGAAGATGGCGGCTTTTGTCGGTCCTGCCTGCCCGATCGAATAATTATAGAGCATATGGCCGACCGCTGTCCCCAGCATCGCCGAGAACAGGAAAGCGATCCAGAACGATGTAGGCACCGTGGCGAAAGCCCGGATTTCTCCCGGCTCCTGTATGAGTGAAATGATGAATAGAACAGTTGCGCCCACCACGAACATATAGCCCGTCAATAGACGCGGATCCAGTGAGCGCGCGGCATTGGCGATGACGATATAGCTCAACACCTGCGCAAGAATCGAGATGAAGACGAAAATGTCGCCGACGTTCAATCCTGTGGCCGCGCCGTTACCCACCAATACTGTAGCAGCGACGCCTGCAAAGCCGACCACTACCCCGAGCCATTGCAGTTTGGACGGGAAATTGCGCATAATGAGCGATACCAATACCGCCGTCAACATCGGTCCTGTACCAAGGATCAATCCGGCATTCGAGCCGGTGGTCAAGGACAGGCCATTCGACAGGAAATAATGGTGCGCGACGACATTGAGCAGCGAACCGAGAAAGATGAACTTCCAGTCGCTTTTAGCCGGCCAACGCAGCATTCTGAAGGCAGCCAGAATTCCGATCACCGACAATCCCGCCAATAAAATTCGGAATGCTGTCAATGTCACCGGGTCCACAAATGCCACCATGTATTTAACAGAGGCTAAGTTAAAGCCCCAGACAATCATCACTGCTGTCAGGATGCCGTAAATTTTCCACTGAGTCAATTGCAAAGACCTTCTTTCACTTTCCGAATATAAGCATTCATTTTACGCCTGTTTTTGGCATCTGTAAACGTCTAAAAATCACTTGTGGGTTGAGTTTGTAATTAACTAAATGGAACTAGATAAGTTGAACTAATAATTTTTAATAACCGATATTCCGCAAAACAGCTTCGCTTTCGGGCCCGCAGGATGCGGGTCATGCAGTTGGCGCGACAGGACGTCGCGGTGCCAACTGCCAAGGGCTCGCGCTGTTTTGCTCCATATCTTTGAGAGCTCTCCAGCACCGGTGCAACACAGGACGAGATTTCATAAAACCCCTATCCCATCAACGCACATTATAATTATAAGCCTTCCTGCCGATCAACAGACTAAAAGCGATGAAAGCGACGAGCGACAAAAGCACCGGCAGCGTCACGGTATGGACACCGAACAGGTTGCCGTTTTCCAGGTTGTAGAAATGCAGTCCGATATAGCTGAGGATCCCGGTCGCCATCGAAGCGATTGCGCCGTATTTATTGCCCCATTTCCAATACAGCCCCAAAACAATCGGCCAGATGAAAGCTGCTTCCAAGCCACCGAAGGCAAACAGGTTGAGGAAAATCAGCAAGTCGGGCGGATCCAAGGCGAGCAAAAAGACGATGATTCCCAAGATTCCGGTGACACCGAACGATACGCGCTTGATGGTTTTGATAGTGGCGTCCGGTTTTATGTAATTCAAGTAGACATCTTTGACGATCGACGAGCTGACCAACAGCAATAAGGAATCGACAGTCGACATGATGGCAGCCATCGGAGCGGCAAGCACGATGCCCGCTACCCACGGCGGCAAGGTTTCCAACGCAATGAGCGGGATGACTTTGTCGCCGATTTCAATTCCCGGAAGTACAGGACGTGCGAAAACGCCGATCAAATGCATATTGAGCATGATGAAGCCGGTGACGATCGTCCCGATGATCAAAGCTCTGTGCATTGAACGTGAATTCTTGTAGGACATCGCCCGCACGGCAATCTGCGGCAGGCCGACGACGCCGACACCGACCAGGATCCAGAATGACGACACGTAAGCGGCACTTAAATCACCGCTTGCTCCGTATGGCGTGACCAGATTCGGGTTTTCATTGACGAGATCATTGACGATGTTCGGAATGCCTCCTCCCGCGATGATGACCGCGATCAGCAGGACCAATGTTCCGACCAACATAACTGCACCCTGTACGGCATCGGTCAGTGCAACCGCACGGAACCCGCCGATGGTGACGTAAACGAGGACACTGGCAGCAAATAGAAATAAAGCCGAATTATACGACAAGCCCGTCAGTGATTCCACGAGGCGAGCGCCGCCGATCCACTGCGCCGCCATGGCAGAGAAAAGGAAGATGATGATACTGAGTGCCGACAACAGCACAACGGCTGTACTGTCATAGCGCGATTTCAGGAAATCGATCATGGTGACCGCTTTGTAGCGGCGTGCCATGATGGCGTATTTCTTGCCGAGGATCATCAGGACGAAATAGCCGGTGACCACTTGCGACATCGCAAGCAATACCCAACCGAAGCCCATCGTATAGGCAGTTCCGGGTCCGCCCAAGAAACTCGACGCACTGCCGTAGGTTGCCACCATGGTCATAGCCAATACAAATCCGCCGAGTTCACGGCCGCCTAGAAAATAATCGCTGATGAAATTGGAGGACGCCGATAATTTACGGCTTGCCCAATAGCCGATAAAGAAGATGATCAACAAAAAGACGATCATCGGTACTAATACAGCGTAATTCATTGTGAATCCTCCTCTTCCTCAAATGGGACTTCTACAAAGAAGAATTTCACGATGACGATCACCAACACCGCAATCACCAAAAAGCCGACGACGCAGCTATAGAAAAACCAGTCCGGCAAACCGAAGACATAGCTGTATTCCTCTACCGGCCGTGAACCCATGCCATATGCAAATCCAAACCACCAGACAAAGTTGAACAGCGCCAAGCCCACGCCAATCCGTGCTTCCCGGTGTGCTATCTTAAACCGCCAATCTGTTTCTTCCATTTCTATTCACTCCGTTCAATCGCTATTTTCATTTCATGTCAGCAGTGGTTCAAGATCTCCACTGAGCAGTTTTATCTCAATCCATCGTACACTATTGCACCCTGCAGATTAACCCCCACGCTCTTTTGAACAATCAAAAACCCGAAAGCTGTTGCTTACGGGTCGGTCTGTGAATGGTTAACGGGCCAGCAGGTATTCGACATAGGCACGCCAATACGTATTTTTGGCGTATTCGAAATCAGGCTGGTAGCTTGGGAACGGCATGAAGACCTTTGGAGGCGAAACGAAGTTCTCCAGTTTTTCCTCATGGATGATAACCGTTCCAGCTTCAGGGCCCTCAGACAACACGGCTCTCGCACCGTCTTCAAAATTGGTTGCCACTGCCAGAGTCTTCGGCCGGCCATTGATGTTCAAGGTATGGGTTTTGCCTTCCGTACCGTCATAGTTGAAAAGCCAGGCGGTCGGAAGAGCTACCGCGTCTTCTGCGGTTTCCAAGGTAATCGATGTATTGACGTTGCTGCCATAAGGCATGGTGTTTTCAATCGGCGTATCCGCAACAATCCGCACTTCGTAATAGGCGAGCGGGTTGTTCTGTTCTTTTGGATCTAACTGATGATAGGCTTCCAGCCATTTGGATTCTTCAGCCGGCATCTCGGAAACACTTTGGACTGTTCCAGTCGCAATGCCGTCTATGCCTTCACCTTCAATTTTAACCAGATCCGCCACTTCAACCAGCGGCCATTCATCCTCCAGCACATAGCTGAGGAAAACTTTTTCATTTGAATATAGTTCGATGCTCAACGGTTCTGTGTCCCGGTTGATCTTAGCGACTGTTCCGTCCACTGGGCTGATGACCGATGGATTCGACAGGCTTTGCGATAATTGCGCTTCGAGCACTGCCAATTGCGATTCAATCGAAGCCAGCTGCTGTTCGGCCTGCGCAATGCCTGCGGCGTAGGAACCATCCTGCGGAACTGCTACCCCGACCGAAACATTGACATCAAACTGAATGGTCTCATCCTCGTCATTGGTGATTTCGGAATTATCGGTCGCATCCTGCGATACCGGTCCGCCTTGAGCAGCTCTCGCCTGCTGAAGCGTGGCAAGCGAACTTCTCACTTCTGTCCGCTGCCCTTCCAAAGCAGTTTTCTGCGTTTCCCAAACCGCACGCTGTTCTTCGGTTTCAGCTTCGTTCAAGGTGGCAAGTTCGGATCCGGCTGTGACACTGTCGCCTTCACCCACCATCCATTGCTGAAGCGCTTCGTGGTCCTGCACATAGATTTCCACAGTCCCCTGCGGTGCCGTCAATGCTTCCTTGAACATATGGGTCTCGTATGTACGCGTATAGGCCTGCTCATAGTCGCTGACATAGACACTTTTCGACAGGATGCTTTTCTCGCCAAACATCAAAAGGGTGTTGGCCGTCAAAAAGGCGATAACTGCAACAGATAAGCCCACAAAAAAGAATCTATTCAAACGGATTGCCCCCTTCCATGAAACCGCTCAGCATATCATCCACTGGAATCAGACCGAATGACGCCACGATCAGGGCGGCGAAAATATGAAGCATGATCAAGCCGAGTAAAATCAGCTTCGGGTTGATTTTTGTAAAGCTGCGGATAAATCGGTACTGCACCGCAATGATCAACGAAGTGAATAAAGTCAGTTGATTAAAGAAATAAATCAGGAAATGGTTATCCAGGAATGTCGCAGCAATCGGTCCAAACGAAAAGATTGATACGGGCATCGTAAAGCCAGTCACAGAAAACAATACAAAAACCAAGCCCTTTTCAATGACCAGCAATGCAGTGACGTAGGTCTGCATAATAATCGCTGCCCGCCATGGCATTCTGAGAATTTTGCTGAATAGAAAAGCGGCGCCATAAAGATGGAAAGCCAAATAGAAGCCTGCCCATAGAAGTGTTCCGGCAAGCGACGTCCAACGCGCCAATGTATAAGCGTCCCACATGCCCGCTGCTAATAGCGGCGTCAGGGAATCGGTGTTCATGCCCCAGATTTCACTGATGGCAAAGACCAGCAAGCCGATGGCGATGATGCAGGCAATGCGTTTATTGACGTTGCGCATTTCGGTATTTTGGATATTATGTATAAGTTGCCCTTGTCTTGGGAAGAAGTGCCAGAATCTGAAGTCTGATATCATGCGCGTATGTCCTTTCAAGGCAATTGACGTTCTGCTTCACTTTACTTTACCAAAAAAGCTCCCCCTTTGGAACGCATTAGCTGCCACATTTTCCAATATTTAAAAGGTTTGAGCCAAAAGGCTTAGAAGAATGGTTGAGGAGAGATTGAGAAGGCTGGAGAAATCGCTCCAGGAGGACGCTTTCGGGCCCGCAGTATGCGGGTCATGCAGCTGGCGCGACAGGACGTCGCGGGGCCAGCTGCCAAGGGGCTTGCGCCGAACTAACTCGGGCTATGGCCCGAGTGGATTTCGGCACTTCGTCGCTTCGCTGCTCCCCAGGAAAGGTATTGGCCGAAGGTAATTCGGGCAATGCCTTTGCGACGAAGCTAGCGTAGCGATGCAGGAGCACATCTTTGCCCTTCGCCTCCTTCCGCTCTTTCTTCTAGGTTTCTTCTAATTAATATAGAGTGAAATTGTAAGCATCTCTGTTGCCTTCATTTGAAGAGAGAAAAGAAGTGATTTGTTCTTATGCTTTTCGCTTGCGAAAAGCGGGCATGCTGGAGGAGCGAAGCGGATCGCTTTTGATTTTAGGTTTGCGGGTGGTAGTGAGCAAGTAGTTGAATGCTTCTACATGAACTTTTTGTGGTTCTACATGACTTTTTTGAACGGCTACATGACCGCTTCACCTCTATACATGAACCTGTTACTCCTTTATCTGCACATTTCCCATCCTTACCTGAATTCCACCTATTCCAACAAGTTCAAACCCCTAAATGGAAGCTGTTCGCACGGCGAACTGCCCATCATAGGAAGCGACACACTCTACCCTGACTTAGCTCACACTCAGTGATGGATTACCCCACTCAACATATGATTTGTCAGCACATTTTCACGGGATTCATGTAGGAATCCCGAAGTTTCATGTAGAGATGCCGTTTGTTCCAGTACAACCAGGAAACTCTCAGCTAGCCACTCGAAAACTTCATGTAGAACATGTCATCCGTTCAACACTACAAGCGAAGACGCGTGCATCACCGCTGCCGAGCGTTTCCAAACTTCCACATCACCTACCACCCACAAAAAAGAAGGATGGCTGCGTATTTACCCCACACCAAGCTAAGGCGCGGCACCGGAGGGGACGGAGCCATAAGACTGGCAAGCGGAGCGCTGCCTGGCTTATGGCGGGAGTCCTCTCCAAAGCGCCGAAGCGACTTGTAGAACCCAGCTCAAACTATTACTACTAGCTAAAGCTTCTCAACCCTATCCAAGCGAAGGCGCGTGCACCACCGCTGCCGAGCATTTCCAGATCCACTTTCCACCTACTACTGCACGCAAACAGAACTTCTCCCTACAAATTCCACACCAAGCTTAGACGCGCCGCCAGAGGGGACGGAGACATAAGACTGGCAAGCGGAGCGCTGCCTGGCTTATGGCGGGAGTCCTCTCCAAAGCGCCGAAGCGGCTTGCAGAACCCAGCTCAAACTATTACTGCTAGCTAAAAGCTTCTCAACCCTATCCAAGCGAAGGCGCGTGCACCACCGCTGCCGAGCATTTTCAGAACCCTACATCACCTACCATCCACAAAAAAAGAAGGATGGCTGCGTATATACCCCACACCAAGCTAAGGCGCGGCACAGGAGGGGACGGAGCCATAAGACTGGCAAGCGGAGCGCTGCCTGGCTTATGGCGGGAGTCCTCTCCAAAGCGCCGAAGCGACTTGTAGAACCCAGCTCAAACTATTACCACAAACCAAGAAGCTTCTTAATAAAACAGCACAAAAAAAGAAGGCTGTCCTTGGCAGACAGCCTTCTTTCTAATGGGATTATGCTTCGACGATGCGATATTTCTTATGTGAAATTACGGTCATGTTGGATGGCGCACCGATTTCTTTTGCGTCTTCTGGTGAAATCTCAACAATTACCGAGTTGTCCATAATTTTAAAGATGGTGCCGTTCACATCGACGCCGTTGCGAGTGAAGGAAATCCATTCACCGATGTAGCGCGCTGCTACGAATTCTGATACTTCTTTTTCATGGGGTTGGAATGCCATCATTACCACGCCTCTCTTTTTAAACACTATCTGTTTATTATAACACATTTCGTTGCCCATTTCATCTCTAAGCAAACGCTCCAGCTAAATGATTTTATTCACAAAGCTGGTGATAGCGGGCTGTTTGGAAAATACAGAGAGGAAGTATCCCCTTTAGTCCTGTTCTTCGGTTTCCACAAAACGGCGAACGGCGCATAACTCCGTTTCGTGTTTAGTGCCGGCCAGTTCAATGATTTCCACTGACTTTCCAGGAGTCGGGGAATGCAGCATCAAGCCGTTGCCATAATAGACCCCTACATGATGAAGATTGCCTTTTCCTTCTTCATAGGCAAAGAACAGCAAATCACCGATATGCCAGGAATCCTGGTCATGCTGATCGATTTCGCTGCCTTCCATCGCTTGATCAACAGCATCGCGTGAAATGATGATGCCGTTTGCTTTCATTAAATTATAAGTGAATCCGGAACAATCATAGCCATAGCTCGACATGCCGCCCCATAGATAAGGCAGATCCAAGAACCCGGCTCCCAGTTTGGCGATGTCCAGGCCGCTCCCCCGCGGACTTTGGTTATAAGCGGCAACTATTTCCACAGTATCCGCCATGGCCAACGCATCGCCATCCGGTGTCTGCAGGCGGACGAAATCGCCAAGTTCCTTGACCGGCAATAAAGTATTGAAGGATACAGCTTTTAAAGGCTTGAATTCTTCTGTCCAGAGTTGGGCTTTGTTGACCGTTACACGAGCGTAGCCGAGCTCAGTCAGGGCTTCGACTTCCTTCAATTGATCCTTCGGCACCCATCCCGGGTAGCCCCGCTCGTCTTTGTGGCATGGCTGCCAAAGCGCAATGATTTTCGCCCAGCCATCCACCACTTCCTCGATCAATACAGGCTCTCCGTAGAGGAGCTGCGTCTGGATGCGGCCACTGTCCGTCAGGTCTTTATTGTCCGTACGGCTCATTTCCTGCAGCCATTTATTGATGTTCGGATTTTCTGAAATGCCTTCTGCATCGACTGGACGCGCTTTTTCCGGCGCTGTCCAAACGGTTGCGACCGGCACACTACATACCCACGCCGTAGATTCTGTCTGCAGCAAATTCTCCACTCCATTTCTTTTTCGGATTATCTCGCTTTAATGGGCTGGGGATTTAGAACCTCCCACGGATTGAAGTTTCTCTTTATTCGACTCCCGGAAGGATGGTCAAAGTTTTCGCGTCTCCATCCAGCCGTGCAAGCGCCCCGAGCGGTACCGAGAAATGCGGTTCGCAATGGCCGATTTTAAAGCCGTTGACGACTGGAATCTTCAAGTCGCTGAAGTAATCGTTGAATACATGGTCCAACGTCAGTGAAGGCTTGCGTTTTTTCGGGCTGGCATTTTTGAAGTCACCGATGACAATGCCTGCCGCTTCATCGAATTTGCGCGCCATCCGTAATTGGTTGAGCATCTCGTCCACTTCGTAAGGCTCTTCATCTATGTCTTCAATCAATAAAATCTTGCCTTTGACATCCAGGTCGAACTTGGTGCCGATTGCGCTGCGGATCAGCGACAGGTTTCCGCCGACCAGTTCACCTTGCGCGACTCCACCGACCAGTGTATCGAGCGGTGCGACTTCTTCTGTATAATGCAGCTCAAATGGTTCGAACAATTGGCCGAACATGCGGCCGCTGCGTTCATGGAATTCCGGCTTGCCGACATCAGATGCCAGCATCGGTCCGTGGAATGTCACCATCTCGGCGTATTCGCCGATCGCTGTATGTAAAAAGGTGATGTCTGAATAGCCCCAGAATACTTTCGGGTTTTCCATGATCATGGCGTAATCGATCTTGTCTGCATAACGCGCAGCACCATATCCACCGCCCGCGCAAATGATGCCGGACACTTCTGGGTCTTCGAACATGGCATGAAGATCGGCCAGACGTTCTTCATCTGTTCCCGCTAAATAGCCATGGGCAGCATCAACCGATTTGCCAAGCTTGATTTTTAAACCCAGTTCTTCCAGAAACGGCAATGCTTTCTGCAGGTTTTCTTGATTGGGCGGACTCGAAGGCGCAATGATGCCGACGGTGTCCCCTTTTTTCAGTCGTTTCGGCAATTTCCGCAAAATGATCTACTCCTCTTTTTCTGTATTTCAGGCTTTTTTCATTATAACCTGGAATTCGCTTTAGTTAATCAACCCGCGATTCAGCAGAACTTTGCCTGCATGGCAAGTTCACTCATCACCAGCATGGCCCGGTAAGCTTCCAGAATATCTTTCGCCTGAAAATGCACGATGGTCGTGCCTTCCTCCAACTCACAACCCGGCATCATGGCGGCAAGTTCTGCTTCTCCGTAATTCGTGAACTCGATTTTCAACAGCGGTTTCTCGGGTGGCACGAGCGGATGGACATTTGCCCGGTTTTCAATGGCGCGGATGGTTTGTTCACGCAAAAGCTTCTGCGCTTTTTTCGGATGCAGGGTTCTAACGGCTGAACGCGTCAGCGATTGTTTAACTGCTGCTGTCGTGATATTCGGGATCAAGGCTTCCGCTTCCCGGCATGCACAATCGTCTCCAGCCACCATTAGAACCGGTACCCCGTGATAGCCGGCAACATATGCATTAAAGCCAAGTTCCCCTACTTCCACGTCATTGATCCACATGGTCCGGACCGCAAAAATCATGGAATGGGCCATAACCCCCTTTTGGCCTGCCCGTGCATGGTAGCCGGCAAAAAAAGCACCCGTGTAACTGCTGTCCAAGCCCTCGACCATCGAAAACACCTTTACCCCTCCGGAAATCAAGTCCACGTCTTCATGCAGCTCTTCCGCAATCAGGTTATTCATTTTCGAATGGCTGTCGTTGACCAGAAACTCTTCGGCTCCTGCATCGAATGAGCCGCGGATGATGGCATTGGCATCTTCCGTCATCAGGCGGCGTCCCCGCTCGTAATTATTTTCTTTTGAATCCACATATGTATAATCCGGCAAAGCTGTAACACCTTCCATATCCATCGATAAATAGAATTTCACTAGGAATAGTCCCCCTTCTGTATCGTCGTCACGGTCCATATGATTCAATGTACCAATACCTGCTCCATAGTTCAATCCAGCTCGTGCCGCTTACCACTTCAAAATCGGGACAATATAAAAAATTCTGTTTTATTTTTTAGAATTTTTAGTTAATTTGTATGATGTTTATTATGAATCATTTATTTATACTAAAAAACAAGTTAGCGAATACGGTAACTTACCTGTAAGATCTTCCATCAACAAAACCCAATCGAAAAGGAGCGGATCGCGATGAATTTCGACAAAGTACTTGAGCTCGGCTGGGGAGATCTTGCAATCGGAGTGGCTGGCTCGACAGCCGTCATGTTATTTATCAATTTTTATACTTTGATGTAAGGGGTGACCTATGAATAACGCAGAAACCTAGAAGCTCTTTTCCCATTCAAGCGGAAAAGGGCTTTTGCTGTTCCATTTTATCCCGCTTTAATGGGCAGTAGGACTCCCGTTAAAACGGGAAATCCACTGACCGTAAAAGTCCGATTGGATCAACGTGGGGGATGAAGAACCCCTTGATTGAAGCTTCTCTTTACCGCATTCAAAAACGCCTCCCCCTGATGATCCGGAAAGGCGTTCTTTATCCATAGGCTGCTGATTTCACTTTACAAACCTCCATGTAGTTGTTGTGATTCACGCTGTTGGGCCAATAATTCATCGAACATCGCCCGGTCTCCTGCACTCAATGCTTCATCAATCATACGGCTGTAATTTTCCTGCTCCAGAAAATAAATGGCGTCCGCCGCTTCTTTTCTCGACTGTTCGTTGACCTCGATCAATTCGGCTCGCTCTTCCTGCAGGATCGCTTGAAGATGTCTGTGAATATCCGACACGAGCAACAATTGGTATAGAGGTAAGCGAATAAAGCGATTGCCTTTCTGGAAGACGAAGACTTCCGAGAGATTTTCAACCTGGAATGTATTGAGGTTGACGATGATCTCTTTGCCTTCCACAGGAATGAAATGGAACAGCTCGTCGTCTTTCATGATAGAGAAGTACTGATAAGCAAACACGAACTTCACCAAATGCCCTTCTTTCTTAGTATAGAACGGCTTCATGAGCTTCACATGCAACATCTGACTCACCCCCATCTTTTTTGTAATATTCTGATTACATATATCATACCATAAAAACCCCTTTTCGAACATAGAATTGCATAAGAACAGTCTTATACAATAGACGTATCAGACTACGATTTCGTTACAAATTTGACATAATATTAGCAATTTTTAATAAATACGAGACAAAATTATTGCGTCTTCTTCAAACCTTTTTAGAAGAACCAGAAAAAAATGCCACCATTCCCAAGCGAAGGCGCGCCACCGGAGGGGACGGAGCCATAAGACTGGCAAGCAAAGCGGTGCCTGGCTTATGGCGGGAGTCCTCTCCAAAGCGCCGAAGCGATTTACAGAACCCGTAAAGAATACTGCCACTCCAAGCGAAGGCGCGTGCACCACCGCTGCCGAGTGTTTTCAAAACCTCACTCTCCTTACCCCCACCCAAAAAACGCTGGCTGCGTATTAAAATACACCAAGCGAAGGCGCGCCACCGGAGGGGACGGAGCCATAAGACTGGCAAGTGGAGCGCTGCCCGGCTTATGGCGGGAGTCCTCTCCAAAGCGCCGAAGCGATTTACAGAACCCGCAAAGAATACTGCCACTCCAAGCGAAGGCGCGTGCACCACCGCTGCCGAGTGTTTTCAGAACCTCACTCTCCTTACCCCCACAAAAAAAGGATGATGATTGCTTATAAACTCCACACTCAGCTGAGGCGCGCCACCGGAGGGGACGGAGCCATAAGACTGGCAAGCGGAGCGGTGCCTGGCTTATGGCGGGAGTCCTCTCCAAAGCGCCGAAGCGATTTACAGAACCCGCAAAGAATGCCACTCCAACCACTTACAGAATTACTCAAACCTAATCCTCTCTAAAGGACGAAGCGATTTATAAAACCGTTCTAAAACTACCCCAACAGAAAAAGCCTGTCCACCATCCCAAAACTCGGATTAGCGTACAGGCTTTTCATATAGAGCTTCCTTATTTCTTGCTGCGGGTCCGCTGGTGGCGATGCCGCGGAGGACTGACCATGAAATGCATTTCATCCGGATTGATGTAAATCGAAACTTTATCCATAATATAAGTCACCAGGCTATGGAACTCTTCATCTGACATTTGCCGTTTGTAAAAAATGATTCGGTTCATTTTGAAATCGACCTGTATCTGTTCCAGGTAATCCGGAAACAGCCGCGGGTTTTGGATACTGTAACAATCACCATCTGACGAAATTTGCCAGCTGATCTTACCAAATACCAATTCAGCTTTCGCATAGATTACTTCCCAAGCCACAACGTCCTTTGGATGCAACACAGAACGCAAGTCGGGGATTTCCAAAACAAACGAATTGAGCAACTATCATTCTCCTATCTCCATTAAATTATTTAGAACTTTATTACTACTATAGTACCATTTACTTTACATAAAACAAGGACTACCGAAAAATAAACCAGTGGCTTTCCGGGAGAGGGAAGAGCAAAGTATTCTTCATCGTTTACGGAGCAGTCAGAAAGACGTATAATAGAAGGAAAGTTTTATTTTGGGGCGATGCATATGGCTACGGTTCAATCCCTGGCGAAAAGATTCGAAGATACGATTCACAATTATATGGCTGCTATCGACAAATCACTTCTACCGACGCGTGCTTCGGATGAAGAAATGGTTCGAAAAGCAGTCTTTTTAGTGCGCCATGACGGCGTACAGATTCAGTCGTTCAATGAGGAACGGCTTTTACTCGAGGCAATTGTCAAAGATGCACATGCAGTTAAAGTCATTCTCAATTTCGATAAGCTCACGGCAATATGCGCTTGTCCGCAGGAGACGATGTGCCGTCACCGATTGGCGGTCATTTTTGCGCTATATCAAAAAATCGGTTCTCTTTCCGAATGGGTAGCGTCGTGGCGCGAGCCTGAAAGCAAACAATTGGCTTTGTTGTCTGAAAAACGCTCTCCTGAACAATGGACAAAGCTGATCCGCAGCATCTGGCGTGATGCGATTCCAGATTACACCACCCGGAATTACTTCTATTTTGAACAGATGTACGATGGACGTCTGAAAAACGCCTTATCCTATGTGCCTTTGGAGCGGGAGTGGAAAGTGCTGTACCGCGCCTATGCGCATTTTATTTCCTTGACGGAAGTGTGGGCTACCTTCATCGCCGGCACTCAGGAAGTCCATCACTCATTCTTCAAAACATGGTTTGACGATGAACTGCATGAATTACGTGATTTGCTCGCTCAATTGCGTGTTCAACACCGAACATTTGAAGCGGATGCTTTTTTTGAATACTTGAAAACCTTGATTCGTGAATTTATGGAAGTGAAAGACAGTTCGTTTTCACAGCGTTTCTCACTTTACCAGCTGTTTTGGACCAATCTGTTCACCACCAGCAGACTTCGTGAAGAAGAACTGGCCGCATTGAAAAATCCGGATGAACGATTGAAGGCGTTTTTCGCTGTTATTTTAAAGAAAGATTTGGATATCAAAAAAATATCACCGAACGAAACGCATGATTGGGTAGAACTGGCGGTTCTTGCCGAAGGGGAAAATCATCCACAGGCATTGACGACTATTTTGCTGGCGATCAAACCGCATGTGAAGACTTTCCTTTTTGAAGGGCTTTATACACAATATCGCCATCAATACGTGCGTACGCTCAGCCGCTTATTTTCACAAATCGAATTGAGCGAGTACGACTGGGAGGATCTGTTCAAGCAATTCGGCCATTACGGGCTGCCCGCCTACTCTGCTTACTTAGTCGAAAAACAATTATACAAACAATGGGCAGAATTGCATCACCTCCATAATTCGCCTTTGTATTTTGCAGAGGAATGCGGACTCAAGGAAGTCCAGACGGCAGCACCGGATTATGTGCTCCCGCTGTTCCACCGGTATGCGCTGGCTCACCTTGAAGAACGCAATCGCCCGAGCTATAAACAAGCGGTCCGCATCTGGAAAAAGATGAAAGCCGCCTGCAAGAAAAGCGGTCAAATGGAGTTCTGGACTGCATACATCAATGAAATCCGTACGCAGAATAAACGTCTGCGTGCACTCCAGGAAGAGATCGAGAAAGGAAATCTTATATGAATCAATTCCAAACTGAAGGAAGCCGCCTCTACTATCTAACCATTAATCGTGGAGAGCTTTTCCGTATTCAGGCTACCAATGAAGCCGGCAACCGGATTCCTCCGGAAATCTGGAAACCGTATTTGTATTTTCTGGACAAGGACAGCTTTTTCGGTTTGACAGCTCAGACAGATGGTTTGGACCTGGTGTTGACACCCGCTGATTTTGTGCGTCTATTCCAAAGCGAACCTCACCATTACGTGACATTCGCCGGACAACGTGCAGAAGATGAAGGCTGGTTGAAACTTGCTGGAAAAGTCGCCGACTCTTTAAGCGACCCAATTTTATGGGACCATGTTTCGGTTGAAGACGGAGACATTGTCATCAGTGATAAGTACGGAGATCAAGAAATCCGGACATTCCTCAGTGATACGATCCATCATCAATTGCGCCAGAAAGGCTTATCAGTTGCTCAACTGCCTTATATTCAAGGTTTTGTCCAAAAAGCAGGCTGGCAGGGAATGGCGGATGCGGATGACTACGTCGTTGCCGTACAACTGAGCGAACCGGATGCGGATGAGTTTTGGTCTTTTAAAGTCGTGATGCGCTCGAAACGGGGCAGTGTCTATTGGTCCCCTTCCAAACGCCGTGCCGATGAACCGATCGATAAAGCCTTGCCTGAGAAATGGCGCGCGTTTACTGAAGATATCAAAGAACGCCAAGCGCTGCTGTTGAGTTTATGTCCTTCTGTTGAGCGGTTTGATGAAGACCGTTTTTACCACGCTGAGTGGACAGATGGAGAAATTCTCGAGTTTCTCCGCAACGATGCAGAAATCCTCCAGGCCTTCGGTGTTGAAGTGTCGATTCCTTCATGGTTGAAGGCTGTCCAGGAGTCGAAGATCCGTGTCAAAGCCAACGTCAACTCACCGATCAAGAAAGCGTCGGTCGTTGGGCTTGACCAGATTGTCAATTTTGACTGGCAGTTTTCGCTGAATGGCCATGAATTGAGCATGCAGGATTTCCAACGCCTCGTTTCCGAAAACAAGGAATTTATCCGCATCGGCAATGAATGGGTGCGTGTCGACTCAAACCTTTTGATGCAATTGCGGAAAATGATTGAAGAAGCGGAAGATGCAGACTGGACGATCAAAGATATGCTGTTCCAGAACGTGCCTGAAATCATGTTGGAGGAAACAGCGGACGAAGAAGATCCACTGGTGGAATTCCACTTGAACCGCTCTCTGAAAACTTTGCTGGATAAGCTGCTGGATAAACGCGATCTGCCGGAAACTACGTTGCCGAATAATCTGTTGACAGAACTGCGCCCTTACCAGAAAATCGGTTTCGATTACTTGGTGTTTATGCGCGAAGAAGGCTTCGGTCTTTGCTTAGCTGATGATATGGGGCTTGGAAAGACCGTTCAGCTGATTACGTATCTCCTGCATGTGCACGGTAAGAATCCGGATCAGCCCTCACTGATTGTCTGCCCGACTTCTGTGCTCGGCAACTGGCAGAAGGAATTGGAACGTTTTGCGCCTGCTTTGAAGGTTGTCACCCATTACGGCAGCATCCGTCCTAAAGGCGAAGAATTCAATGCCTTTTTAGCGGAAGAAAAACCGGATGTCGTATTGTCGACTTACGGCATTGCGTCTTCTGACGGCGAAGAAATGCAGAGCCTGCATTGGTCGAGCATTACGCTGGATGAAGCACAGAACATCAAGAATATGTACACCAAACAATCGCGGACGATCCGCAAGTTCAAAGGCGATCACCATATCGCCTTGACGGGAACACCGATTGAAAACCGCCTGTCTGAGTTGTGGTCGATCTTCGACTTTATCAATAAAGGCTACCTGTACCGCATCAAGCAGTTCCAGGAAAACTTCATGATTCCGATCGAACGCGACAATTCTGAAGAACATAAGGAAAAATTGCGTCAACGGATTCAGCCTTTCCTTTTGCGTCGGACGAAGAAAGATCCAGATCTGCAATTGAATCTGCCCGAAAAGCTGGAGCAGTTGGAGTATTGTCCTCTGACGCCCGAACAGGCCGCTCTTTACGAAGGGTTGGTACAGGATACGGTGCAGAAAATGGAGACGCTCACAGGTTTCGAGAAAAAAGGGCTGGTATTGAAAATGCTGAGCAAATTGAAGCAGCTATGTAATCATCCGTCTCTGTACTTAAAAGAGCCGTATACGAGCGCTGCTGAAATCATGCCCCGTTCTCAAAAACTGGAGCGCATTGTGACCTTGGCCGGGGAAATTGCAGAACGCGGGGAACAATGTTTGATCTTTACGCAATACATCGGAATGGGGCATTTGCTGCAACAGGCTATAAATGAGCTGTATGGCCATGAAGTGCCATTCCTGACCGGCAGCATGCCGAAGCAGCAGCGTGATTCACTTGTGGCTTCTTTCCAGGCTGGTAAATTCCCGATTTTCATCCTATCCTTGAAAGCAGGTGGCACCGGCCTTAATTTGACCGCTGCAACTCATGTTCTTCATGCGGACAGATGGTGGAATCCGGCTGTCGAAAACCAGGCGACTGACCGTGCCTACCGCATCGGACAGACGCAATTTGTCCATGTCCATAAATTTGTAACGATCGGGACGATCGAGGAGAAAATCGATGCCCTGCTGGTGCAAAAGCAATCGATGTCCGAAGAATTCATCCAATCCAGTCAGTGGATGACCGACCTATCGGATAATGACTTGAAGGAATTGTTCACGTATTCACTTTAACTATATAAGTTGAACAAATATTCCATAACAGAAATGATTTAATTATGGACATTCCGCAAACCAGCGGAGCTGGTTTTCTCCATATCCTGTTGATCAGTTATTCGAAGACGAATTGAAAAGGTAAATTCTTTAGTTCAACTGACATAACTTAATTTGATTTCAAATAATCCGGCCAGGTCCCCACCTGGCCGGATTCCCCTTTTAGACGTGAATATTCACCCTTTTTGAACGGAACGGAAGATCGATTTCAGTTCACTTAGTTCCCGCTCCGCCTCTGCCAATCGCTGATGGAGCAAAGCCGTTAGTTTGATCAATTGCTCCATATGCACTTCCAGTTGCAGCTGTACATCTTTCGGCATCGCTAAGTGCCTCCTTTTTTAAAATTGCTTATGCATTTACCTGCTCCGTCCCTGGTGGTTGAAAATCGAAGTCTTCATCTGACTGCGATGCTTCCGGCTGAGGGGCGGTTTCTTCTTGTGGTTTTCTTCTGTCGAGGAATCGGATCTGATCGCCAAGCACTTCCGTCACATAGATGCGCGTCCCGTCTTCTTTATCGTAAGAGCGTGACTGCAGGCGGCCGGTAACAGCGACCAGTGATCCTTTGACGCAGTATTTCGAGACATTGTGGGCAGGCTTGCCCCAAGTGGAACAAAGGACATAATCTGTTTCCGTTTCCCCTTTCTGATTTTTATAGTTTCGGGAGACCGCTACGATGAAGGAAGTATGTATCCGCCCTTCATTCATGACCCGCATGGCTGGATCTTTTGTTAAACGTCCTACAATTCCGACTTGATTCATTTTCTCACCTCCTTTCGCTTACTTGAAGCATACTAAGAAGATTGAATTCTTTGCAAAAACGAAAAAATTATTTTTTGCGGGTTTTTGCGTCTCCATATCTCATTTTTGGAAGATCTTCTAAATTTCTTTACGTATTGTTTAGTTGAAATGCTTGAGTTCCAGCTAAAGGATCTGCCAAATCAAAAATGGCTTTTGGGATAGCTCACATCTTTTTTACATGCCCTCTTCCGTTCGCCACCCAAATCTTCAATATGCTATACTGAAACAAAGTTAGTGTATTGGAGGCTGTTGCATGAAAACATTCAAAATGCTGTCACTGGGTATTGAAGTAGAGGATCAAGTGACCGATTATCCGGTACATGATGGCATCATCATCAACCAGGAGAACACGGAACGCTCGTGGATCCTTGAAATGCTGATCGACTTGACCCACCAGAAAACGTTTGAACACTTAAAGAACATTGAAGAAACAATAGCGGTCCAAGTCGTCATTTCCTATCCTGGAAACGAACCGGCCCCATTTGAAGTAGTGGTGTGTGCAGTAAAGGTCATGGGGGATCATATTTCCGTCCTTATGAAAGGCACCTTGAAGCGGGCTCGCCGAAAGTATGCAGAAACGCTGCTGTCGGAATTACTTGAAGATGGACTTGAAGGGCAGGAATTGCTCGAGCGCTTCGAAACGGATATGCGCACACGTCCAGGCCTGCGAAAAGATGAGGCAAAATCATAACGGTCCAGCCTTGAATTACAGGCTGACAAATAAGAAATCCGAGCAAATTTACTTTCTATGAAGTAAATCTGCTCGGATTTTTATGCAATTAGAAAAAACCATCGCATGCAGCGATGGTTTAGTGAAAGCTTATTAGTTTGATTTTATCGAATTGAGTTTGCGTTCTACAAAGTCCGCTTCTGCTCTGCAAGCGTAATCAAAGGAGGTATGTAAAGTTTCTTGTCTGATTTCTATACGGGCTACCTGCTCTTCTGAAGGAGGTTCCTTTAAAACGCGATCGATCGTCTGGTTGATCTTTTCAGCAATGCTTTCGTGGAACTCAGGGGCAGCCTTTACTTCTTGTGGTACTTGCTTGTACCACTTTGATTCATTTTCAATATAGGCTTTCCATGTATCCATAAAATCCGTTAACTGAAAACGCTCCTCTTTCCACTCGATCTGCGCCATGTATTTTTCGAAATTCTTTGAGATTGATTTTGTTATACTGCTTTTCACACTTGGTGATAATGATTTATACATCTAAGTAACCTCCATTTCTAAAACGAGAAGCCTTTTCTGGTAAGGTTTGCTGTCTCAAGAAAGCTTATTCACTTAGCTTCAGAAACAGGTCCCAACGCAAAGAGGATATCGCATTCGCATGCTATTTCTCCATCCACGGTAGCAATTGCATGGCCTTTGCCCATAGAACCGCGCAGTTTCGTCAACTCAACTTCCAATCGCAATTGATCACCTGGTATAACCTGCCGTTTAAAGCGGCAGTTATCGATGCCTGTGAAGAACGCCAGACGGCCTTTATTGGCTTCCAACTGAAGTACAGCTGCCGCGCCAATCTGTGCCAGCGCTTCAACAATCAAGACACCTGGCATTACCGGGTATCCTGGAAAATGTCCATTAAAAAATTCTTCATTCGCAGATACATTCTTTAAGCCGACTGCTTTCTTTCCGGCTTCAATCTCTATTATCCGATCCACCATCAAAAATGGATATCGATGCGGTAAAATCGCTTGAATTTGTTCAGTTGTCAACAATCGATTCAACTCCTTCTATTTTTCTTCAGCAATCTGTAAAGCCTATTTTCCACTCATAATATCAAATATGTGCTGCCAGGTTTCCCATTTCAGCGCATCGGCCGGTTCGCCGTCTCCAATAACGCCAAAGCCCACCATTGCGCCTAGAACAGCAGCCAGAACGACCAGGGCAATTACAATGATGATGCGGAGCCAAATCGGAAACAGGCGGATTTGGACCCACCATGTCTTTTTCGGCTCTTCAGTTTTTACCTCATCTTTTTCAGCTTTTTTCCGAAGAGAAAAGTTCTTTTTCAGCTCAGCCATTCACTCCGTCAACCTTTCCATCTACTGAATTCCCGAATTTCGGGCAAATCCATTCGTACTGCTTTCCCTCAGTGAAGACGTTCTTCTGCCGAGGGAAGTTTCCCTTTTATCTAAACTCTAGTCATTATACTAGAATACTCTGTTTTTGCCACCTGCTATTTGGCTCTGTTTTCTTTGGCGGAAGATATTTTCTTTTGCTTCTAGCATCAATCCCGTGCCTAGAGCTACGCATTCCATTGGATTTTCTGCGATGGAGACCGGAATTCCCAATTTCTCTGCCAGCAGCTGATCGAGGCCTTCCAGCAATGCGCCTCCACCTGTCAGGATTGCTCCGCTTTCAATGATATCCGAAGCCAGTTCCGGCGGTGTTTTCTCCAGCACCATACGGGTAGCCTCAACAATGGATTCCACCGATTCCTTAAGCGCAGACTCAATCTCTTTTGAAGTGATGATCAATGTTTTCGGGTAGCCGGTCATAATATCACGGCCCCTGATTTCCATTTCTTTCTCTTCAGCGTGCTTTACTGCCGTACCGATTTCCTGCTTGATTTTTTCAGCGGTCTTTTCACCGATCAGCAGCTTTCGGTGCTGTTTGACATACTTCAATATCTGCTGGTCAAACCGATCTCCCGCTATTTTAATTGTTTCACTTGTAACGATATCACCCATAGACAAAACCGCGACATCTGTTGTTCCGCCTCCGATATCGATAACCATGCTCGCATTCGGTTGATAGATATCCAGGCCAGCACCGATTGCCGCCACTTTCGGTTCCACTTCCACATAGACTTTCTTGCCGCCTGCTTTTTCCGCCACTTCACGGATTGCATTCTGTTCAATGCTCGTGACATTCGTGGGACAGCAAATCAGGATGCGTGGCTTGATCATGAAACCTTTCAATTTCAGGATGTGAATGAAATGCTTGAGCATGGCTTCCGTAACATCAAAATCGTGGATTACGCCGTCTTTCAACGGACGGACCGCTACAATATGCTTCGGCGTTCTGCCCATCATTTTATGCGCTTCTTTTCCGACCGCCAGCACTTCATTGGTTTTTTGGTCCATGGCCACTACGGAAGGCTCGTTCAGGATGATTCCCTTGCCTTTAACGTAGATCAATACATTCGCTGTTCCAAGATCGATTCCGATATCCTTTGAAAACATCAAGCCCGCACTCCTTCTAATCCATTTATCCCGTTTCTGCAACCGAAGGAATAGTAGCCCTCCTGTTTGAAGTTGTTCACCACTCCTATGTATCCCTAAAAAAAGACTCTCTTAATTGAATATTTTATCATAGTAAGGAACGCAATGACAAAAATTCATTGATCCACATGAGTTCATAAAAAGAGCCTGCAACGCTAAGATTTAGCGCTGCAAGCCCATTATGAAAGAATTAGACCAATTGCTCAACTTTCGTTTCAGCCTGTTCAACACTTACACGCTCGATATCAGCGCCTAGAGCTGCCAGTTTCAAATGAAAATCTACATATCCGCGATCTAAATGATAAAGTTCGTTAACACGTGTGATTCCGTCTGCAGCCAGCCCAGCCAAAATCAATGCAGCCGCAGCTCTTAAATCTGTAGCTGCCACTTCCGCTCCTTGTAGAGCTGAAGGACCTTCCATGATTACAGAGCGGCCTTCGATTTTGACCGAAGCATTCATACGGCGGAACTCTTCTACATGCATGAAGCGATTTTCAAAGACAGTTTCCGTTAAAATGCCGTTTCCTGTAGCAGTCAGCATCAAGGACATCATCTGAGATTGCATATCCGTCGGGAATCCCGGATGAGGCATGGTTTTGATATCGATTGAACGAAGTGGTCGGCTTGCACGGATGCGCAGCCCTTCTTCCGTTTCCTGAATATCAACACCCATTTCACCCATCTTCGAGATCAAAGCTGCCATATGTTCAGGAACAGCGTTCTCGATGATGACGTCGCCTTCAGTTATTGCAGCAGCGACCATGAACGTTCCGGCTTCGACACGATCCGGAATGATGTAATGCTCAGCACCATGCAGTTCTTCAACACCTTCGATACGCATAGTATCTGTACCGGCACCGATTACGCGGCCACCCATTTCATTGATGTAATTTGCAACATCGACGATTTCAGGCTCTTTTGCAGCGTTTTCGATCAATGTTGTACCTTCTGCCAAAGCGGCAGCCATCATAATGTTTTCAGTTGCGCCGACACTTGGGAAATCCAAATAGATCTTAGCCCCGCGTAAACGTCCTGTTGTTTTTGCTTCAACAAAACCGTTGCCAAAAGTGATTTTCGCGCCCATCGCTTCAAACCCTTTAAGGTGTTGATCGATTGGACGTGAGCCTATAGCGCATCCACCCGGCAAAGCTACACGAGCGAATCCATTACGTGCAAGAACTGGTCCCATTACCAGAATCGAGGCGCGCATTTTACGCACATATTCAAATTGCGCTTCGCTTGATAATGTTGCTGAAGAATCAATCAGCATTTCATTTTTTTCTGGGAAGTACTCAACAGATACATTCAAGCTTTTTAAGACTTCCTGAATGGTGTAGACATCCGCCAAATTTGGCACTTCTTTGATGATGCTCTTACCTTTTGAAGCCAATAACGCTCCGGCTAATACCGGAAGAACTGCATTTTTAGCACCCTCCACACGTACTTTCCCTTTTAATTTTTGGCCGCCTTTTACAATAATTTGATCCACTAATATGCCCTCCATGTGTTTAATAGTCATCTATATGTATCCCATATACGTTTAAAGTCCAATGTCATTATTTAGAAACAAAACCTTACTCATATTACCTGCTTCTTTAGTAAAAAACAAGCAACTTTACTCTCATTTTGCGCAGTTATTTTAATCAAAATTATTCGTTACGTTAAGTTATTCGAAAGATACTTCCATTTTATGTCCGTTAGGGAGAAAAGTCACGTTTTATTACCAGTCTTAATAGACCTTTTCCCCTCTGTCTTGTGCTTAAACCTTATACGCAATATTATTTCCCGGGTAATAATATTTTTGCCGTTTTGCCATAGCCATGAGTTTCAGAGACATGGCAAAACGGCAATTTTAAAACAGGTAAGGCAATTGCCTTGACCAAGATGAAATATTTAGGAAAAAAGTAGATACCATGGTCCCGAGTGCTATGCTGATAAAAATATAGAGAATTTGCGCTTGCAGCACATGATGCTTATGAATCCACTTTTCAAACATTACAGCGCGCATTGCGTAAAAAGCAACGCCCGAAAAGAAAATATGGCTGAAGATTGAAATCAAAGCGGTTTGGCCAATCATCGTTTCCATCTGATCCATCCTTTCAAGAATAGTAAAAGCGGGCAAAAGTCACTTGCCCTTCTGCCCGCTTTTTCTTTTGTTAGTGTCCAGCTTCAGCGGCCAACTCCTCGGGGTCTTAAGTCACCCTGGCTTTGCGGCTGAAAAAATGCCGCTTTGCCATTTTGCCTTAAGCCCGTCGGAGCTGAACGGCCGCTTACGCTTTTCTTATTGTCCAGCTTCAGCGCCCAGATTCTTGGGTCATAAGCCAACCCAGCTGCGTGGCAAAGTACGCCACACTGCTGGTTTTTCTTATGCCTGTCAAATCTACACGGGCGCTTACGCTTTTCTTTAAATGTTACCCTCATAAACGTTGATACGATTCATCGCACGCTTTAACGCCAATTCTGCACGTTTAAAGTCGATTTCATCTTTATTTGCCTGCAAAAGTGCTTCTGCACGTTTAGCGGATTCCTGAGCACGCGCCAGATCAATTTCTGTAGCGAGTTCAGCCGATTGTGCAAGAATTGTCACTTTTTCAGGGCGGATTTCAAGAAATCCACCGTTTACAGCAACCAATTCTGTCGAGTTCTCTTTCTTCAATCGGACTGCACCGATTCCAAGAGGAGCGACTGTCGGAATGTGGCCGGGCAAGACGCCCATTTCACCTGTTGCTGTAACTGCAATAACCATAGATACTTCTGAATCGTATACCGGGCCGTCGGGAGTGACAATATTGACTGTAATGGTCTTCATTTTTTTCCCTCCTGGTCCCTGGTTTTAGACTTCTACGCCCATGCCTTTTGCTTTTGCAATAACATCTTCAATGCGTCCGACCAAACGGAAAGCATCTTCAGGCAAGTGGTCATATTTTCCATCAAGAATTTCTCTGAATCCTTTGATCGTTTCTTGAACAGGAACATAAGAACCTTTTTGGCCAGTGAACTGTTCAGCAACGTGGAAGTTCTGAGAAAGGAAGTTTTGGACACGGCGTGCACGGTTAACCGTCAGCTTGTCTTCGTCGCTTAACTCATCCATACCAAGGATTGCAATGATATCTTGTAATTCTTTGTAGCGCTGAAGCGTTTCTTGAACTTCACGTGAGATGTTGTAATGCTCTGCGCCAACGATTTCAGGTGACAAGGCACGTGAAGTCGAAGCCAAAGGATCTACTGCTGGGTAGATACCCATCTCAGAAAGTTTACGCTCAAGGTTAGTTGTCGCATCCAAGTGAGCGAAAGTTGTAGCCGGAGCCGGATCCGTATAGTCATCGGCTGGTACGTAGATCGCTTGGATAGACGTTACTGAACCTGTGCTTGTTGTCGTGATACGTTCCTGTAATTGACCCATTTCAGTCGCAAGTGTCGGCTGGTAACCAACGGCAGATGGCATGCGGCCAAGAAGCGCCGATACCTCAGAACCTGCTTGCGTATAACGATAGATATTATCGATGAATAGTAGTACATCCGCGCCTTGTTCGTCACGGAAATATTCAGCCATTGTCAAAGCAGACAAAGCAACACGCATACGTGCGCCCGGCGGCTCGTTCATTTGGCCGAAGACCATTGCAGTTTTCTTGATAACGCCGGAATCGCTCATTTCGTGGAATAAGTCGTTTCCTTCACGTGTACGCTCACCAACACCGGCGAATACAGAAAGACCGCCGTGCTCTTGAGCGATGTTGTTGATCAATTCCTGGATAAGAACTGTTTTACCTACACCGGCACCACCGAAGAGACCGATTTTACCACCTTTGATGTAAGGGGCAAGCAAGTCGACAACTTTGATACCTGTTTCAAGAATTTCAACTTCTGTGGAAAGGTGTTCGAATGTAGGCGCTAAGCGGTGAATCGGATCACGGCGCTCTGTAGCAGGAATTTCTTCCCCTAAATCGATAATTTCACCAAGTACGTTGAATACGCGGCCCAATGTTGCTTCCCCAACTGGAACAGTAATAGCGCTGCCCAAATCGGTTACAACCGATCCGCGTTGCAATCCATCAGTGGATTCCATCGCAATTGTACGGACTGAATCGTCACCAAGGTGAAGAGCCACTTCAAGCGTCAAAACGACTTGAGCTTGTCCGGGACGATCAATATTTACAGTTAGGGCATTGTAGATAGCTGGAAGTTGGCCGTTAGCGAACTTGACATCTACAACCGGTCCCATAACTTGAAGAACGTGTCCTGTGTTCATGCTGTTCCCTCCTGTCTTACTTTTATTAAAACTTTATTGCAAGTCTCAACGGCCTAATCGGCCGTCTTCGCTTTAATGTTTTTTTCGTTAGTGTCCAGACTCCAGCGGCCCAGCTCTTCGGGTCATAAGTCGATCCAGCTGTGCGGCAAAGAACGCCACCCTGCCGGTCCACCTTATGCCTTTCAGAGCTTAACGGGCGCTGTCGCTTTTCGTTAGTGTCCAGACTCCAGCGGCCAGCTCTTCGGGTCATAAGTCGATCCAGCTGTGCGGCAAAGAACGCCACCCTGCCGGTCCGCCTTATGCCTTTCAGAGCTTAACGGGCGCTGTCGCTTTTCGTTATTATTCTAACGCAGCTGCTCCGCCGACGATTTCAGAGATTTCCTGAGTGATTGCCGCCTGGCGGGCACGGTTGTATTGAAGTGTCAATCCGCCGATTAAATCAGACGCATTGTCGGTTGCGCTCTTCATTGCTGTCATAGATGCAGCATGTTCACTCGCTTTGCCGTCAAGAAGGGCCCCAAAGATCAAGCTTTCCGCGTATTGCGGAAGAAGAACTTCCAAAATCGCTTCTGCTGAAGGATCGAACTCGTAAGAGGCAGTTGATCCTGTCGGTTGAATATCCGTCAGCGGCAAGACTTTTTTCTCTGTGACTTCTTGTTGAATTGCTGAAACAAAGTGATTGTAATACATATAAACTTCGTCATATGTACCATCTGAGAACATACCAACAGCTTTGCGCGTTATTTCTTTAATATCCGCAAACGTCGGATGGTCCGGAAGCGCAATTGCACTTTCAAGAATGGTCATTCCTTGCTTCGCAAAGAATTCTTTCCCTTTCCGGCCGACGCTCAGGATCACAAACTCGTCATTGGATGTATGCCGTTCACGGATTTTGTTCATAACAACACGAAGAATATTACTGTTATATCCGCCTACAAGGCCACGATCCGATGTGATCACTAAATAAGCAGTTTTCTTTACAGGACGGGCGATCATCATTGCATTGCTGGTGTCCGTAGACCCGGCTGCAATGGATGCCACTACGTCCTGGATTTTGTCCATGTAGGGAACGAACGCTTTCGCGTTCACTTCCGCACGGCTTAGTTTAGATGCAGAAACCATTTGCATGGCTCTTGTGATCTGACTCGTTTTCTTGGTTGACGTAATGCGTGTTTTTATATCGCGTAAAGATGCCACTGGTATTTCACCACCCTATTATTTTTTCTTCATATTCGACTCGAGTATCCCTCCGCTTTAACGGGCAGTATGTCTCCCGCATTGACACGCAGGAAATGGACTGACCGCAAAAGTCCGAATGGATCAACCAGCATTCAGTGAGGTAAAAGCCTCTACTGAATACAGTTTCTCTTTACTCTGATTTTGCGAATGTGCGTTTGAATTCGTTGATCGCTGCACCAAATGCGTCATCAGCAGGTAAACCTTGAGTTGTACGAATAGTATCCAAAATTTCTGTGTGGTTTGTATCCAACCAGCTTGTCAATTCAGCTTCAAAGCGAGAAATGTCGTTGAGAGCGATGTCGTCAAGGAATCCACGAGTCAACGCATAGAAGATAACAACTTGTTTTTCAACTTTGATCGGGTTGTTCAAATCTTGCTTCAAGACTTCAACAGTACGTTTCCCGCGCTCGATTTTCGCAGCAGTTGCAGCATCAAGATCTGAACCGAACTGAGAGAATGATTCAAGTTCACGGAAAGAAGCCAAGTCAAGACGCAATGTACCCGCAACTTTTTTCATTGCTTTGATCTGAGCTGAACCACCAACACGTGATACAGACAGACCCGCGTTGATCGCTGGGCGTACACCTGAGAAGAAAAGATCCGATTGAAGGAAGATCTGGCCATCCGTAATCGAGATAACGTTTGTTGGAATATATGCAGAGATATCGCCAGCTTGCGTTTCAACGAACGGCAATGCTGTGATTGATCCTGCTCCAAGAGTTTCGTTCAACTTCGCTGCACGCTCAAGTAAACGTGAGTGCAAGTAGAAGACATCACCTGGATAAGCTTCACGGCCTGGTGGACGACGAAGCAATAGTGAAAGTTCGCGGTAAGCAGATGCTTGTTTTGTTAAATCATCATAGACGATCAACACGTGCTTGCCTTCAAACATGAATTCCTCAGCCATTGTGATACCTGCATAAGGAGCAAGGAATAATAATGGAGCTGGCTGTGAAGCAGAAGCTGTTACAACGATCGTGTAATCAAGAGCTCCGTTTTTACGGAAAGTTTCTACTACGTTACGTACAGTAGATTCTTTTTGTCCGATTGCAACATAGATACAGATCATGTCTTGGTCAGATTGGTTTAAGATCGTATCGATCGCTACAGAAGTTTTACCTGTCTGGCGGTCACCGATGATCAATTCACGCTGCCCACGGCCGATCGGCACAAGTGCGTCGATCGCTTTGATGCCTGTTTGAAGTGGCTCATGAACCGATTTACGGGCCATAACCCCTTGTGCAGGGCTTTCAATTGGACGGGTTTTAGTCGTGTTGATCGGTCCAAGACCGTCAACAGGCTGTCCAAGTGGATTTACTACGCGTCCGATAAGTTCAGGTCCTACCGGTACTTCCATGATGCGGCCAGTCCGACGTACTTCATCGCCTTCTTTGATGTCTGTGTAAGGGCCAAGGATAATAATACCAACATTGTTGGCTTCCAAGTTTTGCGCCATACCAAGGACACCAGTTGAGAATTCTACAAGTTCTCCAGCCATGATGTTGTCGAGGCCATGAGCGCGCGCGATACCATCACCAATGGTGATTACTGTACCAACGTCGTCAACTTTCATCTCTGATTGATAATTTTCAATCTGTTGTTTGATCAGACCGCTGATTTCTTCAGCTTTGATGCTCATGTATGTCACCCTCTCATAATTTCATAATTAACCGTTCAATTGACGCTGCAGACGTGACAATTTCGTGCTCACACTGCTGTCGTAAATGCGGTTTCCGATTTGAAGACGCAATCCGCCGATTAACGATGGATCGATGATGTTTTCAATTCGTAAAGATTGTTTGCCGATTTTTTTAGCGAAAACAGAAGAGATGGATGCGCGTTCTTCTTCAGTCAAAGGACGTGTAGAATAAACTTTCGCATCTTCAATTCCCTGTGCATTGTTGGATAAAGCGACGAACGCGTCAGCCATAGAGCCGACTTCGTCCAGACGTTTGCGTTCTGCCATCAATTGAAGCGTATTTACAACAAGCGGATTCGCTTCTTTGAATACCTCATTGATTAGGTTTGTTCTTTTGTCAGCAGAAAGTTTTGGAGAAACGATCAGATTGTAAAGTTCCGGGGTCATTTCGAAGACCTTTTTCACTTCACGCAAATCCTGCTCTACATCCAATGACGATTCATGCTTTTGAGCGACTTCGAACAATGCTAGAGCGTAGCGTTCTGCAACTTGACTCACTGAACTTCGCCTGCCTTCGCAATCGTTTCGTTAATCAACTGACGGTTGTCTTCCTCAGAGATTTCTTTTTCAAGCACTTTCGTAGCAGCAAGCAATGACAATGCCACAACTTCTTCACGAACAGCTGAAATAGCTTTATCTCTTTCGTTGGCAATTTCTTGAACCGCAGCTTCTTTCATACGGCCAGACTCAGCACGCGCTGTCGTAATGATTTCCTCACGCGAAACGTCGCCTTGCTTTTTAGCGTTTTCAACGATTTCCTGTGCTTGCGTACGCGCATCTTTAAGAAGGCTGCGCTGCTCTTCAAGCAATTTATGAGATTCCAGACGGCTGTTTTCAGCAGTTTCGATTTCACTCTTGATTAAATCTTCACGCTGCTGCATTACGCCCATCAAAGGACCCCATGCGAATTTCTTCAAAAGCAACATTAGCAAAATGAAGATAACAAGTGTAGCAAGGATGTCTCCAATATTCAAAAACTCCCCGGTTGCACCGAGTACGAGGTGATCAAAAAACACGATTGTTTCACTCCCTTCAAGAGCCTAAAATACAATTTCTTCTATAGTAAGATCTTTATCTGTCGTAAGATGGATTTTCAAAAGCAAATTTCTTCATACAAGTTTAAATGGCGAAAACCATATCGAAGCATCCCCACCATTTAACTTTTTGTATAGAAATACTATTGGTTCATAACGATGAACGCGATAACTACAGCGATGATCGGCAATGCCTCTACCAATGCAACACCGATGAACATTGTTGTTTGTAGGACGCCGCGTGCTTCTGGCTGGCGAGCGATACCTTCAACTGTTTTTGAAACGATAAGACCGTTACCGATACCTGCACCTAGTGCTGCTAAACCTACTGCGATTGCTGCTGCTAATAAACCTAATGAACCTGTCATTTAATGTGTCCTCCTCAGGATAGTTGTTTTTTTGCTCTACGAGCAGTTTATACTCAATGATCGTCGGCAACTTTATGCGACATGTAGACCATCGTCAACATAACGAAAATAAACGCTTGGATTGCCCCGATAAAGATCGAGAAGCCTTGCCATGCCATCATTGGTACGATGGCTGATGCAAACCCAAATGCACCTGCTGATGCGAGGCCTGCTAACAAAGTCAACAGAATTTCCCCCGCATAGATGTTACCGTAAAGACGCAGACCGAGTGTCAGCGTATTTGCGAATTCCTCAATGATGTTCAATGGGAACAAGAATTTCATCGGCTTGATGTAGCCTCCGGCATATCCTTTAAGCCCTTTCAACTTGATACCATAGTAATGGCTCAAGATTAGCACCATTGCGGCCAATGTCATCGTTACCGTCGGATCAGCTGTTGGTGATTTCCACCAAAGATCTCCGTTGACAACTATTGCAAATGGAAGGCCTAACATGTTCGAAACAAAAATGAACATAATCAGGGTGATTCCAAGAACATGGAATCGGCCACCATCTTTCCAATCCATATTGCTTTTGATTATCCCTTTTACGAAATCCATGATCCATTCCATGAAGTTCTGCATGCCCGTCGGTTTAAGCTGCAGGTTCCGTGTGGAGATAAAAGCAATAAGGAAGACGATAAGAGCGGCTATAAGCAGCATCATAACGTTCGATAGGTTGAACCAGATCCCGAACACCTCGAGCATAGGAGCGCCATGTTCCACGATAGTTTCACCTCTCTTTCCACATTCTTAATGGTGTTTCACGTGATAAACAATCCGCTCTGTTAACAACAGAGCATAAGGGACCATCAACCCAATTACCGTACTGACCAAGTGAATGTGCTCTGCGAATAAAATGGCGATCGCCACAGCTGCAACACCTGATGCAAACCGTAATGCCGTTCCAAGCGAACGAACTTTCGAGCCTTCAGCCACCGCGCGGTCGAATTTCTCCATCCGGCGAACCAGAATCCACATGTTGTAAATGCCGAACAAAGTTCCGATTATGAGACCCGCGAACACTTCTTGATAAGAGGTAAACCCCCAACCAATAACGTAGAACGCCAAGATGAAAAAAATCATCTTTTTCAGTCTTGTATATATCTCCCTAAGTCCATCCATTTTTACTTGTCTCCTGATTCGAATTTGCGGACGGTCTGAAGCATTGCCCAAACACCGGCAGTGATGCCTATGACTAGGCAGATGATCATGAAAAACGGGGCGGTTCCGAGCTTTTCATCGAGCCACATACCTGTGAACACACCGAAAAGCGCGGACCCGACAAGTTGTGAGAGGATGGCACTGTAAAGCGCCATCGCTTGTAAGGGACTTTTTGTTGGGCGCATGATAACCCCCTCGAACCTCGTTGATTTGACATTAAACCCTTAAAAAGGACCGTCGCATCAGGCTTCCAAAACCACATAATATATGTAAGAAAACCTTCTCATGCATACCCTTTGTAAGCATACAATAGGGGTAAAATCATGTCAATTAGTAGAAGTGAAAAACTTCACAAGCGATTTTCCTCTGACATATTGTCGACAAACTTTGTAAAGAAAAGTGAAAGTGCCTGTTCAGCTCTGACAGGCATAAGGCAATTCGGCGAAGTGGCGCTCTTTGCCACACAGCCGGATTGACTTATGACCCGAAGAGCTAGGCGCTTGCAACTGGACACCAGAAAAGCGGAATCGGCCGTTCAGCTCCGACAGGCGTAAGACGGAATTCCGAAGTGGCGCTTTTTGCCGCACAGGAAGGCCGGCTTACGACCCGAGGAGTTGGCCGATGAAGCTGGACACATGAAAAGCGGAATCGACCGTTCATCCAATCACAGTTTCGAAAAATACACATGCAGTGCTTCGACGATCCGCGCCGAAGCTTTGCCGTCTCCGTATGGATTGGATGCTTGGGACATCGCTTTATAAGCATCTTCATCCGTCAGCAATTCTTTAGCCATTCCATAAATCGTCTCTTCGTCTGTTCCAGCTAGCTTCAAGGTTCCTGCACTGATCCCTTCAGGGCGTTCAGTCGTATCACGCAAAACCAGTACCGGCTTGCCGAGTGAAGGCGCTTCTTCTTGAATCCCGCCCGAATCGGTCAGAATAAAGAATGAGCGAGCTGCAAAGTTATGGAAGTCCAGAACTTCCAGCGGTTCAATCAAATGGATGCGCGGATCACGGCCCAATACCTCATCCGCCACTTCACGCACAGCTGGGTTCATATGTACCGGATAAACCACCTGGATATCATCATGCTCTTCAATCAGGCGTTTGATGGCACGGAACATATTGCGCATCGGCTGGCCAAGATTCTCACGGCGGTGTGCCGTCAATAGGATCATGCGGTCCGTACCGATTTTCTCAAGAATCGGATGCGTATAAGTTTCGCGCACTGTTGTTTGAAGTGCGTCGATGGCTGTATTGCCGGTGATGTAGATCGTTTCTTCCTTCTTGTTTTCATCGAGAAGGTTCTGAGCTGATTTTTCAGTTGGTGAAAAATGAATATCGGCCATGACACCCGTCAGCTGACGGTTCATTTCTTCCGGATACGGCGAATATTTATTGTGCGTACGCAAGCCCGCCTCAACATGTCCAACGGCAACCTGATTATAGAAGGCAGCAAGGCTGGCAGCGAAAGTTGTCGTCGTATCGCCATGTACCAGTACAATATCCGGTTTCGCTTCTTTCATGACTGCATCAAGACCCTGCATGGCGCGCATCGTTACGTCGGTCAATGTCTGGCGTTCCTTCATGATGTTCAAATCAAAGTCAGGCGTGATTTGGAATGTCTCCAGCACCTGGTCCAGCATTTCCCTGTGCTGCGCTGTCACTGTCACCAATGGTTCGATGGTGTCAGGATGTTTTTGAAGTTCCAGAACAAGCGGCGCCATTTTGATGGCTTCTGGCCGCGTACCAAATATCGTCATTACTTTCCATTTTTTCGTCAAGCTGATATACCCCGCTCTCTTATTTTGTTCCGAATAACCGGTCACCAGCATCTCCAAGACCTGGGACGATATATCCTTTTTCATTTAATTTTTCATCGAGTGCCGCAATGTAGATATCCACATCAGGATGCGCTTCTTGAAGAGCTTCTACACCTTCTGGAGCTGCAATGATGCACATGAAACGAATTTTCGTAGCTCCACGTTTCTTCATGGAGTTGACTGCTTCGATAGCTGATCCGCCTGTCGCCAGCATTGGATCCACAACGATGAAATCCCGCTCCTGAACATCGGAAGGCAATTTCAAATAGTATTCAACCGGCTGCAATGTGACCGGGTCACGATATAAACCGATGTGTCCGACTTTAGCAGCTGGAATCAATTTTAAAATTCCATCCACCATGCCGATGCCTGCACGTAAAATCGGCACGACGCCTAATTTCTTTCCTGCAAGGACTTTTGATTTCGCCAGCTGGACCGGCGTCTCCACTTCGATTTCCTCCAACGGCAAGTCGCGTGTAATTTCGAACGCCATCAATGTAGCGATTTCGTCGACCAATTCACGGAACTCTTTCGTGCCTGTCGATTTATCACGGATGTACGTCAGTTTATGCTGAATTAGCGGATGATCAAAAACATATACTTTTCCCACGGCCTATCTCTCCTTTTCACACATTATCTTAAATAGTATAACAGAAAATCATTGGCTCAAGTTGCCAGATCCCGCTTTGCTATTATTCAGTTATTTTCACCCATGGTTTATTTACCCATAAGAAAAAACCGGGAAATATTGCCCCGGTTTTCCGTAAAATCTCTATAATTCTTTTCTAGCTGCTCCAATTCAAGCAATGTGCCGGTTGCCGGCACTTCATAAAACCACTTGATGCTCTATAACAAGAAAGCTTCGTTGAGGGGCATAGGCTTGTAGAACAGATATCCCTGCCCCACTTTACAGCCGAGCCTCAACAAGGTTTGGCGATCTTTTTCCGTTTCTACACCTTCAGCAACTGCACGCATATCCAAGTTTTCCGCCAGCTGGATGATGGTACGGATGATGGCCAATGTTCCCGGCTCCCCCATATTGGAAATGAAGGACCGGTCAATTTTCAGTTCCTCGACAGGCAGCTTCTGCAGATAGCTGAGCGACGAGTAACCAGTCCCGAAATCATCAATCGAAGTCGTGAAGCCGCAATGTTTAAGGTGCTTGAATACTTTATTGGCCGTTTCAATATCCACAAAGCCGATGCGCTCCGTAATCTCCAATTGAATCCATTGTGGATCAATGCCATATTCAGCAGTCATGTCCATCAAATGTGGAACAAAAGAATGATGGAAGAAATGGTCTGCAGATATATTGATGGCCACTTGGCGAATCTGCAGCCCATGCTCAACTCTTTTTTTCATCCATTGCAGCACCTGCTTCAAAACGCTTTGTTCCAACAAACGGATTTTGCCATTTTTTTCAGCAGCAGGGATAAAGACATCCGGCGGGATGGTACCGAGATCCGGCGACGTCCACCGAGCCAGCGCTTCAAAGCTCAGAATCTCACCGGTTTTCAAATCAACTTTCGGCTGCAGGTGAACCCCCACCTCATTGCGTCTGATCGCTGCTGTTAATTCATTTGCGACGCGCAGATCCTTCATCATGAATTCGTCATATTCACTTTCAAAATAGCAGATGGACTCACCAGTACGGAGCTTTGCCTGGGATAATGCACTGTCGGCGCAGCGAATTATTTCTTCCGAATCGACCTGATGAGGCGTTACGATGGCAACGCCCATTTTCAAGGTCAGGAACAATTCCATATCACCGACTGCAACAGGTTCGATCAACCCTTGCAGAAGATGTTCCAGGTAATCCGGGATTTTGGTGAAAGGTGTCATGCTGTACATCGCCAATGTAGAGTCTGAGAACCGGGCAATCAAATTATTCGAGGAATTCTGCGCCAGCATCAACCGCTTGCCAATTTCACGCATAATGGTATCTCCGGCACTGTGGCCATATTGATCGACCACTTTGACATATTCGTCTGTGGACACGAATGCCACAAACCCTTCCTTGCCTTCCTTCAGCATTTCCATCATTTCATTTCTGAAATAATTGCGGTTGGGCAAGTCCGTATTTTCATCGGTATAGGCCAGTCGAAGAACTTCTTCATGTTGGCGGGAGTATTTGATCGCGAGTGAAGCGATCGAAGCAACTTCCTCCATGAAAGCCAAATCTTTTTCATGCGGTGACAGTGCTACAGGAAAGTAAATGCCGAATGTGCCGATCGGCATTCCTTCTACGCTGTAGATCGGAATTGACCAGCTTGACACCAAGTTATAGTTTTCCACCAATTGCTGATGATTTCGCCATAGATAGTCCGTAGTCATGTCCTCGACAATCACCGGCTCCTGCCGATGGAAAGCCGCTCCGCATGTTCCGATATCTTCTTCAACCAGCAGTCCGTTGATTGCTTTCTGGAAACCCTTTGGCATGGAACTGGCCGCACCGATTTTATAGAGTTCTGTGTCGTCAATCAATAACACCGTACATTTTGCCCCATCAATAAAGAATGATTCGGCAGTAGTACAGACATTCTGCAGCAGCATGCTGAGCATATAGCCCTTTTCGATTCCATTATAGGTCTCTTTTTGAAGCTTAATCAAAGCTTCTGCGCGTTTGCGGTCGGTGATGTCATGTTGCAGCATCAATGTGAATTTGAAATTCTTCTCCGGAAATGATAAGGGCTGAACAGTGATCTCATTCCAAAAAGGCGTGCCGTTTTTCCGGTAGTTTACGATTTCGACAATACCGCTTTCGCCTGTTTCCACGCAGATACGTATTTTTTCACTTGCTTCTTCAGACGTTTTTTCACCATGCAGGAAACGCCCATTGCGTCCCAGAGTTTCTTTTTCGTTATAACCGATCATTTTGTAGAAGGCGTCATTAGCATAGACGACAGGATGATCTTCCATTTCCGAATTCACAATCAAAAATGAAGTATGGAATTCAACACCCAGACGGCGCAGCCACTCCATGATCACCTTTTTATCTCTCTTCAATTCATGCGTGTGCATACGACGCGTCCCCCCTGTAAACAGCTCTATGTATAGATTAAAAGTGGTAATTCCGTTTTTCCCCAGTAATTCGGACGATAGGAACTTTCAAAATCTTATTAACTGAAATAATTGTATGTAATAGGTATTATTCCTGATTTAGGCAATACGCAAACAAACTTCCCCATTTATTTATGGAAAAAATAAAGCTGCCAAGCATTAACCCGGCAGCTGTATTAACTTATTTATATAAAGGATGCGCAGCAGTCAATTTGGCTGTACGTTCTGCAGCATCTTTTTTCACTGATTCGTCTTCCGGGTTTTTCAGAAGCATTGCCATGATTGAAGCAATTTCTTTCATGTCCGCTTCTTTAAAGCCACGAGATGTGACGGCAGCTGTTCCAAGACGGACGCCGGAAGTGACGAACGGGCTTTCCGGGTCGAAAGGAATGGTATTTTTGTTTGTCGTAATACCGACTTCATCCAGTACATGTTCTGCGACTTTGCCTGTCAGATTCAACGAGCGAAGATCCAGCAACAGCAAGTGATTGTCTGTTCCGCCTGAAACGATATCCACACCTTCAGCGATTAAGCCTTCAGCAAGTGCATGGGCGTTTTTCACGACTTGTTCAATATAGGTTTTGAATTCCGGCTGCAACGCTTCACCGAATGCAACAGCTTTGGCTGCGATTACGTGCATAAGCGGTCCGCCTTGAATTCCTGGGAAAATGGTTTTATCGATTTTTTTCGCAAATTCCTCATTGCAGAGGATCAACCCGCCGCGTGGTCCGCGAAGTGTTTTATGCGTAGTCGATGTAACAAAATGGGCATGAGGGACAGGATTAGGGTGAGCTCCAGTAGCGACCAGACCGGCAATGTGTGCCATGTCGACCATCAGATATGCTCCGACTTCATCAGCGATTTCACGGAATTTAGCGAAATCCAATTTGCGCGAATAAGCACTTGCTCCAGCAACGATCATTTTCGGCTTGTGTTCCAATGCTGCCTGGCGAACTGCTTCATAATCGACCAATTGTTCTTCTTCTGTAACGCCGTACTCAACAAAATTGTACTGCATGCCACTGAAATTCACTTTGCTGCCATGTGTTAAGTGGCCGCCATGATTGAGGTTCATCCCAAGTATCGTATCGCCTTTTTCCAAAACTGCTGTATAGACTGCCATATTGGCCTGTGATCCGGAATGCGGTTGAACGTTCGCATGATCGCCGCCGAAAATTTCCTTCAGGCGGTCGCGGGCAATGTTTTCGACAACGTCCACAAATTCGCAGCCTCCGTAATAGCGTTTCCCCGGATAGCCTTCTGCGTATTTGTTGGTCAATACTGATCCTTGTGCATCCATAACGGCTTGTGAGACAAAGTTTTCAGAAGCGATCAATTCGATATTCGCTTCCTGTCTTCCTTTTTCTGCGTTCATCGCTTCATATACTGCTGGGTCTTGCGACTTAATCAATTCCATCTGTATATCCCTCCCGTGATTGAACAAGCTCACGATCATAGCTCGCACGTTCACCGCCGATCAATTTCGGCCGTGTAGTTGCAGCTGCTACAATCGCTTCACCTACTAGTTTAACAGAAGTTCGCAGAGGAACGGCAACTCTTTTCAAATGCATACCGATCATCGTTTGCCCGATGTCGATTCCTGCATGAGCCTGAATCTCTTCCACTACAACCGGATCGGCCATATTGCTGAATGCATAGGCACTCATCGAACCGCCCGCTTTTGCAACCGGAATAACCGAAACAGGTTCCCAGCCATATTTGATGGCTGCCTGCCGCTCCACCGTCAATGCACGGTTGATATGCTCGCAACCCTGAAATGCCAAAAACAAGTGATGGCGTGACGCAAATTTCTCCAAAGGTTCAAACAGACTTTCGGCAATATCTAATCCGCCGCCTGTTCCGATCCTTTTTCCTGCTACCTCCGATGTCGAACAGCCGACTACAAACACTTGGCCTTTCCTGAACTCGATCTGCTGCTCCAATTCACTTAAAACCTCTTCAAGTTGCAATTGCCATAAAGTTTGCATGCCGACTCCTCCTTATTTTTCGAGGTCCGTAATTTTTTGGATCCGCTTGCCGTGTCTGCCGCCTTCAAATTCCTCTGTCAGCCAAGTTTGGGCGATTTCACGCGCAAGCCCTGGGCCAATGACGCGCTCACCCATCGCTAAAATATTTGAATCGTTATGCCCTCTGGTCGCTTTTGCACTGAACACATCATGAACAAGTGCACAACGGATTCCTTTGACTTTATTCGCAGAAATGGACATGCCGATGCCGGTGCCGCAAATCAGAATACCGCGATCAAATTCTCCACTCGCTACACGATCAGCCACCGGCTTTGCATAATCCGGATAGTCGACCGAATCGTCTGTATGTGGTCCAAAATCCTGATATTCGATACCAATTTCGTTCATTAGGTTAACGATTTCTTTACGCAGGTTATTGCCGCCGTGATCTGATGAAATTGCCACTCTCATGATATACCCTCTTTTCTTGAAATCAAATTTATCGTTCAGCAAAAGCGCCAATGTCGAATTATGCGAATTTCGATTACGCTTTTAATCAATTCTAACATTTTTACGCAAAAAAGACAGGCAAAGCCTTGAGAGGCCTGCCTGTCTTTTTCATTCAGTTGATTTTATCGATTAATTTATCAATCAAATGCTTGAGTTCCTGGAAAGTCTGCTCGTAAAGTGCCAGTGGCCCGCCATAGGGATCACTGATATCTTCTGTCGAGCCTTCCGTAAATTCCTTCAGCGTATAGAGCTTTGTCGCCACTTCAGGATATGCCTGTATAAGCGTCACTTTATGGGAGGAAGTCATAGTTAAAATCAGTTCGGCCCATTGCATATCTTCCACTTCAAGCGGCTTTGAGGTATGCGCAAAAGAAATTTGCTGCTGCTCCAGCACAGCTTGGGCGTTTTTAGAGAGAGGCGCGACTCCGGCATAAATACCGGCAGAACGGGCTTCGATTTCCGGCAGATTCCGGGCCGACAAGATGGCTTCAGCCATCGGACTTCGGCATGTATTGCCTGTACAGACAAAAAGAATTCTCATACAGCATCTCCTTTCAGCGATTCAGCTGAACCACTTGTGGTCCGCCGCTTTTTCGAGTCTGTTCATCAAGGCATCATTCTCCTGCAATCCGGGTTCAACCGATGCCAAAATCAAATCAGCATCCGTTGAATCACATTTCCGCAAACTGGCATACAGGCTTTCCATCGACAGCGGAAAATTGAAATCAGCTGCAGGATACTCGGTTTTGCTGAGAACAGCTACCGTTTTTCCCTTTTCCTGAATGTAGTCAATTGCTTTTTCAATCAATCCCTCTTCGTTTTCGATTAAATATAAAGGGGCAGTTGGTGCATAATGCATGTATTTCATTCCCGGTGATTTTGGAACATTGTTTTTGTTTCCGGACGAGGTTCGAACTGTTCCAATCACTCCTTCTATCTGCTCTTTCGAGACTTTCCCAGGACGCAAAATGACCGGTGGTTCGCAGGTCGTATCCAACACTGTCGACTCAATGCCGATTTCCGTAGCGCCGCCGTCCAGGATCAGCGGAATTCTGCCTTCCATATCATGATAGACATGCTCAGCCAAAGTCGGGCTGGGCTTGCCGCTGGTGTTGGCACTCGGGGCAGCCAAAGGCAATTGAAGCTTGCGCAACAAACTTAAGGCAACCGGATGATTCGGCACGCGGATGCCGACCGTCTCAAGGCCGGCAGTAACATTTTTTGCGAATGCTCCCGGTCTCTCCTGCATGATCAGGGTTAATGCACCTGGCCAGAAAGCATCCATACATTGCAGCGCTTTCGCAGAAACTTCCTGCACATACTCCAGTGCCGTCTCTTTCGAGTCAACATGGACAATCAATGGATTATCCGCTGGCCGTCCTTTTGCTTCAAAAATTCTGCCGACAGCTTCCGCATTGGTGGCATCTGCGCCCAATCCATAAACCGTTTCAGTCGGAAAAGCGACAACTTCACCGGAAAGCAGGATTTCCACAGCCTGTGCATAACTTTCTTCTTCGTCCACATCATTATCCACAAAAATAATTTCCGTTTTCACATGAACAACTCCTATTTTTAAAGGTTTTTCACCTTTCTATCCACAATCAGTGGATAAACTCCGCCGAACTGTGGGTACTTTGTGCATAAGTTAGTCTATTAACGCAAAAACCATTCGATCGTTTTTGTTGATATCTTTTTTACTATAGACTAAAGCATCCGGAAAAGCGTCTTTCAGCATTTTTTCGACAGCTTGTCCCTGTTGATAACCTATTTCGAAACCGATGATGCCAGGTTTATTGAGCATCTTCGGAAATTGCTTCGCCATCTTTTCATAAAGAGCCAAGCCTTCATTGTCTGCAAACAACGCATGATGCGGTTCAAAATCGCGGACACTGTCCGACAATCCAGGGGCTTCAGCATAAGCGATGTACGGCGGATTGGACAAAATAACATCCCATTTTTCGCCTTCAATCGGTTCGGCCAGATCCCCCAGCCGAAAATCGATGTCGGCATTTAAACGTTCCGCATTTTTTGCTGCCATATCCAGTGCCTTTTGTGAAATATCCGTCGCTACAACCTGTGCTTCGGGCAATTCACATTTCAGGGTGATGGCGATAATCCCACTGCCCGTTCCGATATCGGCGATTGCCAATTCTTTTTTCGATAGATGGCGTTCAATCAGCTGCAGTGTTTCTTCTATTAACTCTTCTGTTTCCGGACGCGGAATCAATACATCCGAATTCACCATAAAGTTTCTTCCGTAGAACTCTTCGCTTCCCGTCAAATGCTGGACTGGAATTCCTTTGGCGTGCGATTCGATATTCGTCCAAAACCTTTCAAATTGCTGTTCACTGATTTCATCACGCATCGAAGAAATCAAACCCGAATACGACAGGCCCATTTCATGCTGAAGGAGAATGCGTGCGGCCCCTTCTTCCCGGCCCTTATCCTGTAAATAAGAAGAAGCCCTGTTGAGGGCCTCATAAACATACTTAAGCTTGGTCATTGTTCAGGCTTTCCATGCGTGCAGATTGCTCTTCCACAATCAGGGCATCGATGATTTCATCCATTTTCCCCTGCAAAATCTGGTCCAATTTCTGGATCGTTAATCCGATGCGGTGATCTGTAACACGGTTTTGAGGGAAGTTATACGTCCGGATCCGTTCAGAACGGTCGCCAGTTCCTACTGCGGATTTGCGGACTGCGTCGTATTCAGCTTGTGCTTCCTGCTGGAATTTTTCATAGACGCGTGCACGCAAAACTTTCATAGCACTCGCTTTGTTTTTAATCTGTGATTTTTCATCCTGACAGGTTACCACTGTATTCGTGGGAAGATGCGTCAAGCGGACAGCGGACATCGTCGTGTTAACAGATTGTCCACCAGCTCCGGAAGATGCATAGGTATCTGTACGGATATCATTTTCATGTATATCAACTTCCACTTCTTCAACTTCCGGCAAACAAGCCACTGTAGCTGTAGAGGTGTGAATCCGGCCGCCCGATTCCGTTTCCGGAACCCGTTGTACGCGATGTGCGCCATTTTCATATTTCAATTTTGAGTAAGCGCCTTTCCCAGTAACCATAAAGACGATTTCCTTGAATCCGCCAAGGCCAGTCGGGTTTGAATCCATGACTTGGACTTTCCAGCCATTAGATTCGGCAAAACGCGTATACATGCGGTATAGGTCACCGGCAAATAAAGCCGCTTCATCTCCACCTGCTGCTCCACGAATTTCCATGATTACGTTCTTGTCATCATTTGGATCTTTTGGAATCAACAGTTTGTGAAGGCGCTCTTCGACTACACTAATCTGCCCTTCCAATTCATTGACTTCTTCTTTGACCATTTCGCGCATATCCGCATCCATCTTATCATCGAACATGGCTTTCGCTTCTGTCAGTTGCGAAGTCAAATCTTTGTATTTGCGGTAAGTTTCGACTGTTTCCTGAAGGTCGGATTGTTCTTTGGAGTATTCGCGAAGTTTATTGTTGTCACTGATGATATCCGGATCGCTCAATAATTCATTTAAACGGTCATATCTATCTTCCACTGATTGTAAACGATCAAACATGGGTGTCACCTCGAGTTCTATTTTTTTATTATAGTTTTTGTTGATTTAATATTCCGCAAGCCCTTGGCAGCTGCATGGCCCGTATCCTGCGGGCCCGAAAGCAGAGCTGATTTGCGGAATATCGTCAGGCGAAGATCATTAGTTCAACTTATCTATTCACTTAACAGTCACGCCAGCCGGTACTTCATGGTGATGGCGGCAGCGTGGTTCGTAGGCTTCTGATGCACCTACCAGAATTGTCGGGTCATCCGATCCTGCAGGCCTTCCGTCGATCAAGCGCTGCGTGCGGCTTGCAGGAGAACCGCAAACGGTGCAGACAGCTTGAAGTTTCGTCACTTGTTCGGCGATTGCCAATAATGCCGGCATCGGGCCGAACGGGCGGCCTCTGAAATCCTGGTCGAGCCCTGCCACGATTACACGGAAACCGTGGTTTGCAAGCTTCTGGACATTTTCAATGATGTCTTCATCAAAAAATTGGGCTTCATCTATGGCAATGACATCAAATTCATCGGTAATGTACTCCCACATTTCGTTTGAACGGGAAATCGGCAGGGCAATCACAGTTGCACCATTATGCGAAACGACCGCTTCTTTGCTGTAACGGTCATCGATTTTCGGTTTAAAGACAGCGATTTTTTGTTTGGCGAATTGGGAACGGCGGACACGGCGGATCAATTCTTCCGATTTCCCGGAAAACATGCTGCCGCAGATCAATTCAACCCATCCTGTTTGTTTCATGACATACATAGGTGAGACCCCTTTCGAACTCTTGGTTGTTTTTTTCGTGCACTAATGTTTATAGAAATATGAAGCCCTTCCTAATTATATAAATTGAACTCAACTAACTATAGTAGCCGATATTCCGCAAAACAGCTCCGAAGACATTAGCCGTAGCTTGCGAGGACAATGTCTTTGCGACGTAGTGCGCAGCACGAAGGAGCACGGTTTTTAAAGCTACGCTATCGATAGGGATATAGCATAGCTGTTTTGCTCCATATCTCTAGAGATTTCTTTAACGCCGGCGCGGCACAGGAGCAGGCGAATACCGAGCGGAGCAATGAGACGAGTGGTCTTCTCGGCTTATTGCGGAAACTTTGTCCAAAGCGCCGAAGTGACTTATTTTTGATGATTCTTTAGTTCAACTTATATAGGTGAAGTTTTTCTTTATCATACCAAAAATCATGCGATTGCTTGCTGTTTTTTGAAATATGTAAGGTGTTTTTTCAGATAGAAGGCGAAAAAAAAATACCCGCCAGGCGTTTTCGCGCTAGGCAGGTATATTTTTATTTACTCGTTGATTTCTTCTTTTAGGCCGTATTTCTTGTTGAAACGATCTACGCGGCCATCTGCTGATGCGAATTTCTGACGTCCAGTGTAGAATGGATGACATTCAGAGCAAAGCTCAACGCTGATGTTTTCTTTTACAGAACCAGTTGTGAAAGAGTTCCCACATGAGCAAGTTACTGTAGCTTGTTTGTAATCTGGATGAATACCTGTTTTCATTGTAATTTTCTCCTCTCGCCCTGAACCATCTGGAACAGAGTTTAATCTATTTTACTATTGCCTTACACGGTTCTTCAGACCGTATATGCAATAGCTTTGTTTTGATTCACTCTCATAATCATAACAAATCCCCGTACCATTTGCAAGCACTTAAATCATCTTCTTATTGCTTCGGTGGGTCTTCATTTCTGTAGCCAATTGCTCAAAGAATTCTTCATTGGTATCCGTTTGGCTCATTTTTTTCAGGAAACGTTCACCGAAATCATGTGAATCCGAGAAGGTTTTCCGGATGGACCAAAGCTTTTCAAGCTGTTTCGGCTCGATCAGCAATTCCTCTTTGCGTGTACCGGAACGGCGAATATCAAGTGCTGGGAAAATGCGGCGCTCGGCCAAAGAACGGTCAAGATGCAATTCCATATTGCCAGTTCCTTTAAATTCCTCGTAAATGACTTCATCCATACGTGAGCCGGTCTCTACTAAAGCTGTCGCTAAAATAGTCAAACTGCCGCCTTCTTCGATATTGCGGGCGGCTCCGAAAAAACGTTTCGGCCGGTGGAAGGCTGCTGGGTCTATCCCCCCAGATAGTGTACGGCCACTTGGTGGAATCACCAAATTATATGCTCGTGCCAGACGCGTGATGGAATCCATCAAAATGACGACATCACGTTTATGTTCAACAAGGCGCATTGCGCGTTCCAGAACCAGTTCAGCGACTTTGACATGATTTTCAGGCACTTCATCGAAAGTTGACGATACGACATCGGCATCCACTGAACGCTCGATATCCGTCACTTCTTCAGGACGCTCATCGATCAGCAGAACAATCAATTCCGCTTCCGGATGATTGGTCGTAATCGAATTGGCGATTTCCTTCAGCAGCATCGTTTTCCCTGCTTTCGGAGGTGCCACGATCAAACCGCGCTGGCCAAACCCGACAGGTGCAACCAAATCCATAATGCGGGTGGACAAATGTGCCGGTGTCGTTTCCAGGCGGATATGGCGGTCCGGGTAAAGCGGCGTCAACCCTGGGAAATGGACGCGTTCTTTTGCCACTTCCGGATCTTCACCGTTTACCGCTTCCACTTGAAGCAAGCCGAAATAACGTTCGTTTTCTTTCGGTGGACGCACTTTCCCCGAAACTTTATCGCCATTTCTCAAGTCAAAACGACGGATTTGGGAAGCTGAGATATAGATGTCCTGTGAACTCGGTGAATAGTTGATCGGACGCAGGAAACCAAAACCTTCCGATTGGATGATCTCTAAAACACCTTCCATAAAGAAGAAACCTTCCTGTTCCGCACGTGTTTTCAAAATCGCGAAAATCAGTTCCTTTTTGGTCAGCTTGCTGTAGTTGCTCAGCTTGTATTCTTTTGCTAAATTATAAAGTTCTTTTAATGTCATATTCTCCAATGCGGAGATTGTTATCGTTGCCATGTATCGGACACCACTCTTATTCGTATTATTTTTAGTTTGTAGATAAGTTGAATGAATGCAATAACTTTTGCGTCCACGGGCTAAGCGATGTGCAAAAATATTTGTTTGATTCAACTTATATGATTTGAGGATCAGCAGTGAATGATTGAGAAGATCTTAAAGAAGAAGTCCGGCAAATTGCCGGACTCATTTTATGAAGTAGGATCGTTAATCGTTCATTACAAGATTCGGTTTTTTCTGCAGGCTGTGACGCCCTTCGATAAAGCGGATGGTTCCGGATTTCGCACGCATGACCAATGTATGGCTTTCGGCGAAACCGCCTTTCAGCTGGACGCCTTTTAATAGTTCGCCGTCTGTGACGCCGGTTGCCGCAAAAATGGCATCATCGCCTTTGACGAGGTCATCCATCATCAGGACTTTACTTACGTCAAGGCCCATATCGATGCAGCGCTGCGCTTCTTCTTCGTTCTGTGGAACCAATTTCCCCTGGATCTCGCCGCCCAGGCATTTTAAGCCGACTGCAGCGATTACACCCTCGGGTGCTCCGCCAGTTCCGAATAGGATGTCGACGCCAGTTTGATCGAATGCAGTATTGATTGCACCGGCAACATCGCCGTCATCAATCAATTTGATGCGGGCTCCCGCTGCACGGATCTGATCAATGATCTCCTGGTGGCGAGGACGGTTCATAATGGTAGCCACGACGTCTTCGATGTTCTTGTTCTTGGCTTTCGCCACTGCACGAAGGTTGTCGATGACTGGTGCGTTGATGTCGATTTTGCCCACTGATTCCGGCCCAACCGCTATTTTCTCCATATACATATCAGGAGCATTCAGAAGGTTGCCGCGATCTGCAATTGCCAGAACTGCCAAAGCATTCCAGCCGCCAGCAGCGACAATATTTGTTCCTTCTAAAGGATCTACTGCAACGTCCACTTCCGGACCATTGCCAGTCCCCAGTTCTTCACCGATATACAGCATAGGAGCTTCATCCATCTCACCTTCACCGATGACGACGACACCACGCATCGGAATGGTATCAAATACCGTTCTCATTGCAGTGGTCGCTGCATCATCCGCTTCAATCTTCATGCCGCGGCCCATCCATTTTGAAGCAGCAATTGCTGCCGCTTCAGTGATACGCACTAATTCCATCGATAGACTTCGTTCCATACTATCAGTTCCTCCCGTTCAGCTATAACGCTATGTCTTCATTATTGTAGCACATATTTTTACGCTAAAAGAGAGTCAATTCGCGTCTTGGCTAAGGTCGGACTTCATGCTTGTCACCGGATCGATGGTCTCTCTCCGGATATCAGCGCCAAGGCCCTGCAATTTTTCGATGATGGACGAATAGCCCCGTTCAATATGATAAATTTCACGGATTTCCGTTTCGCCTTCCGCCAATAATCCTGCAATGACCAATGCCGCTCCTGCACGCAAGTCGGATGCAACGACAGTTGCCGATGTCAGCGGAGTCGGACCGGTGATAATCGCCGCTCTTCCTTCCACACGCCCGCTTGCATTCATCCGGCGAAGTTCGTCGATATGCTTGAAGCGTGCCGAGTAGATGGTATCTGTAATCATAGAAGATCCTTGGGCCTGTGTCATCAGCACAGAAAACGGCTGTTGAAGATCTGTCGCAAATCCTGGATAGACCAGGGTTTTTACATCGATTGCATGCAAATCATCGGATTTCGGAATATAAATCGATTCTTCGCCTTCCTGAACATCAACGCCCATTTCACGCAATTTGGCAGTCAATGCTTCCATATGGAAAGGAATCACGTTATCGATCGTGACACCATCCCCTATAGCAGCAGCCATAATCATGAAAGTTCCGGCTTCGATGCGGTCAGGAATGATCGTATGATTGGTGCCGTGCAATTCTTCCACGCCATCGATACGGATGACATTTGTTCCGGCTCCTTTGATTTTCGCGCCCATATTGGTCAATAAAGTCGCTACATCAATAATCTCCGGTTCTTTTGCCGCATTTTCAATCGTCGTCTGCCCTTTAGCCATTACAGCTGCCAGCATGATGTTTATTGTTGCGCCGACACTGACAACGTCCAGGTAAATTTTAGCTCCACGAAGTTCATCTGCACGCAAATAAATGGCGCCATGTTCGTTCGTCACTTTTGCGCCTAACGCTTCAAAGCCTTTGATGTGCTGATCGATTGGACGGGGGCCTAAGAAACAGCCGCCAGGCAAGCCGATTGCTGCATGCTTGAAGCGGCCCAGCATCGCGCCCATCATGTAATAGGAGGCACGAAGTTTTTTCACATTGCCGTTCGGCAAAGGCATATCGATCATTTTCGTCGGATCGATACTCATCGTTCCGTCTTCGAATGTTACTTCTCCGCCGATCTCTTCCAAAATGCTCTTCAGTGTCCAAGCGTCGGAAATTCCCGGCAATCCCTCAATCGTTACTGGCGAATTCGCCAAGATCGATGCAGGAATCAAAGCTACTGCACTATTTTTAGCGCCATTGACTTTAATTGTTCCGGAAAGGCGTTTGCCGCCCTTTATTTTATAAACATCCATTAAATTTCTCCTTTTTCTCCTTTTCGGACAGTTCGTTTCGTCCGAAAAGTTCCATTGCTTCGGCCTTTGGACTAGATGCCGATCACAATTTTAGTCTATCCCGCTTTTCAAACGGGGAAATCCACTGCTCTCTTTACTTTACGCCGTCTTCCACTGAACGTTTTTCCCAGTCAGCCAGGAATGCTTCGATTCCTTGATCTGTCAGCGGGTGTTTGAACATCTGGTGCATAACTTTAATCGGCATAGTGGCAATATGTGCACCATTCAAAGCAGCTTCTGTAACGTGCTGCGGGTGACGGATTGAAGCAGCGATGATTTCTGAAGAAATGTCATGGATGGCGAAAATCTCTGCGATTGTTGCGATCAAGTCCATTCCGTTATGTCCGATATCGTCAAGGCGTCCAAGGAATGGTGACACGTAAGACGCGCCTGCACGTGCTGCAAGCAATGCTTGGTTGGCACTGAAAATCAATGTGACATTGACTTTTTTGCCTTCTGAAGCAAGAACCGAGCAAGCTTTCAAACCGTCTGGAGTCATCGGCAATTTAACCGTGATATTCGGAGCAAGGTCTGCAAGTTCACGGCCTTCTTTAATCATGCCTTCTGCATCAAGTGAGATGACTTCGCCGCTGATTGAACCGTCAACAAGTGCAGCAATTTCTTTCAGGCGGTCATGGAATGAAACATTCTTTTCTTTTGCAACCAGTGATGGATTGGTTGTAACACCCGATAGGATACCCCAGGCATGTGCTTCTTTAATTTCGTCAAAGTTTGCTGTGTCGATGAAAAATTTCATAGTTTTTTTCCTCCAGTATGACGGGAAAAAGAGAAGGCGCCTTTTGGACACTTCTCTCCCATCTTTTTTTGTCTCTTATTATGCTTTTCCTGAACTTCCAAATTCACGCATTTTGCCGATTACCGTTTTTTTGATTGCGTCGCGGGCTGGTCCCAGGTATTTGCGGGGATCATAGACATCCGGATCGCTGTTCAATTTGTCGCGGACTGCTTGAGCCGATGTAATCTGGCTTTCTGTGTTGACATTGATTTTCGATGTACCAAGTGAAACAGAACGTTGAATATCCTTTAGAGGAATTCCTGTTCCGCCGTGCAATACAAGCGGCACGTCACACTGCTGAGAAATTTCTTCCATTTCTTCGAAGCCTAAATTCGGTTCTCCTTTATAAGGACCGTGGACCGAACCTAGAGCAGGTGCCAGGCAATCGATTCCGGTTTGTTCAACCATCTGTTTGCATTCCTGAGGATCTGCATAAATCACGCCATCTGCAATGATGTCATCTTCCTGTCCACCGACAGTTCCTAATTCCGCTTCAACGGAAACATTATGCTTACGTGCATATTCTACGACTTGTTTCGTGATTTCAATGTTTTCTTCAAAAGGATGATGGGAGGCGTCAATCATAACTGAAGTGAATCCAGCATCAATCGCTTCCTTGCATTTTTCAAAGCTTGAACCGTGATCCAAATGAATCGCCACGGGAACCGTAATTTTATAATCATGCATCAATCCTTTGACAATATTAACAACTGTCGTAAATCCACCCATGTAACGGGCTGCACCTTCAGAAACTCCGCAAATGACTGGAGAATTCTCTTCTTGTGCGGCTTGAAGAATAGCTTGTGTGAACTCCAAGTTGTTTAAATTGAATTGACCGATTGCATATCCTTCTTGTTTTCCTTTTATCATCATTTCTTTCATTGAAACCAATGGCATTTAGAATTCCTCCTCAGCAATGTTTAAAGCGAATATCCTTTATACTATATCAAAAACCCAGTACTTACGCTACTTCTTCGTTGTTTACTCTTCCAATAACTGCTTAACGGCGTCACGCACTTCGAAGACATCAAAAGGCTTAGTGAAATAACGTTCCGCTCCCCAGTGCATGGATTCCTTAATGAGATCAAGTTCACCGTAAGCCGTCATCATGATAACATGGACAGCCGACTTGTTTTTCTTCAAGCGCTTAAGGATCTCAATGCCATCCATACCGGGGATTTTCATATCCAAGAGCACCAGATCCGGGCAAACTTCCTGCACTTTTTCAAGCGCTTCTTTTCCGCTGCCCGCTGTAATCGTGTGGTATCCTTCTTTGCTGAATACTTCTTTCAGCAACAGCCGGATTCCTGGCTGGTCATCGACAATTAAAATGGTTTTCAAGAAGAACCACTCCTTTATCTGCTATACTTTTTTCACGAGGTGAGTTTTATGGATCCATTAACTGCACAATTGACCCGATTGTTTGAGCGCCTGTCCAAGCAGCAGCCTGCCATTGACAGCATTGCCGGTGTTTTGGCACAGGCCGCCGTTGCGGAAGGGACCATCTTCATCGCAGCCTTTGGTGAAATGAAAGCTGTGGCTGCCGCAGCACTGCATAGCGAAGCGCCGTTGATCGCTGCAGCCGAGTGGGCGCCGGCAAGCATCGTCACCAGTACCGACCGCGTCTGGGTTCTGGCACCGAATAATGAAGGGGATGAACTCGCCGGTAGGTTAGCGGACGCCGGCATTCCATTCGCATTTGTCGCGTCCCATTCAGACGAAAGTGAATTGGCTGACGCCTTCCTTCCCCTAAGCAGCCATGAAGGCACCCTGTTACAGGACGACGGCTTGCCCGGGTTAGTTCCGCACGCCATGGCCGCGCTCTATATTTATTATGCCGTCAAGCAGCAGATTGACCAACTTTTGAATGAATAAATTTATGCAAAAAGCCTTCCCATTTTCAGGGAAGGCTTTTGCCATTTATTTATTGGCAATGGATGCTTTTACAAATTCACGGAACAATGGCTGCGGACGGTTCGGTCTTGAAATGAACTCTGGGTGGAATTGGCATGCCACGAACCACGGGTGGTCAGCAACTTCAATAATTTCCACCAGGCGGCCATCCGGGCTGGTGCCTGTAAATTTGAATCCGGCATTCTCGAAAGCTTCACGGTATTCATTGTTGAACTCGTAACGGTGGCGATGTCTTTCGTAAACCAATTCTTCTCCATAAGCCTCATGCGCTTTTGAACCTTTTTCAAGTTTCGCAGGATACAAGCCAAGGCGAAGTGTTCCACCTAAGTCTTCGATGTCTTTTTGCTCAGGCAATAGATCAATGACTGGGTATGGTGTTTTAGCGTTCAATTCAGAAGAATGTGCACCTTCCAGATTCATGGTGTTACGGCCGAATTCGACAGATGCCAACTGCATGCCGAGGCAAATACCGAAGAACGGTACATTGTTTTCGCGTGCGAATTGAGTAGCCGCGATTTTCCCTTCAACTCCACGGTCGCCGAAACCACCTGGAACCAGGATTCCATCACAATCTTTCAATTTTTCTGCAACATTGTCGGCATTGATGTGTTCAGCGTTGATCCAATCCACTTCGATTTCAGAATCAAATGCGAAACCGGCATGTTTCAAGGCTTCCACTACAGAAATATAAGCATCCTGCAATTCTACATATTTTCCGACAAGGCCGATGCGTACGCTGTTTTTAAGCGATTTTACTTTATCGACCAGGGTATTCCATTCTGTCATGTTCGCTTCAGGCGCTTCGATCCCAAAATGATCAAGGACGATTTGGTCCATATGCTGTTCCTGAAGGCGAAGCGGCATTTCGTAGATCACGTCAACATCGCGTGATTCGATTACTTCTTCCGGCTTAATGTCGCAGAACAATGCAATCTTGTCCTTCATGTCCTGTGGCACTGGATGTTCTGTACGCACGACGATCAGGTTCGGCTGAATGCCGAGGCTGCGAAGTTCTTTTACACTATGCTGTGTCGGTTTTGTTTTCATTTCCTTAGCTGCTCCAAGATACGGAATCAAGGTACAGTGGACGTACATAACTTCATCTCGCCCAAGATCAGAACGCATTTGGCGGATTGCTTCGAGGAATGGCAATGATTCGATATCGCCTACGGTTCCGCCGATTTCCGTGATGACTACGTCTGCTTTCGCTGTTTTGGCAGCGCGCAATAGACGGTCTTTAATTTCGTTTGTGATATGTGGAATAACTTGAACTGTTCCGCCCAAGTAATCTCCGCGGCGTTCTTTTTGGATAACGGTCGAGTAGACTTTCCCGGTTGTTACGTTTGAGTATTTGTTTAAATTGATATCGATGAAACGTTCGTAATGGCCAAGATCCAAATCCGTTTCTGCGCCATCATCTGTCACAAAAACTTCTCCGTGCTGATACGGACTCATTGTTCCAGGGTCGATATTGATGTACGGATCGAATTTTTGAATCGTTACATTCAACCCTCTGTTTTTCAATAAACGCCCTAATGACGCGGCTACAATCCCTTTACCTAGTGATGATACAACCCCACCGGTTACAAATATATACTTCGTCATGCCTACTTCCTCCTCGAATGGTAAAAATAAAAAGCGCTCCACCTGCTGCATATGCAGGGGGAGCGCGTAAACTGTACGAATCATCTCTCCTATTTTAAGGAGCCCAGTAAAATCTTATCCAGTCTAGCCTCATAAGTCAAGGTGAAAAAATGTTCAGATTACTTCAAGTCATCTTCTTCATCGTCGTCTTCGTCGTCGTCGTCTTCATCATCGATGATGTTGCCATCGAGGTCTTCAACCAGAACGTCGACGTCTTCTTCGTCGTCGTCATCCGCATCGAAATCCAGGACTTCCACTTCAACCGGTGATTTAACCACTTCATCCTCGTCGTCATCGTCATCGTCGTCTTCACCGAAGTCCTCAAACTCCAATTCATCTTCCAATGCCAATTCGTCCAAATCGTCAAAGCCTTCGTCGTCAGCCACTTTGGCTTTCTTCTTGCGTGCTTTAACGGTCGGCGCCGACTCTTCTTCAATCTGTTCAACCGGATACCATTCGCGAAGGCCCCAGCGGTTTTCGCCCAAGATCAAAAAGCGGCCGTCAATATTCAGGTCAGTATAGAACTGAACAAGACGATCTTTCATTTCTTCTTTAGACAAGTTCAGCAATTTTTCGATTTCCGCAACCAATTCTGCGTAAGTTCTTGTTTCATGTGTTTCTTCCAGCATTGCATATGTCAAGTCAACGAATGACTCTTCTATCAGTTCTTCTTTAGATAATTCACGAATTTTCATTCCGTGCACGTCCCTTCTTCTTTCGTAACTTAATTCATTATATACAAACTACCTAGTCTCCGCTACCGTGTTTTCTTTTTTCTCGGATCTATTTGTCTCCATCCGAAATAAAACAAATAGAGCGCCAGAATCATAAACGGAATCGATCCCAAAGCTTTATTGTACAGGAAGAAAATCAGTATGACACAGATTGTGATGATTATGTAGTGGATAGCTTTGCGCATAGGATCCATCCTTCTTGGTTTCTGCGGTGCGTATTCTTCTATTATACAGAAAAAGAGCAGGGATATCGACTTGGCGGAACTAGTAGAGGAATGTTATGGATTATCTTTTTGGGAATATTTTCTTTTTTAAATCAGGTTCTGGATTTAACTTCTTTTTATCATACTTCCTTTTCTGTACTTCTGCTGAGCGTGCGTATTTTTTCTTGAACGTGCATATTTTTTTCTGAACGTGCGTATTCTCTTTTGAACGTGCACATTTTTTTCTGAGCGCGCATATTTCCTGCTGAGCGTGCATAACCTACTTTAAATCAATGAAAATCCAGTGTCTCAGCCTGCAAGTTAGATCTCTCTTTTCTTTTTCTTCTCAAAAAAGGTGCAAAGCCCGTCTTTTGACGGGTTTTCGCCTTTTTTCATACTTTCATCCATCTGGCTCTTAGGTCTTAACTCAGCCAAACGACCGCAAATCTGTTTGAACGCCCATAAATCCCCGTGAGCGACCACAATTCTGTTTGAACGCCCACAAATTAAATCCAGCTCGCTTTTCCGCCAAAAAAAGTAAGCGGAATCCGTCTTCAAATGGATTCCGCTTACTTTTATCGTGTTTTATTCAGTTTTTTTATCCAAACCTTGATTTCGTGGGCAGAGGCCCACAGGATTTGGGTCAGCTAACCGTTGCGCCAGGAAGCGTAGTACTATGTTGGCCTGTTTAAAGCCCTACTGCTCCTGCAGCACTTTGTGCTTCGTCGCAAAGAACACCACTTCGCCGGTCTGCCTTATGCCTTTCAGAGCTAAACAGGCACTTTCACTTTTCCTTGTCCAGCTCCTCCGCCCAGCCCCTCGGGGTCTTAAGTCAACTCGGCTGTGCGGCTGAAAACATGCCGCTTCGCCAAGTCGTCTTAAGCCTATCGGAGCAAAACGGCTGCTTCCGCTTTTCCAACTACATATTCCGTCTATACTGCCCGCCGACTTCGTATAAGGCCGTTGTGATTTGGCCGAGGCTTGCGACTTTTACGGTTTCCATCAATTCTTCGAAGATGTTGCCGCCGGTCTTGGCTGCCTGCTTGAGGCGCTCCAAAGCTTCGGTTGAGTCATTGCGTTCCTGGAAAGCGCGCAGGTTGTTGATTTGCGTTTCTTTTTCTTCCACTGTGGCGCGGGCGATTTCCATCGCATTGATGTCGTCGTCCGATTGTGGATTCGGGTTCAGGTAGGTGTTGACGCCGATGATCGGCAATTCGCCTGTGTGTTTCTTCATTTCGTAATGCATGGACTCTTCCTGGATTTTGCCGCGTTGGTATTGTGTTTCCATCGCGCCCAGGACGCCTCCGCGGTCGTTGATGCGGTCAAACTCGGTCAGCACCGCTTCTTCCACCAATTGCGTCATTTCTTCGATGATGAAGGCACCTTGCAGCGGGTTCTCATTTTTTGACAAGCCGTGCTCTTTGGTGATGATCATCTGGATCGCCATCGCCCGGCGGACTGATTCTTCCGTCGGCGTCGTAATCGCTTCATCATAGGCATTGGTGTGCAGCGAGTTGCAGTTGTCCTGCAGCGCCATCAAGGCCTGCAATGTCGTGCGGATATCGTTGAAGTCGATTTCCTGCGCGTGAAGGCTGCGTCCTGATGTCTGGACATGGTATTTCAGTTTCTGGCTGCGTTCATTTGCGCCATATTTATCGCGCATGACGACTGCCCAGATGCGGCGTGCTACACGTCCGATGACGGTATATTCCGGATCCAGTCCGTTCGAGAAGAAGAACGACAGGTTCGGCGCAAAGTCATCGATGTTCATGCCTCGGCTCAAGTAATATTCCACGTACGTGAACCCGTTGGACAGCGTGAACGCCAATTGTGAAATCGGGTTCGCGCCGGCTTCGGCAATGTGGTAGCCCGAAATCGATACAGAGTAATAGTTGCGGACTTTGTGGTCGATAAAGTATTGCTGGATATCGCCCATCATGCGAAGCGCGAATTCGGTCGAGAAGATGCAGGTATTCTGTCCTTGGTCTTCTTTCAGAATATCGGCCTGTACGGTTCCGCGTACGACTTGCAGCGTGCTTTCACGGACTTCCGTGAATTCTTCGACCGTCAATGTGCGGCCCAGTTTTTCTTCATTCAACTTGACCTGCTGATCGATGGCTGTGTTCATGAACATCGCCAAAATGATCGGCGCCGGTCCGTTGATCGTCATGGAGACGGACGTCGATGGCGCACACAGGTCGAATCCTGCGTACAGTTTCTTCATATCATCGAGCGTACAGATCGACACACCCGACTCGCCGACTTTCCCATAAATATCCGGGCGGTGGTCCGGGTCTTCGCCGTAAAGCGTCACCGAGTCAAATGCTGTCGACAAACGTTTTGCATCATCATCTTTCGATAAATAATGGAAGCGGCGATTGGTGCGTTCGGGTGTTCCTTCGCCAGCAAACTGGCGCTTTGGATCTTCTCCGGCACGTTTGAACGGGAATACTCCAGCTGTATAAGGGAATGAACCCGGAACGTTCTCCGCATAAACCCATGACAGGATTTCGCCGTAATCGACGAACTTCGGCAATACGACGCGTGGCACTTTGATGCCTGACAGGCTTTCTGTGCGTAAGATTGTACGGATTTCCTTGTCGCGGACCGATGTGACGAATTCGTCGCCGGCATACATTTCTTTCAATGCATCCCAGTTGGCGAGAATGCGTTTGGATTCAGCAGTCAGTTCATCACGCACGCCGTCAGCCAGCGATTCGAGTGAAGCGACCAATGCATCATCCGGCGCTTTTTCTTTTACCGCTTCGATGGCGCCTTCCAATTGGAACAGGCGGCGCGCAAAGGCGGATTGTTCTTTGGCTTTTGCGTGATAGCCGCGGACCGTATCCGTCAGTTCGCGCAAATAATAACGGCGATCATTTGGAATGATCAGGTTCTCTTTCTGGGTTTTGACGAATTTATCGTAATCCGTTTCCCAGTCGGTTCCACATTTTTCATTGACCGTAGCCACTAATGCAGCAAACAGGGAATTGGTCCCTTTATCATTGAATTGGCTGGCGATCGTACCGTAGACTGGCATTTCGTCCAGGTCTTTTTCCCACAGAAGATGGCTGCGCTGATACTGCTTCTGCACTTGGCGAAGCGCATCCTGCGAACCGCTGCGTTCGAATTTATTGATGACAATCAAATCCGCATAATCGATCATATCGATTTTCTCAAGCTGTGAAGGCGCACCGAATTCGCTGGTCATGACGTACATGGAAATATCCGAGAAATTAGCGATTTCCGCATCTCCCTGGCCAATTCCGCTCGTTTCAACGATGATCAAATCAAAGTCGGCCGCTTTCACGACATCCAATACGTCGCCGATGGCACCAGACAACTCAGAGCGTGAACCACGTGTCGCCAAACTTCTCATAAAAACCCGTTTGTTAAAGATGGCGTTCATGCGGATCCGGTCACCAAGAAGTGCACCGCCCGTTTTTTGCTTGGTCGGGTCAATTGAAAGAATCGCGATTTTCTTATCCGGCAGTTCAGACAAGAATCGGCGAATCAATTCATCCGTCAATGAACTTTTACCGGCTCCACCTGTTCCTGTGATGCCAAGGACCGGTGTATTTTTTGTCTGTTCCCGAACCGCTCTCAACAGATCGTCGGTATCGGTATCGCGCGTGTGGGCTTCTTCCGCTGCTGTGATGACGTGGGCCAACACAACCGGCTCGTCGGCTGACAGGTTTTCAACCTTCACATCCGGTTTCGCTGTCGAGAAATCACATTCTTCCACAATTTCCGTAATCATGCCCTGCAGCCCTTTTTTGCGGCCGTCTTCCGGCGAAAAAATACCGGCAATGCCGTATTCTTCAAGCTCTTTTATTTCACGCGGCAAAATAACGCCTCCGCCTCCGCCGTAAATGCGGATCTGCGAAGCGCCTTTTTCCTGAAGCAAGTCGTGCATATACTTGAAGTATTCCATATGGCCGCCCTGATAGGACGATATGCAGATTCCCTGGACATCTTCCTGAATCGCTGCATTGACCACTTCTTCAACCGACCGGTTATGGCCCAAGTGGATTACTTCTGCACCGCTTGACTGCAGAATCCGGCGCATGATGTTGATGGACGCGTCATGGCCGTCAAACAGGCTGGAAGCTGTGACAAAGCGGATATGGTTTTTCGGTTGATAAGTCTTCGTTTCTTCAATTGTAGCCATTATGATCAAGCCCCCTGTATTGAGATGTTTTCCCCTGCCATCCCCTGCAAAAGAAATTTGGTTTGCATGCTGATAAATTCCTGGATGGTGAAATCGTTTAACGCCCACCGTCTGAAAGCCCACATCTGTCCCTGAACAAATAAATGATGGGAAGCCATGACCACTTCTTTCGGACTCATCTCGATTTCCCCGTTGTCGACGCATTGCATCAACAGGCGCTCGAAAATCGCCACCATTTCAAGTTCTTTATTCAACACATAGTTTAATGCGTCTTTCGGCAAGGATTTGGATTCCTGGTACATGACCACGAATTCATCCTGCATATCGTCGATCAATGTGTAATAATGCTCGATCGCCGTAACCAATACGCTGATGGAGCCTTGTTCGATATCGAGCCGGTCCAGGCGCGTGTGCACTTCGTCGTAGATGGAATCACAGACGAGATACAGCACATCTTCTTTGGTCCGGATATATTCGTATAACGTACCGATACTGAAACCGGCTGCTTTTGCAATTTCCCGCGTCGTCGTCCGGTGAAAGCCTTTTTCTTTAAAAAGCGTGACAGCCCCGCGGATCATTTGTTCGCGGCGCTTTTCAATCAGGCTTTCGTCTTTCACGGAGGACTCAATTTCACGCTTTTTGTTCATAAGGCAACCCTCCGCTTATTTCGTGACCATCCGGGAAATAACCAGACGCTGGACTTCTTGCGTGCCTTCGTAGATTTGCGTAATTTTCGCGTCGCGCATAAAGCGTTCGACCGGATAATCCTTCGTGTAGCCATAGCCGCCAAATACTTGAACCGCTTCGACTGTCACTTTCATTGCTGTATCGCCGGCCATCAATTTCGCCATCGCCGACTCTTTGCTGTAGGATAATTTATTTGATTCCAACCAAGCTGCCTGGTAAGTCAACAGACGGGAAGCTTCGATCGAAGTCGCCATATCCGCCAATTTGAATGAAACCCCTTGATTGACTAAAATCGGCTTGCCGAATTGCTCACGCTCTTTGGCATAATCAATCGATGCATCAAGCGCGCCTTGTGCGATTCCGACAGCCTGAGCTGCGATGCCGTTGCGTCCGCCGTCAAGTGTCTGCATTGCGATCTTGAAGCCTTGGCCAAGCTCGCCCAAAACGTTTTCTTTCGGTACACGGCAGTTGTCGAAAATGATTTCTGTTGTCGGGCTTGAACGGATGCCGAGCTTGCGTTCTTTTTTGCCGACCGAGAAGCCTTCAAAGTCTTTTTCAACGATGAATGCTGTCGTGCCTTTATGCTTCGATTCTGGATCCGTTACCGCGAATACGATATAGATGTCCGCAATCCCGCCATTGGTGATGAAGATTTTCGAGCCGTTCAGCACATAATGGTCGCCATCTTCTTTTGCAGAAGTGCGCATCGCGCCTGCGTCTGATCCTGAAGCGGGTTCTGTTAAGCCGTAAGCACCAATTTTTGTGCCTTCAGCCATCGGACGAAGGTATTTTTGCTTTTGCTCTTCTGTTCCGAATGTGTAAACCGGCCATCCGGCAAGTGAAGTATGCGCAGATAATGTAACACCTGTTGATGCGCAAACGCGTGACAATTCTTCAACTGCGATGCAATACGCCAAATAATCCGATCCGATTCCGCCGTATTCTTCCGGCCATGGAATTCCTGTAAGGCCCAGTTCAGCCATTTTGTCAAAAATTTCACGGTCAAAGCGTTCTTCTTCGTCGCGTTCTTCCGCTGTTGGCGCCACTTCTTTGTTAGCGAAATCTCTTACCATTTTGCGGATCATTTCATGTTCTTCAGACAGTTGAAAATTCATTTTCCATTCCTCCAATTAATTACTTGATTAGTTGTTTACTAATGACGATGCGTTGAATCTCGCTTGTGCCTTCGTAAATTTCCGTCACTTTTGCGTCGCGGAACAGGCGCTCGACTGGATAATCTTTCGTGTAGCCGTAGCCACCGAAAACCTGGATGGCTTCAATCGTCACATCCATTGCGGCTTTCGACGCGAAAAGTTTCGCCATGGAAGCCTGTTTATTGCAATCTTTGCCTTTGGAATAGAGGTCAGCTGCGTTGTAGACCAGCAGTTTCGCTGCTTCCACCTGCGTCGCCATGTCTGCCAGTTTAAAGCCGACGCCTTGTTGCTGTGCAATCGGTTTTCCGAATTGCTCACGCTCTTTGGCATAGGCGACTGCATACTCGTATGCCGCTTCGGCGATGCCGAGCGCTTGTGCCGCGATGCCGATCCGTCCCACATTCAAATTCGCCATTGCGATGCTGAATCCTTTATTTTCTTCGCCCAACAGGTTTTCAACCGGTATCCGCATGTTTTCAAAAGTCAATTGGACCGTCTTCGAACCATGGAGACCCATTTTCTTTTCGTTTTTGCCGATGATCAAGCCCGGCGTATCCTTTTCAACGATGAAAGCCGAAATTCCGCGTGAACCTGCGGAAGGTTTTGTAGACGCGAATACGATATACGTATCGGCCTCCCCGCCATTGGTGATAAAGACTTTCGAGCCGTTCAACACATAATCATCGCCGTCCAGCACAGCTTTTGTCTTAAGGCTGGCTGCATCCGATCCTGCCGAAGGTTCTGTCAGGCAAAAAGCGCCAAGATATTCCCCGCTCGCCAGTTTTGGTACGTATTTTTCGATTTGCTGCTGTGATCCGAAATTAAGGATTGGGTTGGTGCCGACAGACGTGTGGACTGATAAGATAACCCCAACCACACCGCTCGCTTTTGATAGTTCATGGATAGCTGTGATATAAGAAGTAAAATCCATTTCCGAGCCGCCGTATTTTTCCGGTGCCGTTATGCCCATCAATCCAAGCTCGCCCATCTTCTTCAGAATAGCTGTTGGAAATTCGCCGTTCTCCATGTTCTCGATAAACGGTGTAATCTCCTCTTTCGCGAAATCTCGCACCATGTTGCGCATCATAAGTTGTTCATCTGTAAAGTGCAAATCCATTGCGGTTCCCCCTAATAATTAAGTGTATTCATAGAAACCGCGTCCGGTTTTCTTGCCCAGCCAGCCTGCTTTGACGTATTGGCGCAATAACGGGCTTGGGCGGTATTTGCTGTCGCCGAATCCTTCATGCAGTACTTCCATAATGTACAGGCAGGTATCCAATCCGATAAAATCAGCCAATTGCAGCGGCCCCATCGGATGGTTCATGCCGAGTTTCATGATGTCATCGATCGCTTCTTTGGTCGCAACACCTTCTTGAAGCGTGAAAATCGCTTCATTGATCATCGGCATCAGGATGCGATTAGCGACAAATCCCGGAAAGTCGTTCACTTCCACAGGTGTTTTCGACAATTGAACCGTCATTTCTTCTACTTTTTTGTAGACTTCATCGGAAGTTGCCAAGCCTCGGATAATTTCAACCAATTTCATCACCGGTACCGGATTCATAAAATGCATGCCAATGACCTGCTCTGGGCGATTAGTGACTGCCGCAATCTCTGTGATTGGAAGTGACGACGTGTTCGTTGCCAGGATTGCGTGCTTCGGCGCCACTTCGTCCAGTGTTTTAAAGATGCTGTGCTTGATGGCCATGTTTTCGACAGCCGCTTCGATGACGATATCGACATCATGTGCATCCTTCAGATCAAGCGATGGGGTGATGCGGCCGAGAACGGCTGTTTTTTCATCTTCTGTCATGCGGCCTTTTTCAACATTACGGGACAGGTTTTTGGTGATGGTCCCGATTCCACGCTCGTATGCTTCCTGCTTCATATCATTCAATTTCACATTCAATCCTGCTTGCGCGCAAACCTGCGCGATGCCGGAACCCATTTGTCCGGCGCCAATGACCATTACATTTTGAATCGACATGCTTATTTTGCCTCCTTAGGAACTTCAATCATGATCGCGTCGCCTTGACCGCCGCCTGAACAGATGGCTGCAATGCCGATGCCGCCTCCGCGGCGTTTCAACTCGTAGGCTAATGTCAGGATGATGCGTGCACCGCTTGCCCCGATCGGATGACCGAGTGCAACTGATCCACCATTGACATTGACTTTTTCAGCGTCCAAACCAGCGATTTTCGAACTCGCCAGCGCAACAGCCGCGAATGCCTCGTTGATCTCAAACAGATCGATATCATCCAGCGATTTACCGGTTTTCTTCAGTAATTCATTGATGACGATACCAGGTGTTTCCGGGAAACGGTGCGGCTCGATCGCCACTTCGGTGTGGGACAAAATATGCGCCAAGACGTTTTTCCCTTCATTCTGTGCACGTTCTTCACTCATCAATACAAGTGCCACCGCCCCATCATTGATGCCGGGCGCGTTCCCTGCAGTGATTGTTCCGTCTTTGCCGAATGCCGGCTTCAGTTTCGCCAATGCATCGATGGTAGAATTGGCGCGTGGTGCTTCATCTACATCAACTGTAATCGGATCCCCTTTGCGCTGCGGAATGTCGATGGCGACGATTTCTTCAGAAAACAGATCCTTCGCTTTGATGGCGCGTTCATGTGAACGGGCGGACCACTCATCCTGCGCTTCACGCGTCAGGTTGAAATCTTCTGCAGTCGAGTTCCCGTAAGTCCCCATATGGACTTTGTCCGGATGGAATGAGCAGGATAAACCGTCATGGACCATGCCATCAACGACCTGAGCATCCCCCATGCGAAGGCCCCAACGCGCTTTCGGAAGATAATAAGGTGCATTGGACATGGACTCCATGCCGCCTGCAACGATGACTTCTTCGTCACCCAAACGGATGATTTGGTCTGCCAATGTGATGCTGCGCATACCAGATGCACACACTTTATTGATCGTTTCAGATTTAACGTTGTAAGGAATACCAGCTTTTTTTGCTGCCTGGCGTGAAGGGATCTGCCCTTGCCCGGCTTGCAGTACGTTGCCCATGATGACTTCCTGGACATCTTCCGGCTGGATATCTGAACGGCTCATTGCCGCTTTGATCGCTTCTGCCCCGAGTTCACTTGCCGTCAATGTGCTCAAGTTTCCTCCGAATTTCCCGAATGCTGTGCGTGCCCCATCGATGATGACTGTTTTTGCCATGATTATTTTCCTCCCCTTTTGTTTTCGTGTAAACGGTTTCAACTGTGGTAAAAAAATATAATTGGAAACTTTTAATCGGCTTGTCCCACTCAGACATTTAACTATTCTAGAATCAGAAATAGTTAAAAACATTGCTCCTGCATCGCTTCGCTAGCTTCATCACAAATTTTATAAGTTGAATTTCATTCAGTTCATAAAATTGACTGAACGCTCGCTCGGTTTAATTCCAAAAGAAAAGGGAGCATTCACTCCCTTCCTTTTTTTAGCTTATGCTGTTATTCTACTCAATTTTCTGTCATTAAGCAATTATTAATTATTGAAGCGTTCTTGTGGATGTTTACTGGACAATCGCTTCCGGTTCCGGTGTTTCGTTTCCGAGAACGGCCATTTCCAACAGCTCAGCCACATCGTATGTGCCAACCTCGTCTTCTACTTCTTTGGCTTTCGTTCCATCTGACAGCATCGTCAGGCAGTATGGACAGCCGGAGGAAATCATCGTCGGGCTGACTTCAAGTGCCTGTTCAGTTCGGGCCACGTTGACGCGATGGCCTGCGTCTTCTTCCATCCACATCATTCCGCCGCCGGCTCCACAACACATGCCGTCTTGTCGGTTACGGACCATTTCAACCAATTCCACGCCTTCGATCGCTTTCAATATCTCACGCGGTGCGTCATAGACATCGTTGTAGCGGCCGAGGTAACAGGAATCGTGGAACGTGATTCGTTCGTTCACCGGGAATTGCGGTTTCAAACGGCCATCCTGGACCAGTTCGAACAGCATTTCGGTATGATGGTAAACTTCAGCTTTAAAGCCGAAATCCGGGTATTCGTTTTTGAAAATATTGTAAGCGTGTGGGTCAATCGTGACGATTTTCTTGACTTCCGCTTTTTCAAATTCTTTGATATTGCCTGTCGCCAGTTCCTGGAACAGGAATTCGTTTCCGAGGCGGCGCGGCGTATCTCCAGAGTTCTTTTCTTTATTGCCGAGAATCGCGAATTTCACACCGGCTTCATTCATTAGACGGGCAAATGACAAAGCGATCTTTTGTGAACGGCTGTCGAATGAACCCATCGATCCAACCCAGAAAAGGAATTCGAATTCTTCTCCGGCTTTGTTCATTTCTTTAACCGTCGGAATCGAGATATCTGGACGTGCATCTCTCCAGTTTTCTTTTTCTTTGCGGTTAAGTCCCCAAGGATTCCCCTGCTTTTCGATGTTTGTCATCGCGCGCTGAGCATCTTTGTCCATTTTCCCTTCCGTCATTACCAGGTAACGGCGAAGGTCGATGATTTTGTCGACGTGTTCGTTCATAACCGGACATTGGTCTTCACAGTTACGGCAAGTCGTACATGCCCAGATTTCTTCTTCTGTGATGACGTCTCCGATCAAGCTCGGGCTGTATAGTTCGTCGATGCTGATTCCTTCAGCACCGGCAGCCATCGCCAATTGGTTTCCTTGTGTATTGCTGAATGCCATTGCCGGCACCCATGGTTTTTTCTGTGTCATGACCGCACCTGTATTTGTCAGGTTGTCACGGAGTTTTGTAATAAGGTCCATCGGAGACAGCATTTTTCCTGTCCCGGTTGCCGGACACATATTCGTACAGCGTCCGCATTCTACGCAGGCGTAAAAATCAATCATTTGCGCCTGAGTGAAGTCGGTGATTTTTCCGACACCGAATGAAGGCATGGCATCCGGATCTTCTTCATCTTCCATTTCTTCAAAGTTGATCGGCTTCAAGCGTCCGACATGATCAACTCGGTGGAACCAGGTGTTGACCGGTCCGAAGATCAAGTGAGCGTGCTTGGATTGTGGAACATAAACCAGGAACGTCAGCAGGAACAATAGATGCGCCCACCACATAACGTAGAAAATCGTTACAGTTGCAGCTTGAGGCAACCAAGAGAAGGCAGCCGCCACAAGTGAAGCAACGGGTTCTGTCCATGCACCTTCGTGGCCGTGCCAGATCATGTTCATTCCGTTGCCGATCAGCACGGTCACCATCAGTCCACCGATAAAAATAAGGACAAGCCCCGATTTCCATCCGCGCTTCAAGCGAACCAACTTTTCGATATAGCGTCTATAGAATGCCCAGACCACTGCAACCAAAATCGTCAACGTCACGATTTCCTGGAAGAAAGTGAAGGCCGGGTATAGCGGACCAAGCGGCAAATGTGAATCCGGAGATAGGCCTTTGATGATGAAATCAATGGCGCTCGCCTGAACCAGCAGGAAACCGTAGAAGAACATGACGTGAATCGTTCCGCTCTTCTTATCTTTCATTAATTTCTTTTGTCCAAAAACATTGACCATAACTTTGCGCAATCGCTCGTTGAAATTTTCTTCAAACTCAACTTTTTTACCGAGTTTGATAAAATCATATCTCGACTTCAATAAATAAATGAAGAGATAGATGGCGTAAGCGGTTACAGCTATGAATAAAATCCAGTTGGCAATAAGCAATGGCTCCATCGTGATATCCCCCTTGTGTGTATATTCTAAAAACTCCATACCCAAAGTCTACGTGAATGATAACAACTTGTCGATACTATGTTCTATATTAAAATATGAATGAGCATTCAGTCAACAACTATTTAAAAGAGTTTTCAAATTTCATCTTTTGACTATTTGCTATCCATAAGATACCAGTTCAAGATTATAAAATCTACAGTTCTTTTGCTCCTCGAATAAATTTTCCCTCGACAAAAAAACATCATCCACTCATGGATGATGTTTCTGCTCTATTGGAATTCGATCGGAAAAAGTTGTTCTTTGAAATAATCTTGAACACGTCCTCTATTTGACGGCAGGACACCGATCAGGACGCAGGTCGCCGGCCCAGCGGAGCTGTCGACGTCAGGTACTGTGGAAAATTCCTTTGACTTGCCCATCAACAATTCAACTTCATGCGCAATGCCTTTTGATCCAACTGGCCAGACCCGTTCAATCAGCTCCGATTCAAAAGCTTTCCTGATGGTAGCGAGATTGGCGACTTGATCAGCCTTCGCCAGAACATCTTCCCCGAATAGCGGAACACCGTAGACGAGCCACTGCAGCGATTCGGCAGGCGGCTGTGTCCGGTGCTGTTTGCCGATCATCGTCACAGCGATTCCGGATTGCAGCGTCGGCATATTGGTTTCTGTGCTTCCTGAAACTGGGGGCACTGGAGTTTCTGCTTCAGCGAAAAGATCGGCGATGCCGTCCATATAGGCAGCCCATCGTTCGGCTCCGCTGAAGTTTTGCAGCAGTACGGCCTGCGGTTCGCTGCCCGCCGCCCATTGCTCAAGGAGCGCAACCCGCGCCGCAAACTTAGCCGTTATGGCATCAGGAGCGTAGACCACATCCTGCTGCTTTTCACCGATTGCAGCTGAATTATCTGAAGTGATGACAAAGCCGTCGATCAAAAGTTCATGACGCATGCAGAGACCCTCCATAGACTTTCTGCACGTAAGGCATCAGCATAGCTGCAACCCCGGCATTGATCGCAGCCGCAATCACCAGCCCCGGCACCGACGCATAGAAAAATGCCGGTGACAGGAGGAAATAGAATGGGATTGCCGCAAGCACTCCGTTTCCGATGATGAATGCTGGCCATTTCAGCCATTGGTTGCCGGACTGATGCAGCTTCGCGAACAGCCACACCACTGCCCACATTTCAAACGCAATGATCAGATGAAACGGCCCGAGCGGCATGCCCCCGAACAAAGCTGAAATCAAATGGCCGAACGCCGCAATGGTTCCGGCGAGCGGCGCTGAAAAGAACAGCACGGCCACTAGTGCCGGCATCGAATCGAGCGCGATGGACGCGATGCCGAGCGGAATCTTGATCATGCCTCCGATTGCGGATAAGCTGATGAATAGAGCCGCAAGTGCCAATTTTCTCGCCGACAACTCAATCCACCGACTTTTTGCTGCGTCCGCCATTCTTGAATACTTTGGCGCTGCGCACATATTCGTTATCCGGCACATTCGCACGCGAATTGACGACGCGCGATGCGGCGAACAGGTAGTCAGACAGACGGTTCAAATAACGCTGGACTACAGGCGGGAAATCTTCCCCTGCCCTCATCAACGTCACTGTCTGGCGTTCTGCACGGCGTGTAATGGTGCGTGCAATATGAAGCGTCGCAGCTGCAGGAGAACCTCCAGGCAAGATGAAGCGTTCCAGCAAAGGCGGTTCCTCCATCAATTCATCGATGCGTTTCTCCAGAACTTCCACCGGCTCTTCCGTCATTTTGTAATTGGGTTCCTTGCGGACATCAGCCAAATCGCCGCCGCAATCGAACAATTCATTTTGGATCGCTTCCAGATCCTTCAGCAGATCCGCATATGTCTCCGGTGCCAATTCGGTCATCGCCTTGCCGATAAACGAATTCACTTCGTCGATCGTGCCGTATGCCTCAACGCGCGGCGCATCTTTATCTGTACGCGCTCCAATCAAACTGGTTTGTCCTTTATCTCCTGTTTTCGTGTAAATCTTCATCTTTATCCGCCCCTTTAATTTTTTCTGGTATGCCGTACCAAATTCGTGTAATTTCTTCAGCTTCGGAAAATAAAAACTGATAAAGCCGTCCGATAACATCGCGCATTTCCCGCTCGATCCGTTCGGTCGGTACGATGCCCCGGTTCAGATCCGTTAAAATCCAAATTTGCTGCGCTTGGCCATGGCTAGCTGTTCTTCTCACTTGCCCGGTCAGCCGTTCTTCTGACATGCCCTGTTCAAGCTGCTGTTTCACCCACAGCTCCAAACCGGCGATGACAACGATGGTTTCAGCAGCTGCCGGTGCAGGTAACCGTCCTTCATTCCAATCGATATCCTGTTTTTTCAATTGTTCTTTCACATAGTGCCGTTTACCGTTAAAGGCTCCACCGAAAACGATGTGCATAATTCCCGCTCCTCGAATGCCCGGCGGCTTTGCCAGGTCAAAATATGACAGCCGCCGTGCAGCGCAATTTGATCTTGAAACCTTTCACCCATGGCCTGGGCAATCAGGTAGCGAATCGGGCCGCCATGGAGAACCAGCGTCACTTCGCTGTCATTCGGCAGCTTACGTATGCCCTGCTCGACCCGCTCGGCCATGTCTGCCAAACTTTCACCGCCAGGCGGCCGGATATTCCATGGTTCATCAATCCAATTTCGGTACAATTGAATCTCTTTCAGTTGTTCATAGGTTTTCATTTCCCATTCGCCGAAATGGCATTCCCGCAAATCCCGGTTTGCCAGGTAGACAGCGTTCGGGAACAGCATAGCTGCCGTCTGCCGGCACCGCTTCAAGTCACTGCCGATAACCTTTTCCAATCCCAGGTCAGGTTCTGCCTGAAATGGCAAGATCGACTCGTCAGTCCAACCGATATAGCGTTTTTGTTGATTGCCTCGCGTAGGGGCATGACGGATTAAACGAAGAACAAAAGGCTGATCCATAATAGAATCTCCACTCCTTCCACATAAGCACCAAACAAGTCACCGGTCACGCCACCGAAATTCCGCAGGCACCAGGCACGGAATAGCCAGAGCGAAACGAGCAGGAGCAGCAGCAATATAAAGGCTATTCCGAAACTCGTGCTCCAAGCTAGGAAGGCAAAACTGGCAGCCAATAAACTAACAGCTGCGAGCTTCAGTTTACTATGGTCTGCATGCTGCTGGAAGAAGGCCGCTAAACCTCCCCGCTTCGCTGATTTCGTCGAGCTGAATAGGATCAACAAACCGATTCTGGATAATATTGGAACAAATAAAACCAGCACCAGCGAAACAAGTTCTATGGATTCTGCTACGATAATGATTTTCCCGACAATCGACAGCAGCAAAACCATGGCGCCGAACGCACCAATCCGTGGGTCGCCCATGATCTCAAGTCGTTTTTCCCGGTCCTGATAAGAGAAAAAAGCATCTCCAGTATCGGCCAGTCCGTCCATATGCAATCCACCGGTCAGTACGATACTGATGACAATAACTACAAAGCCGATCAACAGCGAACTAGTGTCAGTTGCTTCCCGCAGCAGCCAGACCGCCCCTGTCAGCATGCTGCCAAAAAACAGGCCCAATAAAGGCAACATGGCATACATAGCCGTAATAGGGGCTTTTTCCATCGGCAGCTGCTTTTTCACAGGAATCACCGAGAAAAATTGAAACGCCAATAGAATTCCCGTTCCCAGAAGGCGAATCATCGGCTTCCCTCCATTATTTCTTCGACTTTCTGCCAGTCCAGATGACTCCTGACATGCTTTGCCCAGTGGTCAAAAGGATCCTCCACCTTTTCAGGCGTGGGCAATGGCAGGTTCTTCTGCTTTCGGATAGGTGCCAGAAAAGCGGTGCGGCAATGGGGATCGCGGAAAAATCCATGCAGATGCGTACCCAGCAGATGGCCGTGGAAATAACCTTCGACAGAACGTTCACAGCTTATAAGCGGATGTTCCGTCCCAGACACTTTGCCGTGATGGATCTCGTAGCCGGACACGCTGATTATTGCTTCTGCAAACTTCACTGTGCCGCTCTGTCTTTGGACTACTTTCTGTTCTTGAAAATGGACACGCATATTCGGCACCAAACCCAATCCTTCTTCACTTTCTGCAGATAAACCGTCATGGCCTTCCGGATCCGATAGGGTTTCGGCAAACATCTGATAGCCTCCGCATAATCCGACAATCCAAGTACCCTCCTTCAAGGCTTGCAGTTTGGCGCTAAGCCCCTGCTCTTTCCAATAGCGCAGATCACCAATCGTACTTTTGGTGCCCGGCAGCAAAAGGATATCCGGCTGTCCGATGTCTTCGACCGTTTCCGCCCAGCGGATCGTCACATCCGGCTCATTCAGAAAGGGTTCGATATCCGTAAAATTCGAGATATACGGATGCCGGCATACTACCAGTTCAATCGCATCTTCTACGCTGGATACCCGCTGGACCGCTTGAACACCGAGTGAATCTTCCTGTTCGATTTCATGGCTGGCCATATAGGGGATGACACCGAGCACGGGAATGCCGGTATAGGATTCCAAGAAACGGACTCCGTCATCAAAAAGTCGCGCATCCCCGCGGAATTTATTGACGATCAGCCCTTTCACCCGCTCCCGTTCGGGAATCAAGGCGAGCGTCCCGACAATCGATGCAAACACGCCGCCGCGTTCAATGTCAGCAACGAGAATCACCGGTACATCCGCACGTTTGGCAACTGTCATATTGACCAGTTCCCGGTCGTTCAAATTGACTTCGGCCGGACTGCCAGCCCCTTCGATGACTAAATGGGTAAAATCTTTTGCCAGATTGCCCAGTGCCTGATCGATTGCAGCCAGCCCTTTTTCATAAAACTGCGACCGGTAATCCATGCCGTCCATCGTTTCCAATTTTTTGCCGAATAGGACCACTTGTGATTTCATGCCGCTTTCAGGCTTTAAGAGGATCGGGTTCATGTCGGCAGTCGCCACTGTACGGGCAGCTTCCGCCTGAACACCCTGCGCGCGTCCGATTTCTTCTCCCATCACGGTCACATAGGAGTTATTCGACATGTTCTGTGATTTGAAAGGAGCCACTTTCACTCCCTCATCAGAAAGTATCCGGCAAAAAGCTGTACAGATCATGCTTTTACCGACATCTGAAGCGGTGCCTTGAATCATTATTCCGCGCATCTTTTCACTTCCTTCTGAATGCCAGCCCATTTTCCATTTCGATAGCCTGATCTGCTTGCTGCACGAGCCAGATATGGATGCGCCCAAGCCAGCTTTGGTACAGTTCGTCGCGCACGAAGTCGTCCAGCACTTCGTTCGAGACGACTGTCAATAAATCAACGGTTTCCAGCATTTCGAGAATCGTCTTTTGGAGGCTACTCCATTTCTGTTCCATGCACCCTGGCTTTTCAGCACACATACTGCCTGCTTCCCAGCCTTCGTACAGTTCATTGGCGAGCCAAGTCGTCACACAATCCCATAGAACCAAGTCTTCCGTTTGCAGTTCATCCAGAACACTGTCCATACGATAGGCCTTTTCGATTGTCTGCCAGCCATCTTCCTGACGGTCTATCCGGTGGCGTTCAATGCGATCTTTCATTTCTTCATCGTAAGCCTGTCCGCTCGCCAAATAGATTTTCCGGCGGTTTCCGGCTGCGCAGACGATCGACTCTGCATAAGCACTTTTGCCGCTTCGGACCCCTCCGCTGATAAAAATCAATTGGCCTCGAGCCATTCCTTAATCGCCTCCCGCAATATCTCCATGTTTTCCGTTGATTTCATGCCGATCCGGAACCATTTGCCATCCATCCCCCGGAACGATTCGGTATGCCGCAGGACGACTCCTGCTTTCAGGAGCTCCCTAAAAAATGCAGCGGATCTATCGGGGTTTGGCAGTTGGAAAGTCAGGAAATTTACTGCAGAATCACTTGTCCGGCATTGGTTTTTCGCTAAAAACTGCTGCATCTTCCGACGTTCTTCCGTTGCAGCTGCAATGACCTTGCTGCGATAAGCCGCTTCGTCCAAGCATTCGGCACCAATAGCCGCAGATAAGGCATTGACGTTCCAATGCGCCGCCCCTTGCCTCAGTTGGCCGATCTTGTCGGCCTGGCTGACCACATAACCAAGGCGGAGTCCAGGAATCGCATACATTTTGGTCATCGACCGAACGAGGATGACATTCGGAAAGCTTTTCAAAAACGGCATAAAGGATGCCTCTTCACCGATAAAGTCGATAAACGCCTCGTCGATTACGAGTTCGCAGTGATTTTCTAAGCAAATCTGCGCGATATCCTGAAGTTCATCCAGATCCAGCAATGTACCTGTAGGATTATGCGGGTTGCAGATATACAGAGCCGCACAACCTGAAATTGCTTCCTGAACGTTTTGGGCCGTCAATCGCCAGCCGGTTTCCGGTTGCAATTGAATCTCTTTAATCCGGACATTTTCCGCTTCAAGTGACTGTCGATATTCGGAGAATGCCGGTTCGACCAAGACCACCTGCTGACCACGGTACCTTCTGGCCAGCCAAGTGAAAATCTCGGCCGCGCCGTTTCCTGCAGCCACTTGATTGGCTGCGACCCCATGGTATTCTGCAGCTGCCATGCGGAACGGTTCGCCATCCGGATCCGGGTAGGAACCAGTTAAGGCCAGCATTTCCGGCCATTGCTCCACCAGAAAATCCGGCGGTCCGAATGGGTGGACGTTTTCACTGAAATCCAAAATATGTTGTGGCGGACTGATGCCTGCCTGTTTGTATAAACGCAGCGGATTGGCTCCGTGATTAGGCAACTCCAAGCAAAATTCCTCCTAAGGCAAATAAAATGAAAAAACCGATGGTGACCGTCTGCATATGGCTGACGGCATCCTTGATATGATGCGCTTCCAGTCGATGAATCGGTCTTCCCATACGCGCACGGTCCGACTCGATTCCCTTGTAGCGGTTCAATCCACCAAGTTCTACACCCAATTGTACGGCAGTCGCCGCTTCCAGCCAGCCGCTGTTCGGGCTCGGGTGCTTCGGAGCATCCTGCAGCCATTCTGAAAAACGCTGACGCATGGTCAGTGATCGTTTATTTTCTGTCATCAATAAAATCAACATCCCCGTCAAACGGCTCGGAATAAAGTTCAGGACATCGTCCGCTTTTGCGGAGGCAAAGCCGAATTTCTCGTACTCCTCATTCCGGTAGCCGACCATCGAATCCAGCGTATTGACCGCTTTGTAAAGCCATAATCCCGGTGCGCCTAAAAGAAATGCCCAGAACAACGGAGCTGTTACCCCGTCACTGGTATTTTCCGATACCGTTTCTACGACGCCTCTCGTAATTTCGCTTTCATTTAACCCATCTGTATCCCTGCCGACGATCCATGACAATTTCTCTCGTGCCAGCACCATGTTTTTATTCGTCAGGGGGTTGTAGACATCCATCGCGGCATCCTTCAGGCTCCTTTGGGCAAGGCCCGAAGCGATGAGCAATGCTTCAACAGCAATTCCAGCGAACACATTCAGTGAATAGGCCAGAAAAGCAATCGCGTATACGATCAAAAAGGACGAAACAGCAATCGTCGTCAGCAGCAGGAAACCGTTTCGGAAGGCGTTCGGCCCGTGGTTCCATCGTTTGGTCAGCTTGCGGATTGCTGTGCCGATCCAGCGAACCGGATGCGGCCAATCCGGCGGATCACCGACGATGCGGTCGATGGCCAATCCCAGCGCAATTGCAATCAAATGAGGAATCATATGCTTTTCGCTTTCGCCAGCCGGTAGAGTTTGAGCGCTTCGATGGTGCATTCAAAAACACCGACACCGATCAATTTTCCAAGTTCGGTGATAGGCCCTGCGTAAGGCAATTGCTCGCCCTGCTGCGTTGCCGCCACCAGGCAGCTGTCAGTAGACGTGCCCGTTGCAATCGTACCCGTCAACGGATCTTTGACCTGCTCCTGCTGGAGTGCTTTTGTCTTGGCTTCTGTCGCGATGATCATCGCCTGGATAAAAGCTTCATCTGATAATACACCATTGACCAGTATCCATGTGTTGATGGTCCCGACGCGCAATGTACGCTCCACGGCTTTCGAGACATCCACACCGTTGCCGACACCCGCCGTAACAGCAATCACGACTGAACCGAATGGACCAAGGTATTCTTTGATGATGGCATCCTGCGTCTGGACAGCGGTCATCATCCCTACCGTATCCGTCGTCTTCAATCCGCTCTGTTCAATGAAATCGGACATTTCCTGGACGCTGTCATTGATATTATAGAAAGCATCCACATGGCGGTTCATAAAATTACGGAACCATCCGGAACCCGCGTTGACAACCGCTGAAGAAACCGTCTTTAACGGAATTGGGCTTTCATAAAGTACCATATCTTTGGAAATCTGAAATTCCTCAGCGCGTATAGTGTGGAAATCGGCTTCACGTTCGATTCCAGGCAATAAAGTGATCTGCGGCTTCGGCAATTCAGGATGCGGATGATTGCTGACGCGTGTATGGTAGACCGTTTCGATGTCCTGCTCCCGAACCACTTCATGCGGTTCACCGATCCGGACAACCTGTCCCCGGTCCAGCAGCAGCAATTGATCGCAATACATCGACGCCAGGTTGATATCATGAAAAATGGAGACGATCGTCAAGTCTTTTTCGATGGCCTGCTTTTTGATGGTGTCGAGTAATTCCTTCTGATGATTGATGTCCAAATGGTTGGTCGGCTCATCCAGCAACAGAATTCCAGCATCCTGCGCCAGTGCCTGAGCCACAAAGACGCGCTGTTGTTCGCCGCCAGACATCCGGTCGATCTGAGTTTTTTCGTAATGGCTGATGTCCATCAGGCGCATCGCTTCCAGGACGGCCTGCTCATCTTCTTCCGACCAGGAAGAAAACCAGCCGCTTTGATGCGGGTATCTGCCAAGTGAAATCGTTTCCCGGACGGTATGGGCAAAAGCGTGGGCATGCAATTGAGGCAAGACCGCCATTTTTCTGGCCAAATCCTTTGCCGGAAAATCAGCAATCGATACACCGTCTATCCGGACATCCCCTTTTGCTGTCGGCAGCACGCCGCTGATCAGTTTCATCAGGGTCGATTTGCCGCTGCCGTTCGGCCCTAAAATACCGAGAATTGAGCCTTTATCGACAGTGAACGATACGTCTTTGACGATATCCTTATCGCCGTAGCCGCCTGTCAGTCCTTTTATTTCAAGCATAGTTAAGCCCCTCCTTTGCGTTGTCGGAAAAAGATGAATGCAAATACCGGTGCTCCGATAAAGGCGGTAATGACACCGATCGGCAATTCCGTCGGTGAAATGATGGTTCGTGATACCAAATCACAGACAATCAAAAGAGCTGCTCCGTTGATGAACGATAAAGGCAAGACGTGGCGATGGTCCGAACCCCACAGCAACCGTGTCATATGCGGAACGACCAAGCCGACAAAGCCGATGGTTCCTGAAACCGAAACAGCTGCTCCCGTCAGCACCGAACCACCGATTAAAATCGTCATTTTGCTCTTTCTGACATCCACACCCAAATGCTGCGCGCGCTCTTCCCCGAACAGCATGGCGTTCAACTCACGGCGCTTCAGCCATAAAACGAAAGAGCCGATCAAAACGAAGGGCAGCGCCATCCGCACGTATGGCCAGCCCCGCATCGACACACTGCCGAGCAGCCAGCCGATGATTTGGCGCAATTCTTCCCCGGTCAACGCGATCATCAGGGAAATGATCGATCCGAGAAATGAACTGAAGATGATGCCTGTCAAAATGACCGTTTCCATTTTCATGGATCGATCCACCAGCTTGGCGAAGCTCATGACGGCAAGCATCGTCAGAAGCGCACCGATCATGCTCATGACCGGTAAGGTGAATGGTCCCAGAAACGGAATCGAAATACCAAAAAAGAGCGTCATCACAGCGCCGACTGAGGCACCGGAAGACACTCCCAAGGTGTAAGGATCGGCCAGTGGATTCTTCAGAAGCCCCTGAAACGCTGCACCGGCAATCGCCAGCGCCGCACCGACAAGCCCTGCTAAAATGACACGGGGCATGCGGATGTTCCATAGTATATTGGCAGCTGCTTCATCCGCTGACGGATTCCACAGCACGACCGGTGAAATGGAGACCGTGCCGACCGTTACTCCCAGCAGTACGGCTCCTGCTAAAATCAGCAGCGAGAGGCTGTATGCCAGTATATTCTTAGTCATTGAAAACTTCAGGGTAAACAGCTTGCGCCATTTCCATCAGCCCTTCTGATAAGCGTGGGCCTGAACGGGTGAGCATATCCGAATCCAGGTTGTAGACAGCATCTTCTTTAACAGCAGTCACTTCTGCGAAGCCGCTGCGTGATTTGATCTGTTCGACAGCGTCTTCTACATAAGCGCCTTCGGTTGAAATGATCACATCTGGATCAGCTGCAACGATGGCTTCCGGATCCATGCTTACCCAACCTTCCAAATCGCCGGCTACATTTTCAGCGTTGATGAGTGTCAGCATTTCGTCCATAAATGTCCCTTTACCGGTCGTATAGATATCCGGCTGGCTGCCAACTTCCAAAAAGACCGTTTTCGGCTCTTCGATTGTATTTGCCAGCTCTTCGATTTCCGCCACTTGTACTTCCATTTCTGAAACGATGCTTTCCGCTGTTTCCATCGTACCGGTCGCTTGCGCGATAACGGTGATGGAATCATAGACTTCTTCAAAACTGATCGCATTATTGACGACAAATACATCGAGTCCCGCATCACGCAACTGCTGCAAGCCTGCGTCTCCGACACCTAGTCCGGATTCATGGGCCAGCACCAAGTCCGGCTGTAGGCTGATGATTTTCTCCACATTGAATTCCTGGCCGCCGATTTTCTCGACTTCTGTTGCTTCTTCCGGGAAATTGTCAAAATCCGAGACCCCGACCATTTTGTCGCCCGCCCCTAACTCATAGACGATTTCCGTATTCGAGGGCACCATTGAGACAATGGCTTCCGGTTCTTCCTCAATGACCACTTCTTCCCCGACTGCATCCGTCATAGTCACTGGAAATTCAACATCGGCTACTTCTGTCGGCGGTTCCGCCGGTGTTTCCACGTCTTCTTCTTCCACCGGTGTTGCCGTGTCTCCACAACCTGCCATTAAAACCGCGGCCAATCCTGCTGTTGCTCCGAACTTCCAAATCTTCTTCATGAATAATTCCCCCTTTTTTGTTTGTAATGCTTTATCTATATAAGTTGAACTAAAAAAGTAACATTTATATGTCATATCGGCGGCTATGGAAGTGCAAAGAACAATACTCCTCCACACACTCTGTCGCAGAGGTGGACCAAATTTTTATGGCCCGCCTTGGTTCCCACAATAAGCCGTGAAGAACACCCGCCTTATTTCTCTATCTCGTCCTGAGCCGCACCCGCTCTGGAGAGCTCTCATAGATACGGAGCAAAACAGCGAAAGACTCCTGCGGCTTAGCGATTCGACCGATACACCGCAGGGAGCGCAACGGACGAGGAGGATTGGGCGGGAGCCCGCTGGAAAGCGAAGCTGTTTTGCGGAGTATCGGCTAAAGTAAATCTTTAGCTCAACTTATCTAGCCATTTTTATTAAATGATAGAAATAACTCCTTAAACAATTCAGGTACAAAAGGTTGAAAAATTTTCTTGGGAACACAAAATCCCCCGCAGCAAACTGCGGGGGATGGAAAGGACGCCATAAAAAAGCATGCGCATCCAGCCTTTCCTCGCAGGCGTTTGGGTGTGTCGTCATAAAGGCAGGTCTCCTGGCTTGTGGTCGTCGGTTTCTGCACCTTCCCAAAGCATCGCTTCAGTGGCATACCGCAGATTCCTCTCACGTACAGTGGCGGGACCGCGCCGGAATTGAACCGGCTTCCCTTTTAACTCATGTTCTTAGACATAAGCACCTTTATGAATTGTTATCATATTCTGTTGCTTCTCTATTATTATACACCTAAACGAGGGTGTGTTTCTTACATTTTTTCCGGAGCTGCAACGCCGACTGTTTTCAATGCATTGGCCAAAGTCGTTTTCACGGCTGTGATCAATGCCAGACGGGCGCCCGTCAATTCCGGATTCGACGCGTCCAACACTTTATTGGCATTGTAGAAACTGTGGAAATTGGATGCCAGTTCATGGATATAGGTCGTAACTCTATGTGGCGCGCGCTGCTTCGCTGCATCGGCGATCACTTGCGGGAAATCCCCGATTTTCTTCAGAACATCGATTTCTTTCTCAGAAGTCAATAAGTTCAACTGTCCTTCTGAAGCCAACAGACCTTGCTCCTCTGCCTGACGCAAAATTGAAGAGATGCGGGCATGGGCGTATTGCGAGTAATAGACCGGGTTTTCATTGGACTGTGAAACGGCCAAATCCAAATCAAAGTCCATATGCGTATCGCCTGAACGCATCGCGAAGAAATAACGCACCGCATCCAAGCCGACCAATTCAACCAGTTCGCGCATCGTCACCGCTTTACCGGTACGTTTGCTCATCTTCATCTTTTCGCCGTCTTTGTACAGTTGCACCATCTGGATGATGCTGACTTCAAGCGTGTCGCGGTCATAACCAAGTGCTTGGATCGCCGCTTTCATGCGTGGGATATAGCCATGGTGATCTGCTCCCCAGACATTGATGAGCTTGTCGAATCCGCGCTGCAATTTGTCTTCATGATAAGCGACATCAGGCATCAAATATGTGTACGTGCCGTCATTCTTGATCAACACGCGGTCCTTGTCATCTCCAAAGGTCGTTGAACGGAACCAAGTCGCCCCATCTTCTTCAAAGACATGCCCATTGGCACGGAGTTTAGCCAACGCATCATCAATTTTGCCATTTTTGTAAAGGGATGATTCAGGATACCAAACGTCGAATTCCACGCGGAAGTCCGCCAGATCCTGCTGCAATTTCGCCAATTCCACTTTCAATCCGTGCTGGCGGAATGCTTCAAAGCGCTCTTCGTGGGTCATGCTGACGAATTTATCGCCATGTTCCTGGACTAGCGCGTCCGCGATGTCTTTAATGTCCTGTCCACGGTAGCCGTCTTCCGGCATGCTGTCGCCTTTGCCTAGCGCTTCAAAATAACGTGCTTCGATCGACAAAGCCAAATTGTTGATTTGATTGCCGGCATCGTTAATGTAATATTCGCGTGATACTTCGTATCCTGCCAGGTCCAATACATTGCACAGCGAATCGCCGACTGAAGATCCACGGGCATGGCCCAAGTGCAGATCGCCTGTGGGATTGGCTGATACGAATTCCACCTGGATGCGTTCGCCGCCACCTGCTGTTGAACGTCCATAATCGGCTTTCTGCTCCAGCACGGTTTTGATGACATCCTGCAAATAATCCTTTTTGATGGTGATGTTGATGAAGCCTGGTCCGGCAATTTCAACTGTCTGGATATTTGCCGCATCTTTATCGAGGTTTTCTACAATCGCTTCGGCAATTGCGCGGGGCGGCTTTTTCGCCAAGCGTGTCAATTGCATGGCGATGTTCGTGGCGTAATCGCCATTCGCTTTATCTTTCGGCGATTCGAGTTGGACTTCAACCGGCTCGGTCGTCAATTCCGCTTTTTCGATTGCTTCTTTAAACGCTGTTTTAATCGCATGTTGAACTTTTTCTACTGCATTCATCATTTAGCCTCCATAAACTGTATTTCCATTTCGTATTCGCCGACATGATCTGCGCCAAGCGTAAGGTCGTAGCGGACCATGAACCGCGTATCGCTGACCGACAGCTCGTGCGCTTTTGTCGTCAGCATGAATGACCCCTGTTCATTGGTCAGATTGCCGGTTTGTTCTTTATGTAATAAAAAAGGTAGCCGCATCTGCAGGCCGCCGCTTCTCATGATCACCGCTTCATCGTCTTGAATTTTGACCGTTGTCCGGATTTCAAGTTCATCCTGCTGCTCCGCATACTGCAGATAGCGCAGCTCGTTTTTCTCCGTCAAGGTTCCTTGGGATTCCAGCTTCATCACTTGCTCTTCCATATCCGGCTGGCGGATCGTCGTCGTCAGTTTGATCGTTACTGTCTTTTGCATGGCTCTCCGCCTCCCCGTCCTTTGATAACCTTTATATTATAGCTTGACTCGACTGTTTTTTTCAATGAAGGATTGGCAGGAACTGCAGATTAGACAAAAGACCACATATTTTGGCCTCAGCCAAAGCTACGTGGTCTTTAATCCTATTCATTGCAGAGCATAGCTGGTTACCTTGTATAGGTTGTGACAAAAGAAGGGCGCGGGAAAATATTCGGTCGTTTGTCGATGCCTTCCGCCGTGCCACGTTTTGCATGTGCATGGCCGTATGCCTGTGATTCCTGCCAGTCTTTGAATGATTGCTCGTCTTTCCAAATCGTCAGAATCGCATAGGTATCCGAATTCAGCGGACGCAATACGCGAATTGCTGCAAAGCCGGGTTCCTTTTCAACCATCCCTGCCCGATTTTGGAAGCGTGATTCAAACAGCTCACGGCCTTCCTCCGTCACCGGAATATTATTGAATACTGCGTAGTAACCGTCGTTGATATCTCCCACGGCATTCAATACTCCATAAGCTTCTGCCCCCTGCAATCCTGGGCCGCCTTCTGTTTCATAAAGCAGAACCGCTTCGTCGCCGTTCACCAAGTAAATCAGCCGTGCATTTGCCAAGTTCGCCATCAACGTCACCGCCTGATCGCGATGGCCCGTCCATTTATACAGTTCCATCGTCAGCACCTCTTCCAGATAATTAGTCTCTATTATCTTAACGGTTTTAAATCAAAGATTCTATTTTGGAGGGCTTCGACCGGTTTTGTGGTTCTCCCAGCATTCCGTCTGACTTACGGCTTCTGTAATTTAAAATGAAATTGAAAAAGCCGGTCTGGGAAATTCCAGACCGGCTTGGTTTGTTTTGTGTCATTCAAATTCAGATGTTCGCTTGCGCTTGTCGCGGCTAAACGGCTGCCTTCGCTTTTCTCTACTTAATCCAACCCAAAATCATCTCACGCATCAGCTTGCTGGCTGTGTTCGCGGTTTGGTCGGAATGGTCGTAGACAGGTGCAAGTTCGACTAAGTCGAAGCCGACGACGTTGACGCCTGACGCTGCGATTGCGTGGATCGAAGCCAGCAATTCGCGGGATGTGATGCCGCCTGCGTCGACGGTTCCGGTGCCAGGTGCATGTGCAGGGTCCAACACGTCCATATCGATTGTCACATAGACATTGCGCCCTTCAAGAGTCGGCAATACTTCTTTCAACGGCTCCAGCACTTCAAATTTCGAAATGTGCATGCCTTGTTCTTTTGCCCATTCGAATTCTTCTTTCATGCCTGAACGGATGCCGAATGAATAGACGTTCTTCGGTCCGATATGGTCCGCGATTTTACGGATCGGTGTCGAATGGGAATATTCTTCGCCTTCGTAATTTTCACGAAGGTCGGTGTGTGCATCAAAATGGATGATCGCCAAATCGTCGTATTTGCTGGCGACCGCTTTCATGACCGGTAATGACACTAAATGTTCGCCGCCCATGCCCATTGGGATTTTATTGTCAGCTAAAAGCGTGTGGACGTAAGTTTCAATTTCAATCAGGCTTTTTTCCGGATTGCCGAATGGCAATGGAATGTCGCCGGCATCAAAAAACTTCACATCTTCAAGCTCGCGGTCAAGATACGGGCTGTATTCTTCCAGTCCGATTGACACTTCACGGATTTTGTTGGGGCCGAAACGGGATCCTGGACGGTAGCTGACTGTCCAGTCCATCGGCATGCCGTAAAGGACGGCTTTCGACTCTTCATAATTCGGATGGCTTTTGATGAATACTTTTCCTGAATAGGTTTCGTCAAATCTCATCGTTTACTCTCCTGTCAGATCTTTTACGAATTTAGGCAACACGAAAGCGGCGTTATGCAGCTCAGGCGTATAGTATTTCGTGTCGATTTCATGGAAACGCTCAGCTGGAACTTCCAGCGGGTTGTATTTCTTCGAACCGATCGTGAATGCCCACAGACCGCTTGGATAAGTCGGGATATTCGCCAAGTACAGCTTGGTGATCGGGAAAATTTCCTTCACATCGCTTTGTACCTGCTTGATCAGATCCGCTTTGAACCACGGGTTGTCGGATTGGGCCACAAAGATGCCGTCTTCTTTCAAAGCTTTCGAAATGCCTGCATAGAAGCCTTTCGAGAATAGGTTCACTGCCGGTCCGACCGGTTCAGTTGAATCAACCATGATGACATCGAATTCATTTTCGGATTCCGCGATGTGCATGAAACCGTCGCCGACAATCACTTCTACGCGTGAATCTTCCAGGCCGGACGCAATGCTTGGCAGGAATTTTTTCGAGTACTCGATCACTTTTCCGTCAATGTCGACAAGCGTCGCTTTCTTGACAGACGGGTGCTTCAGGATCTCGCGGATGACACCGCCATCACCGCCACCTACAACCAATACATTTTCCGGGTTCGGGTGCGTGAACAATGGCACATGTGCCACCATTTCATGGTAAACGAATTCGTCTTTTTCAGAGGTCATGACCATGCCATCCAAGAACAGCATATTGCCCCATTCCGCTGTTTCCGCCATTTCAAGGTATTGAAATTCCGTTTGCTCCGTATGAAGCGTCTTGTTGATTTTCATTGTAATCCCGAAATTCTCTGTCTGTTTTTCTGTATACCAAAATCCTGCCATCTATAATCAAACTCCTTTTCAATCTGAATCAAATCCACCTTAAAAAAGTATAAGTGTTTTCGGTGAAAGTGCAATATTTTTTTATACTCCTCTTTACCCGTTGAAAGTGGCGCTACACTCCAAATAAAAAGGTTTCCTGTACAGGGAATGTTTTTCCCTTCACAGAAAACCTTTTTAAAGCCTGATGGTGCAGAGAAAGAGACATGAGGCATTGGGCTTGGGTTTTAATCTCAATGGCTCATGGCACTTGCTCGCTACCAGGTGTCCTAGCTTTCTATTGAAAAGCTGTATTTCTAGTGTACTGCCTTTTATAGACAACTTCAACCATCCAATGGAAGCAAATAGAAATGTCACATTCTGTTCAAAAAACTGCATTTTTAATAGATATTTTGCTTTGACATTCTCGCCATTTATTGGCCAAGCCGTGTTCTTTACTTTCGGCCAAGGTCCTGGTGAAGCTGTTCTGAGCTGCGCTGCCACATTTCCGGGTTATGGCTCTCCAAGTAATCGGCCAGCACTTTCTTCGATGGTTCATCCATTTGTTCAACAAGGATTTTACGCTTCATCGACTTGTCCATGCGATTGACATGATCAGCCAGAATCTTATAGCCACGCCGCTTCTCACGGTTGACGACCATTTCGCACGCTGCAACTCCCGCGTAATAAGGACCCTCCGGATTGTAATCGATAGTGATCCACACGAGCCAATAATCTTTGCCGCCAGCAGAATCTTCCGGGTTGGTGGTGAACTTGATGCCGCGCTCCACTTCACTGCGGGCGTGCATGGCACCGATATCAATAAAGGCTTCCTGCTCTTCCACATCAATGAATAATGGAGAAACGTTTTCCAGTGACAAGGAACCGATGCCGTAGCCTTTATGGCCGTCCGTCGGATCGTTCTTTATGATGGTGAAGCCTACTTTTTGTTTTGGTTTTTCTTCATTCGCCATTGTCTGAATCCTCCGTTCTGCTATGATGATAGTATTCTCAAGAAAAGGAGCTGTATCCATTATGCCATACGTAACTGTAAAAATGCTCGAAGGCCGCACAGAAGACCAAAAACGCGCACTAGTCGAGAAGGTATCCGAAGCTGTTTCTGAAACAACAGGCGCACCGATCGAAAATGTCACCGTCTTTATCGAGGACATGAAAAAAACCGATTACGGCACAAAAGGCAAACTGTTCAGCGATCAGTAAGAGGAGCGGAAATGGCCGTTTCAGCTGGACACCAAATGAAAGTCAACCTCTATTACTCAAAAGCTCCCATAACGGGAGCTTTTTTCATTTCCAATTCCCTTAAGAGCGTAATCCTTCAATAAAAGCGAATGCTTCATCGATTTCCTCTGCCGTAAAGTTCAATTTCCCTTTGACGACATGCAGCTTGTCGATCTGTTCCTGACGATTCAAATTATCGAAATACAGGAGAGTCGCGGTCAACTCCAGGAATCGTCCGCTTCTGGCATTCAGTTTTTCCGCAGTCGATGGGTTATCCAAAACGGATTTGCCCAACACTTTACGGAATTCCATGCCTTCTTCTGTAACGGTGTATTTATATTGAACGTACGAGCCTTTGTCCTCCAACGCTTCCGTCAAAAAACCCATATCGCATAATTCGTGTACACGGGCAGTCAATTCTTCCGAGTACGGCCCATAAATATGAAACTCGTATTTTTCCTGAAACGGCAGGTCCATCTTTTTCATTATGTAGATCATTTTCTGTAGTTTCTTGCGGCCGGTGACACCTTCCGCTGTGGCAATAAAGTCCACAATTTTTGCATGTTCCTGGAGCAACTAGAGCCCTCCTTCTCGAAGCATTTCCAAAATCTGCTGCTTGATGGCTGTTTTCTTGCCGTCGATCAATAGCTCAGCTGGAAAATACAATTTATAATCGGTTCTGCGCTTGCCTGAAATGGCGTCCACAATCTGGGACAAGCGCGATAATTCCTTGATGTCGCCATTCGGCATCAGCAAATGGATCGGCAGGCGCTCTTCTTCCTCTCCCGGACGATAGAAATCGTAGGGCAAGTCGGATGTGGAGTCATCTATCAAATAATATTCCGGGTCAATGCCAGCAGAATGGAACAGCTGAGCCAACTCACCAAGCTTCTTATAGTCCTTGCCGGGATCGAAATCGACGTACTGGAATAGGCGCCGGTTGACGAAGCGGTCGCACAGGTCGGATAGAATCGGATCGCGTTCAGTCATCCACAACTGAAAATAGGTCATCAATACGCCTTCATCGAGCGCCAAATATTCTTTCAGCGTAAAGCTCCGGTCGAAAAATGCCAAAAAATGCGTCGGCGGCTGCTCGAATTTATAGCCGCTTTCGCTCAATTCCTTCGCACGCTGCAGAATCTTACGCAAAATCACTTCTGCACTGCGGGCAACCGGATGGAAATAGACCTGCCAGTACATCTGGTACCGGCTCATGATGTAATCTTCAACAGCGTGCATGCCGCTCGATTTGATGACAACCTGGTCATCCAGCGGGCGCATGACGCGGAGAATCCGTTCCATATCAAAATGTCCGTAGGAAACCCCTGTATAATACGCATCCCGCTGGAGATAATCCATACGGTCCGCATCGATCTGGCTGGATATCAATGAAACGACTTGTTTATTCGAATACGTTTTGGCAATGACTTCCGCGACTTTCTTGGGAAATTCTGCGGACACCTTCAATAGGATTTCATTGACCTCGGTATCCCCCAGCAGGATTTCCCGCGTGAATTCCTCATGGTCAACAGAAAAGACTTTTTCAAATGAATGCGAAAATGGGCCATGCCCCAAGTCGTGGAGAAGCGCCGCGCATAAAACCACCAGCCGTTCGCTTTCATCCCATTCCGGACGGCCGTGGAAAATATCATCCGAAATCCGGCGGACAATTTCGTAAACGCCCAGCGAGTGGTTGAAACGGCTGTGTTCCGCGCCGTGGAATACTAAATACGAGGTGCCCAATTGCTTGATCCTGCGCAAACGCTGAACTTCACGCGAATTGATCAGATCCCAAATCACTTGGTCGCGCACGTGGATATACCGGTGAACCGGATCTTTGAAGACTTTTTCCTCAGCTAATTTTTGCGTTGCGTAGCTCACTTGCGCACCTCCAGATTTTTCATGTACCAGCTATTCTACACCAGCGCCGCTCTTCTATTCAAGAGGGCATTCCAGCATTTTGCTATTGCGCTCGACCACCCGTTTCAAATAAAATCCGTACAGCTCCGTCTCATCCTGCTGCAGGGGCATCGGTGCCGGTTCGCCCATCAAAGCATGGAGATCCAACACAACTTCCTGGACGGTAATGTTTCTTTCCAGCAGCTCACTGAGCGATGCCATCGTTTCTGGTTTTATTTCCGGATAAGTGAATTTCGTCTCTTCTCCCTGCAGTCCCGCTTCGTAAAAATCGCGGATGACTTCTGCGCGTTCCGAACCGCTGCCTTCAACGCACAGGTAAACTTGTACGGCAATTCCGCGGCGGATCCGCCGCTGCGAGATGCCGGCGAACTTCCGGCCGCCAATGCTCAGGTCATAGGACCCCGGACAATACGAGCCGACGATTTCGTAGGCATCGATTGTGGCTTCTGGAAACAGCTCACGCACCAAATCGAGCATCAATTCGTACCCTGCCGGAATGTCGATGGCGTTGTCCTTTTCCGACAGCACCAGCGAAATGTTCAGGACACCGGCGTCCAGCACAACAGCGAGCCCGCCTGAATTGCGGACAATCGGTGTATAGCCATGTGCTCTCAAAGCGTCCATCCCTTCATCGATGTGCGGCAACCGGTGATCCTGGATGCCTAATACTACCGTATCGTCGTGCACCCAGGTGCGGACGGTCGGGGCGCTTTTTCCCGAGCCAACCAATTCACATAGCGTATCGTCCGCTGCAAACGACTCGAGTGCAGAGCGGTTTTTGGCGCTAAGGGACTGGTCCCAAAAACGCCAGGCTGTTTCTTCAAAAAATAACGGCATGCTTCCTTCTCCTCTTTCTGCAATTGCTTGTCTCCAGTTTACCCTTTTCGGCTGTTGCTGAAAACCCGTGCGCGTCATGTCAAATTGGTGACAGCCATTAGTTTTAAAGGAAGTTGTTGAGGCGTTGTGATAAACTGAGTGGTGAGAGATTTACATTAAAAGGAGTGTTTGAGTAATGAATGAAGCAGCGATTACATTAGACGGCTGGTACGTCCTCCACGATTTCCGTTCGATGGATTGGGTATCATGGAAAATGCTGACGGAAGAAGAGCGCCAATTCGCGATCGACGAATTCCAGGCATTTATGGACAAAATCAACCAAGCCGATGAAAATAAAACCGGAGCACACGCATTGTATTCAATTGTTGGCCAAAAAGCTGACTTGATGCTGATGATGCTGCGTGAAACAATGGACGAATTGAATGAACTTGAAACGGAATACAATAAGCTGACATTGATCGCTTATACAGTCCCTACCTATTCATACGTTTCAGTGGTCGAGCTTTCCAACTACTTGGCTGGAAAATCCGACGAAGATCCTTACCAGAATGCACATGTCCGTGCGCGCCTGTACCCAGAGCTTCAGCGTTCACAGTACATCTGCTTCTACCCGATGGACAAACGCCGCGACGGCGACGACAACTGGTACATGCTTCCAATGGACACACGCAAAGAATTGATGCTGTCACACGGCAAGATCGGCCGCAGCTACGCCGGCAAAGTTAAACAGATCATCTCTGGATCTGTCGGCTTTGACGACTACGAATGGGGCGTTACTTTGTTCGCAGACGACGTTCTTCAATTCAAGAAACTGATCTACGAGATGCGTTTTGACGAAGTCAGCGCGCGTTACGCAGAATTCGGTTCATTCTATGTCGGTACAAGACTGGATGCCGAAAGAACCGTTAAATTTTTGGAAGTTTAATGGATGCATGCTGAAAGCCGCCTTTTGGGCGGCTTTTTTATTTGATTTGTATAGGACCGCACCTCGATTGGCTACGACCGCACCTCGAGGAGTGATTTCCGCACCTCAAACGGGTGTAACCGCACCTCGACGACCCATTTCCGCACCTCAAACGTCCTAAACCGCACCTCGGCACGGAATCAGCGGCAGTTTCATGCGCCATTTTCCCAGTTAATTGGATATACAGTCCGGCTTGAGCGATATACAGTCCATTACGCCTCAAATACTGTCCAAACTCTGAAAATACTGTCCAAACAACTACATTTACTGTCCGCAGCCACAAAAAAGAGCAATCCGCATAAAACGGATTGCCCTTTTCCTATTCTTACAATGCTTTTACTGCAGCAATGATGACCATTACCCAGGCGGCGATAAATGCAACGCCGCCGATCGGCGTGATGGCACCGAGAATGCTGATGCCTGTTAAACTCAGGACATATAAGCTCCCTGAAAAAATGACGATTCCAGCAAGCATCAAATAGCCGGCCCAGTTCAATGATCCGAGTGGACCGAGCAGCGATGAGCTCATGAGGATCGCGATGACCATCAAGCCTACTGCATGGAACATCTGATATTGCACGGCCGTCTGCCATGTATCCAAATATTTGTCCGCAACGCGCCCTTCCAGCAGATGTGCGCCAAACGCGCCAAATGCGACAGACAGAAGAGCGTTAACCGCTCCGGCAATCAAGAAAAACTTCATATTCCATTTCCTCTTTCCCTTTAAAATTCAAACAACGAATCGCCGTTCGCGTCTTCTTCTTTCAGCTTATTGACGGCAGATACCGTCTGCGGCTGAGGGGAAGCAAGCGGCACCGCGCGCGGTGTTTCCTTGGTGACAGCCGGTTGATCGTCCTCCAGCAGCAAATCACATAATGCACGGATTGCCGCGACAGATTCACGCACCTTTGCAGGATCGCCGCTTCGCGCACGCATCGTGTGCTTGTCGATTTCATTTAAAATACGCATGGTATCGATGGCCATGTTACTGCCCCCTCTCCTTTTTTGGATTACTTCCAGTTTACCACGCCGCTCTCCTGCAGGTCAGTCCAAACAGAAATCGATGGGAGCTTGGCCGCGGCTTTGTAACAGACTGTTCACTTTTGAATACGGCCGGCTGCCGAAAAATCCACGGCTCGCACTGAGCGGACTCGGATGTGGCGCTTCAAGAACATCATGCTTCCCGAGGTCGATGAGCCGCTTCTTCGTTTGGGCAGGTTTTCCCCACAACACAAAAATAATCGGCTCCTCGCGCTCGGACAATTTGCGGATCACTTCATCCGTAAACGTTTCCCAGCCTTTATTGCGATGCGAGTTCGCTTCTCCAGCTCTGACTGTCAGGACAGTGTTCATCATCAGGACGCCCTGGTCGGCCCATTCCGTCAAAGTCCCGTCTTTCGGCTTGTCGCAGCCGATATCTTCCTTCAATTCCTTGAACATATTTCGCAGGCTCGGCGGATGCGGCACTCCCGGCTGTACTGAAAAACTCAGGCCATGCGCCTGATTTGGCCCATGATACGGATCCTGCCCCAAAATGACGACTTTGACATCCTGGTATGCTGTATGTTCGAAAGCTGACCAAATATTTTCTTTTGCGGGATAGATTGTTTTATTGGCATATTCTTCTTTTAAAAACTCGCGCAGCTCCAAATAATACGGTTTATCAAATTCTTCACCCACGACGTCCTGCCAATCGTTTTTGAAAATCTGTTTGCCCATATTCATCACTCCTCGAATTCTACTGTGACATCATAATCGACCAGGCCGAACATCTCCTGGACCGAACGCGCTGCATTGTCTTCTGCTGTCTGCAGCACGCCCTGTCCCTCAGTCTCTTCCAACATCAGGTTCTTGGCTTCTTCAGCCAGTTCATAGGCCTCAGAAAAGTCCGTTCCGCTGCGGAACAGCCCTTCATACGAATAAACCTCCACCTGATCCATAAACAGTTCCGGCCCTCCCAGAAACTCTGCCGGCGGCAACGTCAATGTTGCCGTCTGGGCCTCTTCGTCTAAAATGATATCGTCTTCCGATACTTTGGAGAAATCAATGCCGGCGCGGACCGATCCCGGTATGACGACCAGCAGTTGGCGTTTCGTCCCCGGCAGGTCCAAGCCGATTTCCTGCCCGAATACTGCATTGTCTTCGCGTTCAATGATGACTTTCGAAAAAGCTTCCGCTGTGGACAGCTCGTTCAATTCCTGGATCTGTTCCAGAAATGCACCTTTGCTTTCAGTCGCTGTGCTGCCTTTGATCATCCAAAAAGTGCCCAATGGAAGAGCGACGAGCAGCAGCAGCAAAACCGCAATCAGTACCAGAAACGTATTGCGCCAGACACTCATCATCAATTTGGTGCTTTTCCAAAAACCCGATTCTTTCGTAGTTCCCTGCTCTTTCATTTCTGCCAATAACCGTTCAATTTCCGTCAATTTCGGATCTTTCGCCAATAAAACCCCTACTTTCTTATATTCTATTCATCTCTGCTTCATGTTACGCTTATCTAAAGGAGCGATCAGCATGGCCGATTGGCGCGAAAAAATAACCAGTGTTTCAAAAACTAAAGGCACGACTGCTCCAGAAGGCGCAAAGCGGGCCGGATTGGGCTGTCTTGGCCTGATAATAGTAGCTGTTTCCATTCTAACATTACTTATTACGATTGGTCTTTTCAAAAGCGGCTTTGCGTTAATGGGGATTTTCACCACCATATTCTTGCTTATCTGCCTTGCTACGGCAGCTCTTCTGCTAGTACCGAATAAGCGCAATCCGTTGTAAATGTTCGAATTTTTGTTAAAATGAGAGCAATGACATAATCCACTTAAAAGGAGATTTACGCATGACACTCAAAAAAACCTTAACCATCGCCGGTTCTGACACTTCCGGCGGAGCAGGCATACAAGCAGACCTTAAAACCTTCCAGGAACATGGAACATACGGCATGAATGCATTGACTGTCATCGTCACCATGGATCCTGAAAATGGTTGGAGCCACGGCATCCATCCGATTGCACTGGATACGCTCGACGCCCAGTTGAAAACAGCGTTCTCTACAGGCGTTGACGCCTTGAAGACCGGCATGCTGCCGACTGTCGACATTATCGAAATGGCTGGAAAAGCGATTGCTGATTCTGGCATCACAGACGTGGTCATCGATCCGGTAATGGCGTGCAAAGGCGAAGACGAAGTTTTATTTCCTGAAAACGTTGACGCTATGATCAAGTATTTACTGCCGAACGCTAAAGTCGTTACGCCGAACCTGGTGGAAGCTGGCCAATTATCAGGCGAAGGCACTTTGCAAACAGTGGAAGACATGCAGACAGCTGCTGAAAAGATCCACGCGCACGGTGCTGAGTTTGTTGTCATCAAAGGCGGCAAGCAATTGAAGCACGAAAAGGCGGCAGATTTGCTGTTCGATGGCAAAACACATTATTTGCTGACATCCGAAAAAACGGATACCACATACAACCACGGCGCAGGCTGCACATTCGCAGCGGCGATTACGGCGAACCTGGCAAACGGCCAATCGGTTAAAGACGCAGTCCTCAACGCCAAAATTTTTGTCGCAACAGCGATCCAGCACGGCTGGAAGCTGAATGAATACGTCGGCCCTGTCATGCATGGTGCCGCTTCGAAATTCACAAAACCTGAAGTTGAAGTAACCGAATTGTAAGCAATAATCAAAGCGTGCCGATTTTTTCTTCGGTACGCTTTTTTGTGACCGGATTTTATTGCTGCCGGACTGAGGTGCGGTTTTCGTGTCGTGAGGTGCGGTTATTGTCGAATGAGGTGCGGTTTTCGGCCTGGGAGGTGCGGTTATTGCAGCATGAGGTGCGCTTAACAGCATTCGAGGTGCGGTCGGAAGAATTTCAGTATAATCCTGACCCTGCAAAGCATCCTAATCGCAATATCCCGCACATTTCCCTATACTGAAAGAATACCGATTCAATAGGAGGAACATCATGGAACTAGTCGAAGTAAAAAAATTGCAAGTTGAACTGGATGCTTTTGCAGGTAGAGATGTCTACCTTCATTTGGAAACGACAAACGGCTCGTATGCCACCCATTTCAATGAAGGCTTTTTCAACGCTGGCGCATTTATCCGAAACGTCGTCATCAATTACGAACTCGGAAAAGTGGTTGGGGACAGCCCCCATCGTGTCGGACTGAAATTGCCGCATGGCTGGGTCTACGCACAAGGCATTACACATTATGAATTGGACGAACAAGGCCGCTTGCTCCTTGCAGGACACGACGGCTCTGGAAAATTGGCGGTCGCGCTGCAAATCAGCGAAACACCGTTCAGTTATTAAGGGAGGAACTTACGATGACAATTCCACAAGAACGACATGTCCTGGTCGTCTTCCCTCACCCGGATGATGAAGCATTCGGAGTGTCCGGAACGATCACTACACATATTCAGCAAGGCACCCCGGTTACATACGCGTGTCTGACACTTGGCGAAATGGGCCGCAACTTGGGCAACCCGCCATTTGCCACAAGAGAATCATTGCCGATCATCCGCAAAAAGGAGCTTCAGGCTTCTGCTGATGCAATGGGATTGACCGACCTTCGGATGATGGGGCTGCGCGATAAAACCATTGAATTCGAAGATGACGAGAAGATGGTCGGTTTGATGACGGATCTGATCGAAGAGCTGAACCCTTCGAAGATCATCACCTTCTATCCTGATTTCGCTGTCCATCCGGACCATGAAGCGACTGCCCGTGCCGTTGTGCGTGCCGTTCGCCGGATGAAGGATCGTCCGACATTGCATTGCGTCGCGTTTGCGAACAATACAGTGGAGATGCTCGGCCAACCCGATGTCATCTACAATATCCAGGAAGTCCGCGACCAAAAGATGAATTCCATGAAAGCCCATATCTCTCAAACCGCCTGGATGCTTGAAGAGATGGAACATAAACTTCAACAGGGCGATAAAGAGACAGAAAACTGGCTGACGAAAGAACGTTTCTACAATTATCGTTGGCACGAGGATTTTGAAAAATCCTTTTAAAAATACACCCCTCAACTTTTTCTCTGTTGGGGGGTATTTTTTATGGACATTTTCAGATAATATAAACATTGGCTGTTAAGCGTTTTCATGGGGAAAAACGCTGTATAATCAGTTAGTATCATGTGTATTCATACACTCAGAAAAGGGGAATTAGTTGTGAAAAAGTTTTCTGCTTCAACTTGGTTATTGTTCTTGATTCCTTCTTTACTTGGAATCCTGCTGTTTTTAATACCGATTCCAACCGAAGATGGCTGGATGGTAACAATTGCTGTGCTTGCCAACTTGTTGGCCGGATCTATTGAATCCATTGTACCGTGGATAATGATGGTCATTTTAATCGTGGCCGCTTTAGGTTCATTGTTTTTCATCACAAAGAAAGTCAATGAGAAAGAATCCGTTTCATTTATCGATAAGCTTTTCAATGTCAATCTCTTCTGGACCATCGTCCGCATCCTGGGAGCTGCATTTGCAATTATGGTGCTTTTCCAAGTTGGTCCTGAACCGATCTGGAACGAAAATACCGGAGGACTTCTTCTGGCTGGAGACGGTTTACTGTCATTCCTTTTCACCATTTTCCTCTTTGCCGGATTATTCCTTCCGCTCTTGATGAACTTTGGCTTGCTTGAGTTTTTCGGAACCATGATGGTGAAAATCATGCGTCCGCTTTTCCGGTTGCCTGGCCGTTCTTCCATTGACGCCTTGGCTTCATGGGTCGGAGATGGCACCATAGGGGTTCTACTGACAAGCAAACAATATGAAGCAAATAAATACACGCAACGTGAAGCCGCAATCATCGGAACCACCTTCTCGGTCGTTTCCATCACATTTGCGATTGTGGTCATTCAGGAGATTGGTCTTGGCAGCTACTTCCTGCCTTACTACGCTACTGTCATTCTTGCGGGTATCATCTTGGCGCTCATCATGCCGCGCATTTATCCGCTTTCAAAAAAACCGACTACGTTCATGGACGGTTCGCCACAGGAATCTCAATCTGAGGATGTTCCAGAAGGTTATAACGTCGCTTCCCACGGCATTGAAAATGCCTTGACGAAAGCCGATGATAATCGCTCTATCAGTAAATTTTTCCGAGACGGCTTCAAAAACGTGTTGGATATGTGGATTGGGGTCGCGCCGGTTGTTATGGCTTTCGGTACGGTCGCATTGATTTTGGCTGAATATACGCCTGTATTTACGATTCTGGGTACGCCATTTGAACCGTACTTACGATTGCTCGGCGTTCCGGAAGCAGCAGAAGCTGCACAATTGATGGTCGTCGGTTTTGCCGATATGTTCCTGCCGGCTATTCTTGGAGCAGACATCGAATCTGAAATGACACGATTTGTCGTCGCTACCATGTCCGTTACCCAATTGATCTATATGTCCGAAGTGGGTGGATTGCTGCTCGGTTCCAAGATTCCTGTCAATATTCTTGACCTGATCATCATCTTCCTGCTCCGCACAATCATCGCTTTGCCGATTGTTGTAGGCGTAGCACATCTTTTATTCTAATCAAATCACAAAACGCCATCCGCGGCATGCGGATGGCGTTTTTATTGCAGATAAGAGAATATTTATGTCTTTTAAAGAATGAATCCGCACTTCATCTTCTTTTTTCCGGATCCTGCGCTCCAGTTGGACGCTTTCCTGCGGGCTTGCGCCGTAATCCCGCTGGAGTCACCGCCTTGCGCTCCGGATTCCTGAGAGACGGATTTACTAGATTTATTGGAAGTCTTTTATCTTAGAACCGACTAGCTGGCTACTTTCTCTCATTTAAGCCACATGTCCCCGATCGTTCTAACCACGAAGATTTCTATGGGAGCAGCGCAGCGATGAAAGCTGAAGGCCCTGCAGTCACGCAATCACGAGAAGACTGAAGTTGAGACCGCAGAAAGCGAAGTGGCCGGACCTTTGGGATAATGCACCGCTATACATTTTGGATAATCTTCTACAGTATGAACGCCATCCGCGGCATGCGGATGGCGTTTCGTATTATTCATCTAATGGGATTCACTCAAGCGGGTTGAAGCTTTTTTTTTAATTTTTCCAGCATATCGAAAGTCATCGCGTCCAGATCGTAGGAAGCTTTAAAGCCCCATTCTGATTTCGCTGCCGATGCATCAATATTACCCGGCCAGCTGTCTGCAATTTCCTGTCTTGCCGGGTCAACAGCATAGGACATCTTGAAGTCCGGAATATGCTTGCGGATCGATGCTGCAATCTGTTCCGGCTCAAAGCTCATCGCCGTCACGTTGAAAGCATTGCGGTGAATCAATTTGGCGGGGTCTGCTTCCATCAAGTCGACGATGGCCTGCAGTGCATCCGGCATATACATCATGTCCATGTAAGTGCCTTCTGCAATATAAGAGGTGTAACTGCCTTGCTCAATTGCTTTGTAATAGATGTCGACAGCGTAATCGGTCGTGCCTCCGCCCGGCTGTGCAACGTTTGAAACCAGCCCAGGGAAACGTACGCCGCGTGTATCAACGCCGAATTTTGTATAGTAGTAGTCACATAGCAATTCACCGGCTACTTTGTTGACCCCATACATGGTGGTCGGACGCTGCAATGTGTCCTGGGGTGTGTTCTTTTTAGGTGTTGATGGACCGAATGCGCCAATGGAACTGGGTGTAAAAAATTGCATGCCAAGCTCACGAGATGCTTCGAGCGCATTTACAAGGCCGCCCATGTTCAGGTTCCAGGCAAGCAGCGGTTTTTCTTCAGCAGTCGCTGACAGCAAAGCCGCCATGTGGACCATTGTATCCGCTCCAAAATCCTTTGCCAAATCGTGCATTCTCTGTGCGTCTGTCACATCCAAAATTTCAAAAGGACCGGATTGATCGGCAGTTTGGCGGATATCAGTCGCCAATACATTGTCATTGCCATAGATGCTGCGCATTTTCCCGACAAGCTCCGACCCAATCTGTCCTAAAGCACCTGTAATCATAATTCGTTCCATTTTCAACACTCCTTTTCTCCAAAACATTTGTCCTGTGTAAAAACACAAAAATCAGCTTGTAAACCTTGTTAATTTAACCTTTAATATTTAGTTATTATAATGTGTTCTCTTTAAAAACACAAATGATTTCTAAAAAAAGTTTACCGTCAATTGATTTTTAACTGGCAAAACATTCTCTATCAGTGCATAACCGCTGAATCATCGAGCTTCAGAAAATCTGCCTTTTTGCGTTCGCTTCATTTGAGACTGTAGGATAGGCGTGCTATAATAAATCAGCTTTAGGATTACTTGTAGATTTCGCATCAATTTTCCTTTTTTTAAACTTTAAACCTACTAATCCGGTTGGTTATTATGTCTTTATGAATTATATTTACAGTAGGTTTAAAATAAGGATGCGGCATTCGGTAAGGAAATCCAAAAAATAAAAAAGAATAGAGGAGAGTTTATGAAGAAATTTAGTTTAGCGTTTTTATTGTTGGTGGCAATGTTGGTTTTAGCTGCATGCGGGGGATCGCCGGAAGAAGATCCCACGACAGATGATGCAGTAGGAGACGAAAGCTCAGAGCAAGATCTATTGGCTAAGGTCCAGGAAGAAGGAACATTGGTTATCGGAACGGAAGGAACCTACCCTCCTTTCACTTTCCATGATGCTTCGGGTGACTTGACTGGATTTGATGTGGAAATAGCTCGTGAAGTGGCAGATCGTCTTGGCGTTGAAGCTGAATTCCTTGAAACACAATGGGATGCCATGTTTGCAGGATTGGATGCCGGCCGTTTTGATATGGTAGCGAACCAAGTCGGGATCAACCCGGAACGTCAGGAAAGCTATGAGTTTTCAGACCCATACATCACATCTACTGCCGTATTGGTGGTTGCAGAAGACAACACCGATATCCAGAGCTTTGAAGACTTGGAAGGCAAATTGTCTGCGCAGTCACTGACCAGCAATTATGCTGAAACCGCAACTTCATTCGGCGCAGAACTTGAAGGCGTCGAAGGATTTAACCAAGCAATCGAATTATTGAATTCGGGCCGTGTTGATGCGACTGTCAATGATAATTTGACCGTTTTGGATTTCCTGAAACAGCGTCCGGATGCACAGGTGAAAGTTGTCGATGAGTCTGAAGATGCTGCTCAAAGTGGATTATTGTTCAGACAGGACAGCGGCGCAATCGTCGATGAAGTCAACCAGGCATTGGCCGATATGATCGAAGACGGCACCTACGATGAAATTTCAGAAAAATGGTTTGGTGAAAATGTACTTGAATAGTATTTTCTCCGATCCTGTCAGAATGGAACGGCTTGTGGACATTGCGCAATCCTCATTCCTTCCATTAATCGAGGCAACGCTTCAATTCACCTTGCCTCTATCGATCATTTCCTTTATTTTCGGATTGGTACTGGCGATTTTGACAGCTTTGGCGCGAATTTCTACAGTTAAAATTTTCCAGATCATTGCCCGCGTCTATGTTTCCATCATTCGGGGTACACCTCTGCTGGTCCAATTGTTCATCCTGTTTTACGGATTGCCGACACTCGGTATCACGATTGATCCATTCCCAGCGGCAGTGATCGGTTTCTCCTTGAACGTCGGAGCTTATGCTTCCGAAGTGATCCGGGCAGCCATCTTGTCGATTCCAAAAGGTCAATGGGAGGCAGCCGATACCATCGGCATGTCTTACACACAATCCCTGCGACGCGTCATTTTACCGCAGGCATCACGCGTTTCTTTGCCTCCCTTGTCGAATACATTCATTAGTCTGATTAAAGATACATCGCTGGCATCGCTCATTCTGGTTACCGAGATGTTCAGAGTCGCCCAGCAAATCGCTGCGACCAATTACGAGTTCCTGCTGCTTTACGGGCAGGCGGCATTGCTTTACTGGGTCATCTGCTTTGCCTTGTCTCTGGTTCAAGGAAGACTCGAACACCGCTTTGACCGGTACGTTTCCAGATAATAAAAGCAGTTCACTTATTGCAGTAAGGAGTTCCAGATGATTTCAATCAAAAATTTGCATAAAAAGTTCGGCGATCTTGAAGTATTGAAAGGCATTGATGCAGACGTCCAAAAAGGCCAGGCCATCGTGGTCATCGGGCCCTCCGGTTCCGGGAAAACGACATTCCTGCGCTGCCTCAATACGTTGGAGACACCGACTTCCGGTTCCGTAACGATCGACGAACAAACCGTCGACTTCTCCAAGCCTTTGTCGAAAAAGCAGATCATGGCTTTTCGCAAGCAATCGGCTATGGTCTTTCAGCATTACAACCTGTTCCCTCACATGACAGCTCTTGAAAATGTCATGGAAGGCCCGGTCACGGTCCAAAAACAGGACAAGAAGCTCGCCCGCAAAAAAGCCGAACAGCTGCTGACGAAAGTCGGGCTCGGCGAAAAGATCAATGACTATCCGTTCCAGCTGAGCGGCGGCCAACAACAGCGCGTCGGCATCGCACGGGCGCTGGCACTCGAACCGAAAGTCATGCTGTTCGACGAACCGACGTCTGCGCTCGATCCCGAATTGGTCGGTGAAGTGCTGCAGGTCATGAAAGACCTTGCTGCTGAAGGCATGACGATGGTCGTGGTGACACACGAAATGCGTTTTGCCAAAGGCGTCGCTGACGAAGTGCTATTCATGGACGAGGGACGCATCGTCGAACGCGGCAAACCCGAAGACATCTTCAACCATCCGACAGAAGAACGGACAAAACGTTTCCTGAGTTTGATACAGAAAGCCGATACTATTTAAGAAAAGCCTAAACTGAATGAAACAGAAAAACTCGCCTCTCTTTTGAGATTGCGAGTTTTTTTGCGGTCACTTTTCGATGATGCATGATTTAACCGTCAATTTCTCCAATTGCGCCTGATCCACTTCCACACCCAGACCTGGCTTACCGGATAATAAGACATTCGGGTGCTGATAGGTCAAGTCGCCGATTTCTTCACTGAACAGTAACGGTCCCGTCAATTCGGTGCTTTCGATATTGATGCGTGACATCGCAACGTGATAGCCTGCGGCTGAACCGATGGATGATTCCACCATGGAACCGATTTGGCACAGCATACCCGCTGCTTCAGCAGTCTTTGCCATTTGTGCAGCATGGAAAATCCCCGCACATTTCATCAATTTGATGTTGATGACATCCGCCGCCTGCAGCCGGATGATTTCCAAAAGGTCTTCCATCGATTGAATGCTTTCGTCGGCCATGATCGGCACGGCGGTCTTCGAACGGATTTCAGCGAGTCCCCGGATGTCGCCCATGCGGATCGGCTGCTCGATCCAGGCAATGTTGGCCCCTTCAAGTTGTTTGATTGCCGCTACAGCAATGCCTGGCGACTTCCATCCTTGATTGACATCGACTCGGATCGGCATGTCTTTGCCGACTGCTTCGCGAACGGCCAAAATCCGGTCGACATCTTCCTGCGCCTGCCCTTTCCCTACTTTCAGCTTTAGGGAAGCATAGCCCATTTCAACGGCTTTCTTCGCTTTTTCCGCCATGATTTCAGGCGCTTCGATGCTGAGCACTTTCGGATAATCTAAATGAGCAGTTGCCTGCCCGCCAATCAGGTTATAGACTGGCTGTCCGGACGCTTTGCCCATCAAATCATAGCAGGCGATATCCACAGCGGCTTTAGCCGCTGGATTGCGGGCCATCAACGCATTCAGGTTCGAATGGATAGTTTCAATATCGAACGGGTTCATTCCGATGATCGCCGGGAGGAACAGCTCTTTCAATAGTTCAAACGCGGCAGTGAAATACTCTCCTGTCACATGTTCATCCGGAACTGCTTCTCCGTATCCGACAAGGCCGGTGTCTGTTTCCAGTACCACAATCAATGCCGGCATATCCGGATAAGTCGCATAAGAGATGATGAATGGTTCGTTGAGAGGAAATCTGACTGCATGCAAAGTTGCTTTTGTGATTTTCATTTGAGTGCCTCCAATGATTTTAACTTATTGTATACTTACTACTATAGTGAAATTAAGGCATGATTGGTATTTTATTTTATATCCAAAGGAGTTTACATGTATGACACTAGCTGAGCAAATTGATTCACTTTACGATGAAATGGTGGAAACAAGAAGGCGCCTGCATATGCATCCCGAACTGTCGCATCAAGAGATTGCGACTCCTGCTTTTATTGCGGACCGTCTGGAAGAATTGGGCGTTGAGGTTCGTCGGAAAGTTGGCGGTCGCGGAGTCGTCGGGACAATCCGCGGCGGCAAGCCTGGCAAAACGATTGCATTTCGTGCAGATTTCGATGCCCTGCCGATCGATGATCAAAAAGATGTCCCTTATAAATCCACTGTTCCCGGCGTCATGCATGCTTGTGGACACGATGGACACACTGCTGCTTTACTCGGCTTCGCTAAAGCGATGATGACCATTCGGGAAGAGATTCCGGGCACGATTGTGCTGATCCATCAATTCGGCGAAGAATTGTCGCCTGGCGGTGCACGCGCCATGATTGCAGATGGCTGCCTGGATGGCGTGGATGCCGTCTACGGCGCCCATCTGCAAAGTAAAATGGACAGTGACCGTATTTATTTGCGCGATGGCTTTCTGCAGGCATCCGAGGATACGGTCAAAATTATCGTCCACGGCTCAGGAAGCCACGGTGCAGAACCACATAACGGGATCGATCCGATTCTGGCAGCGAGCCACATCATGGTGGCATTGCAATCCATCGTCAGCCGCAGCGCCGACCCGCTGAAGGAGTTGGTCGTCTCCATCGGCAAATTCCATGCAGGTGATGCCGATAACGTCATTCCGGGCAAAGCCGTGCTGGAAGGCACCATCCGCGTCTTCGATCCTGAGCTGCGCAAGCTGGCCAGCCAGCGTCTGCGGACAATTGTGGAGAATGTCGCCATCGCGATGGGCGCTACTGCTGAAGTGATCATCGAAAATGGTTATGATGCGCTGTGGAACCATCCGGCAGAAGCTGATGTAGTCCGTAATGCGGGCCGGGGCTTGTTGGGCGAAGAACATGTCGTGGAAATCGATCCGGTCATGCCGGTCGAGGATTTCACTTATTTTACGCAGGAAAAACCGGGTGCCTACTTTTTTGTCGGGGCGAAAATGGCAGATGATGCCGCCGTTTACCCACATCACCACGAAAACTTCGATTTCAATGAAACCGCCATGCTGGTGACGGCAAAAATGTTCGCTGCGATTTACTTTGAGGCGCAAGAAATGCCTGCGGACAGTATTTTGGTTGATTTGGACAGTATTTGAGAAGTTTGGACAGTATTTCCCGCCGTTTGGACTGTATATCGCATCATCCGGACTGTATATCCTATATCTGGAAATAAAAACACGCCCAGCAGCGTATAGCCGGGCGTGTTTTCGTTTATTTAGTTGATGACGCCTAATTCTTTGCCGACTTTTTCGTAAGTGGCGATGGCTTCATCCAACATTTCTTTCGTGTGGGCAGCTGTAGGCATGTTGCGGACGCGTCCAGTACCTTTTGGAACGGTTGGGAAAACGATTGATTTTGCATAGACGCCTTCTTCGAATAAACGTTTCGAAAATTCCTGCGTCAGCTTTTCGTCGCCGATGATGCAAGGCGTAATCGGCGTTTCGGAATGGCCGATATCAAAGCCTAATGCATCCAGCCCTTTTTTCAGGTAATCGCCGTTGTTCCATAATTTATCATGCAATTCCGTTGAATCCATGATCATTTGGACTGCAGCGGTGATAGCTGCCACGTCGCCTGGAGTTACTGCTGTCGAGAACAGGAACGGACGTGAACGGACTTTCAGCCAGTCGATAAGGTTCTTTTTGCCGGCTACATAACCACCTACAACTCCGACTGCTTTAGACAAAGTTCCCATTTGCATATCGACTTCTTTTTCAAGGCCGAAATGCTTCACAGTTCCTTTTCCTTTGCCAGTGACGCCTGAACCGTGCGCATCATCCACGTACGTGATCAAGTCGAATTCCTTGGCGATTTCCACAATCTCAGGAAGCTTGGCGATATCGCCATCCATCGAGAAGACCCCGTCCGTGATGACCATAACTTTATTGTAGAGGCCTGATTCTGTCGCTTCTTTCGCTTTCATGCGAAGGTCTTCCATATCGGAATGCTTGTACGCGATGATTTTCGCTTTTGACAAGCGGCAGCCATCGATAATCGATGCATGGTTCAATTGATCGGATAGAATCGCATCGTTCTTGTCCATTACAGCTGAAATTGCCGCCATGTTGCAATTAAAACCGGATTGATAGGAAATGGCCGCTTCGGTCCCTTTAAACTCGGCTAATTTCTCTTCCAATTTCACATGCAGATCAAGCGTCCCGTTGATTGTGCGGACTGCCCCTGCACCGACTCCATATTTATCGATTGCGTCTTTTGCCACTTGCTTCAACTCTTCGTTGGTCGCAAGCCCTAAATAGTTATTTGAAGAAAGGTTGATCAATTCCTTGCCGCGCACTTTAATGATTGCGCCGTTCGGTCCTTCAACCGGATCGATTTCATTATAGAGGCCCTGCTCTTTTAATTCTGTTAAGTTTTCATTTAAAAATGCATCTAGTTTTTTCGACAATGTCCTCTTCCTTTCACAAACAATCTCAGTTTCCATCTTACCATACGGGGCTTTTTCTCCAAAAGAAAAAGCGGACCGGGGTCCGCTTTCAGCTTATTTATTGCTTTTTTCTTTGTTCTTGCCTTTTTTCGGGTTGTCTTGCTTATAGATTACTTCATACGTGAATTCTTTCGCTTCTTTTTGCCCTTCTTCTGCAGCGTAAGAAGTGATCATTTTCACATTGCCTTCACGAAGAACCTGGTTGAGATCCAACGCCTGTTTTTCTGTCACGTTAAATGGATCTACGTGGAAAACGCGTTCTTTGCCGTTTTTCTTGGTTTGGATGAATGTTGTCGTGAAGTTGACATAGTCACCTTTCAATTGGCCCAATGACTGGAACACATCCGTTGAAGTGCCATCAGCTGTGAACTCGCCTAATTCAATGTTCTTGATGAACCACCCTGGATTGTTTGAGCCCCAGTCAGTCAGGTTGCGGAATGAAACCAGAACATCCTGTCCTGCATAAGCGGATAAATCAAAGCTTTCAGTTGCCCAATCACCATTCGTCCCAGTAAATCCAGGAACATTTTCCTTGATGGTCGGGTAACCTTCTTCAACTACATCACTGCGCGTGTTTTCATTTTCAAGAGAAGTCCATGAATCGCCATTGTCCGTTGAAACCTGAACCATACCGAAATCCCATTGCTCTTCAATATCGTAGTAATGCTCGAATGTCAATGTCGCGTTGTCAGCAGGAATAGTTGCTCCGAAAATCAATTCCTGATCTGCTTCGTCGCCGTTATTTGCGTGTAGTACCTGTGCACCAGAACCTTTTGGATCTGCTACAGTTTGCCATTGCAATGGCAGGAAGTCGACGCCGTCAAATTCCAGGCCGCGGACATCTTTGCCGAAGTTGAATTCCTTAAAGTCGCCGCCCCACGCTGGAACACCTTCTTTTTCGAATGTCTTCGCTTTTTCAAAGTCTACCGTTTTGCCGCGCACTTCACCATTTGTACCGACCGGCAGTTCACGCAAATCAATGCTTTCGAAATTATAATCGCTGCTGACGTCTGAGTTGTCCAACGTCAACGCCGTCATGAAGTTCTGGTAGACTTCAGTGAATGTCTTATTGGTGCCATAATCCTGTAATACTTTGTCGACGCTCGCCATTCCCTGGCTGTCGCCGTCTGTCGCTAATTCACGGATGAACTCTTGTCCGAACTTGTCGTACATATATAGAGTGAACAGGTAAACCTGGCCGTAATCCGCAATTGTTTCAGGGCCGGTTGCTGCTGTTCCATGCTCGTCCCAGTTGACTAATGAGTTTTCCGGGTGGTCCAAATAGAAGTTGATCGATCCTTCTCCGTGGCCATATCCGCCCAGAAATTCAGAGAATGTCGACATGCCTTCGTTCAACCATGTTTCTTCAGAAGGGTCATTATCAGCTTGGATCAAATGCTGCAATTCGTGGATTGTTGTCCCGAAGAATGTGCTCTCCAGACGCGTTTCCCATGAATTCGTATCGATGGTGATGATGTTGCGGTCTGTGTAATTTTCAAGTGTCTGCCAGAAGAAGCCGGCAACAAAGAATGGGTAGCTTGGGTTGTTCCATCCTTCATCCTGGACATTATCGACCAGCATGATGACTTTATCAGATCCTTCGTAATAGCCTTCAGGAAGATTGACCATACCGGGAAGCGGCGAGTTGGAGCCATCCAATTGATCCGGTGTTCCGAAGAAGTCAGTCGCTACCGGATAGATATTGCTGTCAAACTCAGCCTTCAATTTATCCACCTGAGCCTGTGTCACGACGTCAGCCGGTTTCGGGTTGTCCGGTCCGTAAGCCAAATCATTGGCCACCCAGATTTCCACGTTGTCGCCAATGCTCCGAAGTGTAAATTCTTTAAAAGCTAAATTGCGGTCCAAGAATAATTTCGTCCCGTGATCTTCTGTAAATGTTCCATCGGCTGCCGCATCAGACGTTCCGTCTGTTACATCATCAGCCTGTGCTTTTATCTTTTTATCCGCTTCTTTTTTGAAATTTTCATCCTGCGTTAAATCATTCAAGCTTTGGTCGATATCGATCCGATCCCCGTATCGTTCGCTGTTCCAGTCGTTTACTGATGGTACTGCTTCGGTTGGTGCCGCTGCAGCTGCTGGCGCGAATAAAGATAGGGTTAACGCACTAGCCGATAAGATCGATACCCATTTGCTGTTCTTCATGTTGCATCCCCTTCCAAACTGTCAGAATATTATTTCTTTCAAAATCTTACCATGACAGAATAGTCAGAAGAATAGGGGAAAAGGTATATTTCGAGTTACGAAATTACGGGTAATAAGATACAATTTTTTTCATAAAAAGTAGGTAAAATGGTTTTAACAAAGAAAAAAAGCATAAAAAAACCGCCTTTATTAGGCGGTTTATCACTTATTTTAAAGCATTATCCAGATCTTCGATCAAATCTTCAACATCTTCGATCCCGACTGAAATTCGGACGAGTCCTTCGACGATACCCAATTCGCCCCTGCGTTCTATAGGAATTGAAGCATGGGTCATTTGGGCCGGTACGGAAATCAAGCTTTCCACAGCACCTAAACTTTCAGCCAATGTGAAGTATTTCAGCTTCGCCAATAATTCTCCGGCTTTCTCCTTGCTGCCAACATCAAATGAAATCATACCGCCGAATCCAGTTGCTTGTTTCTGCATCAAATCGCGTCCTGGATGGCTTTCAAGTCCTGGATAGATGACTTTGCCGACGGCGTCATGCGCTTCTAAAAACTCTGCAATTTTCTGTGCATTGGAATTGGCTTCTTCCATGCGCAATCCTAAAGTCTTCAACCCACGGATCAACAGCCATGAATCCTGCGGCCCTAAAATCGCCCCGATAGAGTTTTGCACAAAGTGGACCTCTTCAGCAAGTTCCGCTGAATTGACGACTACCAAACCTGCTACGACATCACTATGGCCGCCGATGTATTTCGTCGCACTGTGCACAACAATGTCAGCACCCAAGGCAATCGGGTTCTGCAAATACGGCGTCATGAACGTGTTGTCGACAATCGTCAGCAGATCCTTCGATTTAGCGAAGGCAGCGACCGCTTCGATATCCGTCACTTTCAACAGCGGATTGGTCGGTGTTTCAATGAAAATCGCTTTGGTATTTTCTTTGACTGCCGCTTCCACTTCCGCCAGGTTACCGGTATCGACAAACGTGAATTCCAAGCCGAAACGGTTCAGTACTTTATTGATGACACGGTAGGTGCCGCCATAAACGTCGTCTGTCAGTACGACGTGGTCTCCGGCTGAAAACAGCATCATAACTGACGAAATCGCAGCCATCCCTGAACCGAACGCAAAACCGGCATGGCCGAATTCCACATCGGCGATCAATTCCTCCAGTGCATGGCGGGTCGGATTTCCTGTACGGGAATATTCATAGCCCTTGAATTTGCCGACCGCTTCCTGCTTATAGGTACTGACCTGGTAAATCGGTGTAGATACGGCACCTGTTGCTTCATCTCCAACAATGCCGCCGTGGATTAATCTTGTTTTTGGTTTCATCAATGATCCTCCTCAAAACTTCGGCCATAAATATCCTGGCTCATATAGCGCTCGCTCGAATCAGCGAACACGGTCACAATATGGCTTCCCGGTTTAGCGGATTCCGCTTCCCGAAGCGCTGCCACGAAAGCCGCGCCTGAAGAGCTGCCCACCAATAACCCTTCACTTTTAGCCAATTCGCGGACAGCCATAAATGCTTCTTTATCCGTTATGGTGTGGATGGCTTCAAAATAGCGCGCATCCATGTAATCCGGCAAAAATTCCATGCCGATGCCTTCAGTCAAATGTGGTCCTGATGGCCCGCCGTTTAAAATCGAGCCTTCCGGTTCCACGATGACTGTTTTGATGGCTTGTTTTTTTGATTTCAAATAACGCGCTGTACCCATGAAAGTGCCACCGGATCCTGCTCCGGCAATAAAAACATCGATTTCTCCATTAAGCGCTTCCCAGACTTCCGGTCCAAGTGTCCGGACATAGGTTTCGGGATTGGCTGGATTGGAAAATTGGGAAGGGGAGAATGCCCCTTCCGCTTCCACCAGTTCCTTGGCTTTTTCGATTGCGCCTTTGATGCCTTTTTCAGTAGGCGTATTGATGACTTCCGCTCCCAATGCGCGCATCAGCCCTTGTTTTTCCTGGCTGAATTTTTCAGGCACCACAAATTTCACGTGATAGCCTTTGCCGATGGCGGCGATCGCCAGACCGATGCCGGTGTTGCCGGCTGTCGGCTCGATCATCGTACCGCCCGGTTGGAGCAGCCCGCGTTTTTCAGCATCTTCGATCAACGAAACGCCCAAACGGTCCTTGACACTGCCGCCGGGGTTAAAATACTCCAGCTTGGCAAAAATGCGGCAGCCGTTCGGAATTTCGCTGTGTGTCAGTTCCAACAGTGGCGTATTGCCGATCAGCTGTTGAATTTCAGTAACATATTTCATCGTTATTCTCCTTAGATCGCTTCATCCGCGAAGACTTGGCGCCATTGGTCTTTTTTCGCCAGCATTTCACGTGCCAGTTCTTTTGCGCCTTCTAAGCTATGGCTTGCAGCCCAACCGCATTGCACTTCATTGCATGCAGGCACTTCGTCCGCTTCGATTACATCCTTCAATGTGTTTTCCAGAATGCGGAGTATGTCTTCATAATCGTCATGGTTGATGACGGACAGGTAATAGCCGGTCTGGCATCCCATCGGCCCGATGTCCACAATGTTGTCCGAATGGTTGCGGCTGTGTTCTGCCATCATATGCTCAAGCGAATGAAGTCCGGGCATATCCATATGCTCTTTGTTCGGCTGCTTGAAACGGATATCGTATTTGCGGATCGTATCGCCTTTGGCTCCAGTTTTTTCTCCTGCGAGGCGTACATATGGCGCCACTACTTTTGTATGGTCCAAGTTAAAGCTTTCAACATTCATTTTTTTCATCTTAATCGCTCCTTGTTTCTTATTTTTTCGTTGCATCAATCAGAAATACGTAATTGTTCAACTTCGACAATTCTACCGTAAACCCTGCATCCGTAATCAACTTTTCCATGACAGGCACTGTGGTGTAATACTCACGGTTCAAGTCCTCTACTAGATTAGCATGACCTCTTGCTTGTTCAAATGCAATTATTTCCTTTTTAGCATCTTCTGATTCGAATAGCGTATCTGCGAAAACCACTTTGCCGCCTGTCGGCAATTGCTCCGCGTAAATCTGGAAAGCTTGTGCTTTTTCTGCATCCGTCAAATGATGGAAGGCGTAAGAGCTGACAAAGCTCTGCGGTGTGATGCCTGCCTCAAATTCCAGAAAATCTCCGTCTGTGACTGTCAGGTCTTTCAGTTTTTCCGCGACCACTTCACGCATCGCCTGATTCGGTTCGATTCCCACCACTTCCAAGCCACGGACAAGAAGCTTTTCGGTCAGGTTTCCCGTACCGACACCGAATTCCACCACCGGACCAACTGCCGCATCGGCCACTGCCTGCAGAATCTCATTATATTTTACGAATACATCCCTGTATTCCTGGTCTTTTCCACTGACTGAATCATCATACGTATGAACCCATTCATCAAAGATTTCTACAAATTCACGTCCCATAAAAATACCCCTTTACGTTTATATTCAATAAAACCAATAGAGTTACTCGGCTTTATTTATACCATATCAGCAGAGCGGTTTCAACTATATGAGACGGATCGAAGATTCAGCTTATTTCCTCCATATCGTCAAAAGGAAGCCAGGCAAATTACACACTGGCTTCCTTTTTCGTATGCCCCACCAACGGGACATCGCTGCAGATATCATTGGTATAAAAACAAGCTTTACTGTTATCATTTTAAGCTGGCTCAGCTCAAATTTTGAGCACAGGCGGAATTTCTTCTTCTCTGCCGATGAGCGTCACCAGCAGCTTTTCAAATTGCGGCAGGGAGACTTGCACGATTCTCCCGGTCAGCAACGCCACTGCAATCGTACCGACGCCAACCGGTCCGCCGAGCAGCCAGCCGAGCAAGGCGACACCCACTTCGATGCCCGCCCGCACGACGCTGATGCTGAGCCCGGTCTTTTCAACGAGCATCATCATCAGGCTATCCCGCGGCCCCGCTCCGATTTTCGGCGACACATAGAGGCCGACGCCATAACCCGAAACCACGATGCCGGCTGACAAAATCAGGATTTGTCCGACCAGCGTGTGGATGTCCGGAATCAGAAAGTTGAAAATATCGATGAATACCCCGATCAGCACCATATTCAAGAAGGTGCCGATTTGCGGAATTCGCCGTGTGAACAAAGCCGTGCTGGCAATCAGCACAAACCCGGCGATAACCGACCAGGTACCGATCGTCAATCCGAAATTCAGGTACAGCCCGACATGCAGCACATCCCATGGTCCGATGCCCAGCTTGCTGCCTTTGATGGTCATGGTGAAACCAAGAGCGAGCACGATCAATCCGACAATAAAAAACAGCCAACGGTAAAACAACGAACGCTTCATCCAAATCCTTCTTTCTGCTAGTGTGATATGAAAAATCCACCCATTCTAAAAGAATGGATGGAGGCCTCATTGACCGGAGGCTGTTAATTCGGCAAACTGGGCATCTGTCACACCGGCCAGTTCGGCAGGAGCCAGTTTCAACTGCATGCCGATTTTGCCGGCGGACACAATCATTTCAGGCAATTGTTCCGCTTCAGTTGAAAGAAATGTCGGAAACGGTTTTTTCATCCCGACAGGTGAACAGCCACCCCGGATGTAGCCGGTCAAAGACAGAATATCTTTGGACGGTGCCATGTCGATTTTCTTTTCGCCGGCGGCTTTAGCCGCTTTTTTCAGATCCAGCTCTTCTGCAACCGGAATGACGAACACATAAGCCTGCTTTGACGCACCGATCGCCACCAGTGTCTTGTAGACAAGGTCGGCAGAGGCGCCGATTTTAGCGGCAACAGAAACACCGTCCACTTTGCCGTCATCGGTGCTGTAATGAAGCAGTTCGTAAGAAATCTTCTCTTTGTCGAGCATGCGTGCCGCATTGGTTTTTGCGATTTTCTTAGCCATGGCGTTTTCTCCTTATCTGAAAACTCTCTTCTTCACAGCATACCATCTTCATCAGCGGGTTTCTATTCGGTTTGGCCCAATAATTTTTTCAATGCATCTGCCATTGCCGTATTTTGCGGCGCTTCATCCTGCTGGTTCAAGTATTTATTGACGTCTTTCTTATTGGCTTTGGACTGGCCGGATTTTTTGCGTTTCTCAAAGGCCGACAGCTTCTCGCGATGTCCGCATTTGCAGACGAAGATCTTGCCATCGCCTTCGCCCTGCATCTCGAGTTTCTTGTGGCAGTTCGGGCAGCGTGCATTGGTCTGCATCGCCACATTCTTTTTGTATCCGCAGTCACGGTCCTGGCAGACATTCATCTTGCCGCGCTTGCCGTTGACTTCCAGAAGCGGCTTGCCGCAATCCGGGCACATTTTGCCGGTGATGTTGTCGTGCTTGAATTTCTTGTCGCTCTTCTTGATGTCCGACACCGATTTCTCGGCAAAGACGATCATTTCTTTGATGAATTCTTCTTTTTTCAATTGGCCTTTGGCGATCTTGGTCAACTGCTGTTCCCAGTCGGCTGTCAGTTTCGGCGACTTCAAGTCTTCCGGAACAAGCTCGAGCAGCTGGCGGCCTTTTGAGGTAATCGTCAGGTCCTTGCCTTTTTTCTCAATCAGGAATGTATTGAACAACTTATCGATGACATCGGCACGCGTCGCAACCGTCCCGAGGCCACCCGTTTCGCCAAGCGTTTGGATCAGCTCTTTCGATTCACCGCTCATGAACTGTGCCGGATTTTCCATAGCGCCGAGCAGCGTTCCTTCATTGAAGAAAGCGGGCGGCTTGGTTTTGCCATCAGTCAAGGCTATGCCTTTGATGGCCAGCTTCTGGCCATTTTCGAATGGCGGCAGTGTCGTATCGTTGTCGTCGCCTTCATCTTTGTAGACGCGTTTCCATCCTTCATTGCGAATCGTATTGCCTTTCGCCTGGAAGGTCTCCCCGCCGGCAGTCAGCTTGACGGTCGTCTGGTCGTACTCATACTGCGGATAAAATACCGCGAGGAACCGCTTGACGATCATGTCGTATAATTTATGCTCTTTGTCGGACAGATCATGCAGCGGCGGCGTTTCTTCCGTCGGGATGATGGCATGGTGATCGGAAACTTTGGCATCGTCGATCACACCTTTTTGCGGGGCCACCGGATTTTTCAGGATCATCGCGGCCAAGCTGCGGTACGGTCCCATCTGCACCGCTTTGACGCGGTCTTTCAAGGTATCGCGCATATCGCTCGTCAGATGCTTCGAGTCGGTCCGCGGGTAGGTCACGATTTTATAGCACTCGTACAGATTCTGCAGCGTGTTGAGCGTCTCTTTCGCCGACCAGCTATAGCGCTTGTAGGCTTCTTTCTGCAGTTCGGTCAAGTCGAATAAAGGCGGTGCCGGCTGCCGTTTCGGCGTAATCTTGATATCCTTCACCGTGCCTTCATGCGTATTCTGGAGTTTATTGAACAGCTGATCGACTTTGTCCTTATCGAAGGATTGCGTTGAGTTGCCGTCCGTCCAGGTGAATGCCGCTTTGTCCGTAATCGCCTGCATGCCGTAATACGGCTTCGGCTGGAAATTGCGTATTTGCTGCTCACGTTCGGCAATCATCGCCAATGTCGGCGTCTGCACACGGCCAGTCGACAATTGCGCATTGTATTTGACGGTCAGCGCGCGCGTCGCATTGATGCCGACCACCCAGTCCGCTTCCGCACGCGCGACAGCTGCCGCGTAAAGGTTTTCGTAAGCTTTGCCATCTTTCAGGTTATTGAAGCCGTCTTTGATGGCTTTGTCGGTGACGGACGAAATCCACAGCCGCTTCACAGGCTTGCGCGTATTCGTTTTCTCCAGGATCCAGCGCGCCACCAGCTCGCCTTCGCGCCCGGCGTCTGTCGCGATGATGACATCTTTGACATCGCCGCGCTGCAGCTGTGATTTAACCGCGTTGAACTGTTTCATCGACTGCTTGATCGGCACCAGCTTGAACGGCTTCGGAATGATCGGCAGCGTGTCCATCTTCCATTCCTTAAAGTCGTTGTCGTACTGCTCCGGCTGGGCATGCGTCACCAAGTGGCCAAGCGCCCACGTGACGATATACTGCTTGCCTTCCAGGTACCCGTTGCCTTTTTGTTCGCATCCGAGAACACGCGCAATATCACGCGCCACGGACGGCTTTTCTGCTAAAACGATTGATTTCATTTGGATCCACCCTCATTTCTGATGTGATTATTGTAACATTTTCTGATTTTAAAGGAAAAAAATGCGCCAGAATCATATTTCTCGTTCAATGGAACATATTTAAATTTTTGTGAGTCGTATTTCAGAACCAATGGAACGTATTTCACTCCCAATGGATCGTCGTATCCAGTTAAAACTGCATTACCTTGAAAATAAAGTCGGAATATTCTTGATTTCATTAGTCGATAACGCTATATTATTTTAAACTCCCTTGAAAGGAATGATGTGTTTGCAACTGTTTGAACGCCGGCGGCCTAATATCCTTATTTATTTGGAAGCATTGCTTGCCCGAACCCCTCATCATCCAACCTATGCCGATGTAAAAGAAAAAGTGAGGACCTGGACCGCTGGATATGCCGGCGAAAAGTGGTTTGACCGACTCTGGCATGATTATGCAAATGATGAAGTCTTCAGAGTTATCCCCGACTATGCTATTCCTTCTCATCAAATGGATGCCGTCTGTGTCTTTTCCAAATTCATTGCCATTATCGAGATAAAAAACATCGGTGGAGTCATTGAAATGGACGGAACGACTCGGCAATTCACCCGCACACTGCATACAGAAACCATGGGTATGAGAAATCCCGACGATCAGCTTTATCGCCACGAAAAAAAGATCCGGCAGCTGACCAACTATAAGATTCCTGTTATCGGCATTGTTGTATTTACAAATCCCTCAAGCATCCTCAAGCTCGAAGCTGTTGAACGACGAGTTATCCATCTCTCCGGGCTCCCATTTGTATTAGATCAATTGATTGAACAACATGCCACCTACCCGTCATTTGATGTTCCCCAACTATGCGATCTTCTCCTGGCTTACCAATGTCCACCCACAGCCTATCAGTCCGAACCCATTACTTTCCCATTACAAACCGGTGTTTTTTGTTCCGCATGCTCTTTTTCGAAAATGGTCTATTCCCGCGATTTATGGCGGTGCCTCAATTGCAGCCATAGGCAGCAGGATGCTCATTTATTAGCCCTGCAAGATTATCGCTTATTAGTTGCAAACACTATTTCGAATCAGGAATTCCGGAGCTTTACGGAGATGGAGTCAAGGTCGAACGCTGTGAAAATTTTAAAGCGTTGCGGTTTCAAAACTGTTGGCAACTATAAAAGCCTCAGATATATGATTCCTGAGATGGACTTGCGGAATAAAGCCAAATAGGGAGGAAAATCGTATTTCGGGCTCAATGGATCATATATGCGTGGCTGTGGATCGTATCCTATTCCTAACGAGTCGTATTTCCAGGCTTATGGAACGTATTTCATTTCCAGCGGAACACAAACAAAAAAACCTCCCACACAGGGAGGTTTTTCTCATCAATCAATGATTATCCAGCGTTTCCTTCGATAGATGCTTGCTCATCTCGGCGTATTGCACGAAGACACGCGCCAATTCGCGCAGACGGTTGTGGACATCTTCGTTGGTGATGGTATTGGTTTCATCGAAATGGCTGCTGTGGGTGTAGACATAGTTCGGCGTCACCAGGCAGCGGAAGTAATCGAGAATCGGCTTGAGCTGGTTTTCGATGACCAGGTGATGCTGATACGTGCCGCCGTTCGCCACAATCGATACCGGCTTGTAGCGCATCGTGCGCGGATGCAGCATATCGAAGGTGTTTTTCAGCACACCAGGAATCGACCCCTGGAAAATCGGCGACGCGATGATGTAGCCGTCGGCGTCTTCAAAGCGGCGGACGATTTCCTGCATGCTGTCGTTGTATTCGCCGAGTGGGCGGCCATCGACGAATTGATGGTCATAATCGGCCAGCTTTAAAATCGTTAATTCCATTTCGGGATTGAATTCCTTGATGTAGATCTCCACCTGCTCCAGAATGGCACCGGTCTTGCTCCCCAGAATCGTTCCGTCTACTAATAAAACCTTCATAATCCTATGTCCTCCTCAGAATGCGTAAAGTAACTGTCGGTTGTCTGTTTTTGAATTCGCATCATTACAATAAAATCCGCAACAATCCGTTTGTTTTCATCATAACAAACCCTGTTTCACAATACGCATCGAAAAGCTTAGAAGCGTATGAATTCATTCTTTAGACTGAGTGGCGAGCTTGAAACGTTTGTTTTCCAAGCGCTCTTGTGCACGATCCGACTGGCGAGATGGTGAAGTGAAGCTGACAATGGTATCTCCAGCTTTCGGCTCAAGCTTATTGTTTTCAGCGAAGAATTCAATTTTTCCTTGGGGCCGCTGGATAAACAGCGGAATGTTTTCACCTGTCCATTTGCCTTGGAAATCTTCAAAGCTGAACTGCTCCGTCAACTGCGTTTTGCGCATCGTATAACCTTCTTCTGTCTTCATCTCCAATTCGTGGATGTTCCATGTCTCTCCGAACAGGGTCCGCCCACTCAATGAGGAATGAAAATCGGCCGGATCTCCTTGGTGGATGGCCGTCTGATAGAGGTTTGCGCGGCCCAGTTCCGGGACAAAATTATTGACGACAAGCGCATTGTAGGAATCGGTTTCACTTGCGACGATCATCGTCTCATATGGCGTCAATTCCACTTCGTAATCTGTGTGCTCCGACAGGATTTCACCGGCGTAAGTCTTCAATCCAACCTGGCGGGCCCCTTGGAGACGGCCCCAGGATGGATCCATGATCAGCACATTTTTATTGAAGTCAGCCAGTGCTTCGCCAAGCTTGGTTGCGAACCGGCTGGCACCCACGATGATGATGCCCGGATCGTCGGCTGTCGCCAGGCCAAGCTTTCTGCCCAGCCAGCCGATGGTGAAGCCGTGGACCACAACTGTCGAAAAGACCAGCGCGAATGTCAGGGCGGTCAGGAGTTCCGCATCCGCGAAACCGGCATCGAGCAAAACTCCCGCAAAATAACCGGAAACCGTCAATGCCACAATTCCGCGCGGCGCAATCCAACCGACCAGTGTCTTTTCCTGCAGGGTCAAATCAGTGCCGATCGTCGACAGCCAGATCGACAATGGACGAACGACGAACAACGTCGCCAGGACAAATGAAATGATTTGCCAATTGAAGATTCCGACCAATACATCAAGACTTAAAGAAGCCGTCAGCATGACAAAAATACTGGAAATCAACAAGACAGAGATATTCTCCTTGAAATGGCGCATGTCGTTGATCGAGGCGATGTTCATATTGGCCATGATCATGCCCATAGCGGTAACTGCCAGCAGCCCGGTTTCATGCATAATCAGATCCGACACGACAAATGTCAGCAGCACCATACCGAATACCATCGGCGCTTTCAGAAATTCCGGGACCTGCCCTTTCTCGAACATCAGCCCCATCAGCCCCCCCGCTCCTGCGCCAAGTACGGCTGCAAAAAGGGATGCCAGGAAGAACAGGCCAAAAGCGGCGGCTGTTTCGTCGCCATTGGCGAACAGCACAAACTGGAAGGCAAACAAAGCCAGCAGCGCCCCGAAAGGATCTACGATAATGCCTTCCCATTTCAGGATGGCAGCAGGACGCGATTTCAGCTTTGCCTGCCGAAGCAACGGCAGAATAACCGTTGGGCCTGTGACGATGAATAGTCCACCAATGACAAAGGCTACCGCCCAGGACAATCCGGCGATATAATGCGCTGCGAGCGATCCGACAATCCAGGCGATGAAAGCACCAAGTGTGACGATTCGTAAGATCGGCTTGCCGAAAGTGCGGATTTCCTTGAAATTCAAGTTCAAGCTGCCTTCAAACAGGATGATGGCAACCGCTAACGAAATAAAGGGATTGAACAGATCTCCGAAACTTTCAGCTGGATGGATCACTTCGAAAATCGGTCCGACCAGGAGACCTGCGATCGACATCAGGACAATGGCAGGAAGCTGAAGACGCCAGGCGATCCATTGGGAGAGCACTCCCAGAAAAATAATTAGCATCAAGTCGAATAATAAGGTATCGATGGCAAGTCACTTCCTTTTGTTCTTTTTTTGGAATTATACAGGTTTTATATAATGAATGAAAATCGTTAAGGATTCAACTTTTGTGTTTTTGTGTTACAATGGTAGAAAAATAAGGGTGATTTTGTGAACAAGCAGGAATTGGAATACGCGATTGCTGAGCTGAAGATGGATTACGTGCGCCATCAAGGTGATATCGAGAAGCTGGAAACGACTGGACATGCCGGAATGGTTGAGAAAGCGGAATTGCGTTTGGAAAAAATGGAACTAAAACTTGCGGAATTAAACCAAAAACTCGCGGATCTGTAACCGCGATTTTTTTTATGATAATGGAGGAATTTATTAAATGAGTTTATTGACAGTAGAAAATTTAAGCCACACGTTCGGTGACCGGACCCTTTTCAACGATGTATCGTTTCGATTGGTCGAAGGTGAACATGTAGGATTAGTCGGGGCCAATGGCGTCGGGAAATCGACAATGATGAATATTTTAACGGGCAAGATCATCCACGATGACGGACGCGTTGAATGGCAGCCACGGACCCATTATGGTTATTTGGATCAGCACACCCAACTGCAGTCTGGACGCACAATCCGCGAAACCCTTCAGGACGCGTTCCTGCCTCTTTACCAGAAAGAAGCGGAATTGAACGATGTCGCCATGCAAATGGGTGATGCCGATCCTGAACGGTTGGAAGAACTGCTTGAGCAGATGGCGGAAGCGCAGGACGCTTTGGACGCTGGAGATTTTTACACATTGGACGGCAAAGTCGAAGAAATTGCACGTGGTTTAGGCCTCGATGCAATCGGGCTTGACCGCAACGTTGAAGCTCTTTCCGGTGGACAGCGCACCAAGCTGCTATTGGCGAAGCTGCTTCTTGAAAAGCCGAAAGTATTGTTATTGGATGAGCCCACCAACTATCTAGACGAAGAGCATATTCAATGGCTCGTCAATTATTTGAAGAACTATCCGCATGCCTTCCTGTTGATTTCTCACGATACAGAATTCATGAGCAGTGTTACGAGCGTCATTTTCCACTTGGAGTTTTCACGCCTGACGCGTTACACAGCGACTTACGAAAAATTCATCGAACTTGCTGAGCTGAGCAAGCAACAGCATTTGGACGCTTACGAGAGACAGGAAGACATGATCAAGAAAACCGAGACCTTCATCGCGAAAAACAAAGCGCGTGCTTCTACAACCGGCCGTGCCAAGTCACGCCAAAAACAACTGGACCGCATGGATCGTATCGACAAGCCGGAAGTTGCGGCAAATCCGCAATTCGCATTCAAGGAAACACGCAGCCCGAGCCGCTACGTCGTTGAAGCCGAAGCTCTTTCCATCGGCTATGACAAGCCGCTCTTGCCACCATTGACCTTCATGATCGAACGCGGTGAAAAGATTGCCCTTGTCGGCATGAATGGTGTGGGGAAATCGACCTTGCTTAAAACGATGCTCGGCAAAATCAAGCCTTTGGACGGCGATGTGCTCCGCGGTGAATATTTGACTCCAAGTTATTTCGAACAGGAAGTCAAAGCACCGACGCATACACCGCTCGATGAAATTTGGGCAGCTTACCCAAGTATGGACCAAGGCCAGGTGCGCGGCGCTCTTGCCCGTACTGGTTTGAAGAACGAACATATTTCACGTCCGATGACACAGCTGAGCGGCGGCGAACAAGCCAAAGTCCGCCTTTGCAAATTGATGATGGAAGAAAGCAATTGGCTGATTTTCGATGAGCCGACCAACCACTTGGATATCAATGCAAAAGCTGAACTGAAACGGGCGATGCAAGCTTATAAAGGCACCATCGTTCTGGTAAGCCATGAACCTGACTTCTACGAAGGCCTGGCAACAAAAGTCTGGGACGTTGAAGAATGGATTACAGCCGGCAAACCGGTACAATCGTAATAACAAAAAAGCCTCTTCCGGTTTTCCCGGAAGAGGCTTTTTTCAATATGTCGTCAATTTGAACAGTTTTTGGAATCCATAGATGCCGCGCTGCCAAAATGTGAAGTCATCTTGGTATTCTTCAGTATCCAATGTATATAAGGCATCTTCATTATTCCAGAGCCGATCAAAATAAGTTTCCATGTCTCCAGTCAGTTCGCTGTCGTTCGGCGCCACAATCCTGATATTGCTTTCCAGATTATAATCATTGAACGCCCGCTCGGTGTAATTTGTGGAACCGCCCGAAACGATTGTTTCGTCCGATGTTTGAATCATGATGGACTTTGTATGGAATTGTCCGACAACCGCATTATACCAGCGGACCTGCAGACGATCTTCCGTTTCAGCCAACATCTCATGGACCACCGGCCGGTTCGGCAAACCTGTCTTTTCAGTACCAAAAGCATTTTCATTGGCGTCCAGGATCAAGCGGACCTCCACTCCGCGATTGGCTGCGTCCGTCAAAGCCTTGACCACACTGCTTTCAGCGATGTAGAACATCGCCAACTGGATGGTGTCGCCTTCTGCCGTTTTTTCAATATCCGGAAGCAAAGCATCCAACACTTTCCGTTCCGTCAAGTATTGCACTTGATAGTCTCCCTGTTGTTCAGCCGCCTCGATTCTGGGCAGCTCAGGCCCACCTGAAAATCGAGACACGGCTTCCTCTGCTTCCAAAATATCATTCACAACCGGTCCGCTGACTTTAAAGGCCATATTGCCGTGCAAGCCGCTGGCATTATGGGGATTCGCCGAACTGATCAATGCTTCATTTTCCGTAATGACCGTTTTCCGGTGATTGGCTTTAATATTCATCATCTTCAAGTAAGAAGACAAGGTTAAGTCAGATGCATCACTGGACATCCCGTTCGGTACCCAGCCTTTTCCGCCAGCATCAAACCATTGGAAAATCACCCGGTAAAACCCCGAATACAGTGGCGTAGAATCTCGCAGCTTGTCCAGGTCTGTCGTAATGACTTCGACGCCTTCATCTTCCAGCGTGCCCAAAAATTGATTTTCATAGGATCCGTAGCCAAAGTTCAGCGGATCCGTAATAAAGTAGATGGGGAAATCCGGATTTTCTTCTTTTTTGTCGAGTAAATGATCCGTCAAAGTTTCCGATACCGCTGGAAAGTCCGTATCCTGGTCATTGTAATTATCAAAAAGGAAAAGATCCAGAACGATGAATTCTTCCGCCTCATCGATCATGTCGTAAATTTCATTGAATATCCGTAATTCGCTTTCAGTTTCCGTACCTTCTTTATCTTGCGCGTAAGATAAATCATAAATCATTTCTACCTGTTCAACTGCATGGAGGTCACCTGCGCTTGAAATTCCTTCAGGCAAAGGCTTGAAAGTCTGCCATACGATGACTGCGATATACAGGAATGCCAGAATGCCGACGGTGCCCATAACAATCCGCCTTCTTCTGCTCCAATCCTGAAACTTCTTCTTTTTCATGGACTTTCCCCCTCCTGTTTATTATAACCAGTCAGAGAATAAAATCCTTATAATATTTTCCATAAAAAAATCACCGGACTTGTTGGCAGTTTCCAACAATTCCGGTGTAAAAACATAAATTTTTTCAATTTTAAATAGCTACTACATATTCGCGTGTACGATCGTCTTCCATCAGCATGTCCTTCAAGCGCTGCTTGCCGCGGAACAGACGGGATTTCACTGTTCCAATCGATACTTTCATCGCGTCTGCAATTTCAATCAACGAATATTGATGGACGTAGAAATAGAGGATCGTCGTGCGGTAAATCGTGTCCAGTTCTGAAATCTTATGGCGGATCATGACAGATACATCCTGTTTCTCAAGCAATTCAGCTGCACCGGCTGAATCAGAAGGAATCAGATCCAACAACGAAACATCCAAGCCTTCTGGCTGTTGAATCAGGTGTTTGCTGCGCCGTACATTTTTGCGGTAACGATCACGGAACGTATTCATGCAGATTGTCGTCAGCCATGCCTTTACATGATCCACTTCAGCAATCGAAGATTCATAGCGTACAACCTTCAGCCAAACTTCCTGCATCAAGTCCTCCGCTTCGGCTTTATTGCGTGTCAGTTTCAAGCATAAATGATAGATGTACCGATTATATTCTGTGTATAAGGTTTCCATGATCGTGCCCCCGTCCGTTCTGCTTGTCCAGCGAAGCTGTTGTTGCTTCCGCTTTCTCTTATATCCTTATCTTGACGGAAGTTTACCTTTCACTCTATCGCTTCTACTTTCATTTTCCTTACAAAGGTGTAATATAGGGAACTTTTTACAAACCGGGTTTCTTTTCGGTTGAATCCAGCCTGAACGAAAAAAACCCCTGTCCGAGGACAGGAGTTCGCTATGCCATTACTTCTTCTTTGTCTGTTTTTGTGATGGTTAAGCGCACAATACGGTTACGGTCCATTTCGTTGATTTCAACGTGAAGGTTTTCATAGGTGAACTGTTCGCCTTCGTCCGGCACATGCCCCAATTGCTGCATGACAAATCCGGCGATGGTGTCGTGGTCATTGGGTACTTCCACTTTGAACATGTCATTGACGTCTTCAATTTCAAGACGGCCATGGCATGACAATAAGGTATCCGTCATTTCAAAGACCAGTTCATCATCTTCTTCATCAGTTTCATCTTCGATATCCTGGCCGATCATTTCTTCGATAATGTCTTCGTGCGTGACAATTCCAAGTGTTCCACCGTATTCATCCAAAATAACAGCCATATGCTTTTTCTTCGCCATCATCATCTTAAAGACTTTTTCAACGCTGACCGACTGGACTACAAATAGCGGGTTATCGTCCATCAATTCTTCCAGCGTCAAGTTCGGATTCATCGACCATTCGATCAGTTTCTTCGAATAAAACAAGCCGACGACATTATCCATGCTTTCCTCATAAACCGGATAGCGTGTGTAGGAGGAATCCAGGATCAAGTCGCGAACTTCTTCATAGGTCGAGCCGATCGCAATGCCCACTGTATCGGTTCGGTGAGTCGACATGACGTCCGATACGTCTTTATGGGGAAAATCCAAAACCCCTTTGATGCGCTCGGATTCATCTTCTTCAAACGTCCCTTCCGTCGATGCAATGTCAACCATCGTCCGCAGCTCTTCTTTTGTCATAGTCGCTTCCTTCACCGAACCTTTTGAGATGATGCGAATGAAGATATTTGTAAACTGCGCCAGCAACCAAGTCAACGGCATCAGAATGACAACCAGGAAACTGATGACCGGGAATACAATGTAAGCTACTTTATCAGCAAATGTCGCCGCAATTGTTTTCGGCAGCACTTCCCCGAAGATAATAAGGACAATCGTCAGAATAGCTGTCGCAAGCCCGACTTCCCATCCCCGTGTAATTGCAATAGTCGTCACTAATGTCGGAAGCATGATGTTGGCGATGTTATTGCCGATTAAAATTGTCGTAATCATCCGGTCCGGCTTCGCAATTAATTTCTGCAGTTTCTGCGCCTTGGCGTCACCCTGCTCTGCGCGAAGATGGACCTTCATCCTATTTACTGCGGTCAATGCCGTTTCGCTTCCGGATAGGAAGAACGACATCACCAAAAAGATACCTAATGCTATAAACAATTTTATTTCCTCCAGTGCCTTAAACACATAATTTTACGAACTCTTTCCGTAGTAAACACTATACCACAGCCAATTTCCACTTGTCGAAAACCAAAACCTGGTATGTTATAATTTTTTCATACTCAAAATACACGAATCGAGGGATCCTGATGAACGCTCAAGCGATAGACCAATACTTCAAAGACAACCGGGAAGCACACCTGGACGAATTAAAAACGTTTTTGCGCATCCCTTCTGTCAGCTCTTTATCCGAACATAAAGCGGATATGCAAAAAGGGGCTGAATGGCTGATCACCGCATTTGAAAGTGCTGGCCTGGAAAACGCAAAAATCGATGAAACCGATGGACATCCGGTTGTTTATGCTGACTGGCTGCATGCGGAAGGCAAACCGACCGTATTGGTTTATGGCCATTACGATGTCCAGCCAGTGGATCCACTGGAGCTGTGGGAATCACCTCCATTCGAACCGCAAGTGCGCGACAACAAATTGTACGCCCGCGGCGCAAGTGATGACAAAGGCCAGGTATTCATGCACATCAAAGCTGCTGAAGCTCTTCTGAAACTGAACGGCGAATTGCCGGTCAACATCAAATTCATCATTGAAGGCGAAGAAGAGATCGGCAGCCCGAACCTTCCGAAATATGTCGAAGAGAACCAGGACTTATTGAAGTCCGATGTCATCGTCATATCCGATACCGGCATGCAGGGGCCAGGACGCCCTGCTGTCTGCTATGGACTGCGTGGACTTGCCGGCATCCAGATCGACGTTAAAGGTCCAAAAGGCGACCTGCATTCCGGACTATACGGCGGCGCAGTCCAAAATCCGCTGCATGCCATCGTTGAAATCCTGCAATCGTTCCGCGACCAGGAAGGCTTGATTCAAGTAGACGGATTTTACGACGACGTACTCGAAGTCTCCGATAAAGAGCGAGAAGAATTTGCGGCGCTTGAATTCGATCTTGAGCACGAGAAAAAAGAGATCGGCATTTCAGAAGACTTCGGCGAAAAAGGTTATTCTTTTGTGGAACGTACGTGGATTCGCCCGACACTCGAAGTCAACGGCATTACTGGCGGCTTTTCAGGTGAAGGCATCAAAACCGTTTTGCCTGCAGAAGCCAGCACGAAAATCACCTGCCGTCTGGTGCCGAATCAAGATCCTGACGATATCGTCGCAAAACTGAAAGCACACGTGGAATCCCATAAGCCGGCGGGGGTCACAGTTGAGATCTCCGAGTTCGATAAAGGAAAACCTTTCCTGACTCCTTTCGACCACCCTGCCATCCAGGCAGCGGGCCGCTCTTATGAAAAAATCTATGGCGTACCGACTGCGTTCACCCGTATGGGCGGATCCATTCCGATCGTTGCTGCATTCGATGAAATTCTTAGCTTGCCTATCGTCTTGATGGGCTTCGGGCTTGCTTCAGAGAATTTCCATGCACCTAATGAACATTTCCATCTTGAAAATTTCGATAAAGGCCTTCGCGTCATCAGCGACTACCTTTTCGAAGCTGCAGAGCTAAAATAAGCTTTATTATCAAGGCCTTCCCGCTATGCAGGGGAGGCCTTTCTACTCTGCTTTACTATCAAAATTGGAGGCTTCCTCATGATCGCATACTGGCTATTCTCTTATTTTATCGGTAATTTTTTGACAGCCTGGTGGATCGGCAAATGGAAAGGCGTTGATCTGCGTCAGCAGCGCAGCGGCAACCTGGGAGCGCGGAACGCCGGTGCCATCCTTGGAAAACCTGCCTTTATTTTGACTTTTCTTGGTGATGCCGGCAAAGGGGCACTGGTTGTCTGGATCGGGCTCTTTTTCAATTTCCCGATCTGGGAAATCGCTGTTGCGGGTCTCGCTGTCATTCTTGGCCATCTATTCCCGTTTTGGCTCAAATACCGCGGCGGCAAAGGAATTGCCGCTTTCATCGGTGTCACATTCTGCTTAACGCCGGATTTGTTTTTGGCGATGCTCATTCTCTTCCTGGCATTTTATCCTTGGCTCAAAAGCGCCACACTTTCGATGCTTGCCAGCTTTTCCGGTTTTATTGCAATGGCCATCATCCTCCAGGTCTGGCTCATTATCTGGCCTTTGATTGCAGCTATTTTTATTATTGTAATTAAACATAAATCCGATATTGTAGAATCATTCAACAACCGATTCCGCGCTTCTTCTTTGTAAGGAATTCATCTTCGACGGCTATTGCTACCGCAGACATATTATCCATGTTATAGTTTTTGTATTCTAATTATTCTAAAAAGGCGGGGGTTATATCATGAAAAAGCCGATTGCGTGGGTTATGGATACCACAGGATTTGTAACAGAGGAATTCAAGGCTCATCCGGACGTCTACATTGTTCCGTTGAACATCCATTTTGGGACCGAAGAATTCATTGATGATGGGGTGGATCTGACGAACGACGAACTTTATCGACGGATAAAGGAGGCATCCGAATTCCCTAAAACCTCCCAACCATCCGCCGGTAAATTTGCCGAACTTTACGACAAACTCAAAGAAGAATATGAATGCGCAATTGCCGTCCACGCTTCTGCAAAACTCAGCGGAACGATCGCCTCTTCTACTGCCGGCGCTGAAATGAGCGAGTTTAAGGTCTATGCAATCGACTCCCTGGCGTTATCCTATGGATTGTCAGGCTTAATCGAGCGTGGCCTCAAACTTCAGGAGCAGGGACTTGAAGCTGAAGAAATTGCGCAACGCCTGGAAAAGGAAACTGCAAATTTCCGCAACTACATTTTAATCGGCAACCTGACACAGTTATACAAAGGCGGCCGAATGAGCGGGGCCCAGTATTATTTGGGAAGCCTGCTGCAGATTAAACCGATTGTCCAGCTTACTTCCGAAGGTGAACTCCAGCCGATCGACAAAGTCCGATCCCACAAAAAAGCAATTCAATATTTGATCAATCATGCGAAAAAAGATTACGAGGAGTTTGGCATCCGACACTTCCAGATCATGCATGGCCATGTGATGAAAGAAGCCGAAAGCCTAAAACAAGAAGTGTTGAAAGAGATGCCGGATGCTGAAATTCTAATCGGAGACTTGAGTTCATCACTTGCTGTCCATGCAGGAGAAGGAACACTTGCCTTCCAGTGGAGACGGGACGCTTTGTAAAAGTAAACTGCGACTAATGACATGTAATTCATTTTTATTTTTCAGACTTTTCGGCTGAACCGGCCCTCCCTAAACGGATATTCCTCTTTTGTTCTGCTACAATAAGAGTAGAAGAATGATGGTGAGGTGGATTTAATGCAACATGTGGAACGAGAGCTTACTGAATTTGTAAAACTTTGTGATGCAAGAGGCCAATTAAATCCAAAAGCCATTGGGTATGCCAAACAGCCATTGGTGGAAAGCAATTTACGCGGCAATTTCATGCGGAAGAAAAAATGGAATTATTGGTGTGTGTTCGGAGACGAAATCCTGTTTTCTGCTACAATTTCCCATCTGGATTATGCAACTGTCTGCTTCGTATACTTCCTTAATTACGAAACGCAGCGGTTTTATGAAAAAACGATTGTAGTTCCTTTCACGCGACATGTAAAACTATCTGAAAACGCATTGGATCCTTGCTATTTCCGCAGTGAAACCATGACAATCGAATCAGTATATAGTCAGGACGCTACACATTTAACAGTCAGCGTCAAAGAATTTGATGGAGAAGATCTGGAAGCGCTTTTAGTCATTTCCCATCCCGAAGATTATGAATCCTTGAACGTCGTCGTGCCTTGGAATCGCCAAACTTTCCAATTCACCGGCAAACATACATCCCTGCCGGTCAGTGGGATGGTGAAAATCGGCAGCCAACAGTTTGAATTTGAAAAACTTGATAGCTTCGCCGTATTGGATTACGGCCGCGGCGTCTGGCCGCGGGAATCCGTCTGGAACTGGGGAATGGCATCCCAACGCTCGCTCGGAAAAGTGATCGGCTTGAATTTAGGCGGTAAATGGACCGATGGCACGGGAATGACCGAGAACGCTTTTTTCGTAAATGGCAAAATGACGAAAATCCATGAGGATGTCCTGTTCCATTACGATAAGGAAGATTATAAGAAGCCGTGGCTGATCCACAGCAAATTTTCCGATGATGTCAGACTGACCTTCTCCCCGTTTTTTGAACGTGTTTCCAAAACCGATGTGCGTCTCGTCAAATCGGAAGTCCATCAATGTTTCGGCTATTATAATGGTTATGTCCGTTATCCCGATGGCAAAAAACTGAAGATCACCCAGCTTCTCGGTTCCATCGAGGAGCATTACGCAAAATGGTAAACCAAAAAGACGAATCGGAGAAATCCGATTCGTCTTTTTTCATGATTCCTAATCAGCCGAAATGCGCCAGCATCTTTTCCGGATAATCCGTAAAGATTCCATGGACTCCGATTCTTTGCAGTTCTTCTGCGTAAGTCTGGTCATTGACTGTATAGACATAGACAATGGCCCCTTTGCGCAGAGCGTCTGTAGTCATTCTCCTGAACGCCGATGGCAAGGAAACATGGATCCGCTTCGTCCCGACAACACGGGCATAATCGTAGACATCCACCAGGACCGCAAAGGTCAGGATGGCGCTTTCCACTTGTTTTCCTTGGGCGATAGAATGAATATCTTCGTGGTTAAAGGAAGAAATCAGGATACGATCCGTAAATCCGCGCTTTGCGGCCAAGTCGATTACCTTATCGGCCAAGCCGTCATAAGGGAAAACATCGGTCTTCAATTCGATATTCAGCCGATGGTTGGTTTCTTCAAAAATATCGAATACTTCGTCCAAGGTCGGAATTTTTTCATCGTTCCATTCTTCGGAATACCAGGAACCGCAATCCAGCTCCCTCAGTTCTTTTAAAGTCATTTCTTTTACATAGCCTTTGCCATTTGTCGTGCGGTTGACTTTTTCATCGTGAATGACAACGATTTCGCCGTCTTTGGTTAAATGCACATCAATTTCGACACCCGTAATCGGCAATTCAGCCGCTGCACGAAAGGCTACTAATGTGTTTTCCGGATAATTCCCTGAGCAACCTCTATGCGCATAAATCTTCACAAAACCCCTCCTAAATATCTGTCCGTATTTCCCATAGTTCCGGGAAGAAGTATTGATCAAGAACTTTCTTCAAATAGTTGACTCCTGATGAGCCGCCAGTTCCTTGCTTGAATCCAATCACGCGCTCCACTGTCTTCATATGACGGAATCGCCATTGCTGCAGCCAATCTTCAATATCCACTAATTTCTCTGCCAATTGGTACAACTCCCAATAGGTATCCACATCGCGATAGATGGTTTTCCATGCTTCGCGCACACTTTCGTTGGATTCGTAGACCATACTGACGTCCCGTTCCAGTATTTCCTGATCGATGGCAAATCCGCTTCTGGCCAGTTTTTGGATCGCTGCATCATAAAGGCCCGGCGCATTGAATGCCTTTTCAAGTTCCACATGAAGCGGCGCATCTTTTTCATAGATCTTCAGCACATGTTTAGTTTTGTAGCCAAGGGCAAATTCAATCATTCGATACTGGTAAGACTGAAATCCACTGGCATTCCCCAAATCATCGCGGAACTCCATGTATTCAGCAGGCGTCAGCGTCGACAGCACATCCCAGCCTTGGATAATTTGCGATTGGATGCGTGACACCCGTGCTAATTGCTTGAATGCCGGCTGCAGATCGTCGTTATTGACATTGTCGATGGCCGCCTGCAGTTCATGCAAAATCAGCTTCATCCACAGCTCTGAAACCTGGTGGATGATGATGAATAAGGTTTCATCATGATGTCCACTGACCCCTTCCTGGGCTGTCAACAGCTTGTCCAAGTGCAAGTATTCCCCATAAGTCATGCTTTCCTTGAAATCTGTGCGAATGTTCTTTTCGGCTGCTGCGGCGATATTCTGTCCATTTTCGTAGTTGTTCATCAAAGTTGCTCCGTTCAATCTCGGCTTGTTCTCTGCTGGGCTCAGTTGGTGCCTTTTCTATAAGCTATTGATTAATTCCAGAAAATTCGGGAATGTGCATAGTAATAAGTATAAGCTAAGGGAAAGGATGAAATCAGATGATCTTCAATAAAAGAAATATAATGGCGCCTCTGCTGTTTTCTTCTGCCTTGCTGTTAGCCGCCTGTGGTGATGACGAGCAAGTAACGGAACCTGTGGACAACGAAAGCCAGGAACAGCCTGCCGATCCTGGAGGCACGGAAAATGCCTCTCCTGAAGGCGGATTGGACCAGGACAGCATCGGTGGCGAAACATTCGGTTTCACTGAGCTCGGCGTCAATGTCGACTACCCTGATATGGATGATATGATCGAAATCAGCTATGAGGAGGACCGCGATAAAGTTGAAGCTGAATTTAAAAACCAAATGACGGAAACGGATTTATCTGGAAATGATGCCATGGATGAAATTGAACCCGGACTCAGCCAATTGGAACTGACAACGGATACTTCCGATGACGAAGTCATCACACAAGTCATTGACGCTTTTGGGATTGAGGACGGATTTACTGAAATTGAAATCGAAGTCACATATCCTGACGGCACAGATAAAGAATACAGACAAACCAGCAATTGATTCAGCCTCTGGATAAACTTTCAGCTTGTGTTGCATCAAAACCCATTCGCTTACCCGCCTTTCCTGAATCGGGTATGTGCGGATGGGGCTTTTCGCTATACAGCTTCGCGCTTCCAATAAGAAATGGTTTGTATCCGCAGGAATCCTGATTTTTCGTAGACATGTAATGCTTCATTATCCGTTTCGACATCCAGCAGGACTTTCGTCAACCCCCGCTCGGAAGCAAGCACCCGGCACCATTTCAAAAACGCTTTGCCATAGCCCCTGCCCTGGTGAACAGGATGCACTGCAAAAGCCGTTACCCACAATGCTCCTTCTTCAGTCAGCAGCGTTGCAGTGGCGACCAGCTGTTGCTCTTTCCGAAGCAGCCAGATCTCCCTTTCCGGATCCACTAAATTATGCTCCAGAATCGGCACGATCGTGTCATCAAATGCCGCAGTCAGCAACTCGGTCAATTCTTCAGCTTCCGCTTGATACGGTAAAACCGTTATCCCCTCAGGCACAGTGCTCTCCGGCAATGGTTCAGCAGAAAGAAGAATTTCATTGAAGTCCGGTTGGTAGCCGATCTTTTCCATAAATGCAGCAATTTCCACATCATCTACAAAAGCCGCCAACTCACTTTCAGCCTGGCGCTGCGACAAGGCGTGGGATACACCATCTGCCAAAGCCGTTCCAAGCGAAAGTCTGCGGTAATCCGGATGGACAAACACTGACCACTCGTAATGGTGCAGTCCCACCATATCCGCCGCTGCGGCAAAGCCGATGAGCTCCTCCTGGTCCGTGTAGGCAATTACACCAAAGCCTCTCGCATCCGGTGCTCTCCATAGGGATGGATGAAGAACCATTCTTTGCTGTTCCGGCAATTCCTCCAGCAATTGCGTCATATCCCCCGCGGTTTGTTCGTCTATCGGAAATGAAACAATAGATAACGATAAATCCATTCTTATGCCTCCTCAGCTTATGCGTTGACATTCAATGGCATTGAACTTCCGATTGAATGAAATGCCTCTCTATTTTTATCGTATCATATAGCCTCTGGAATGTAAGGAATGCTACGAAAAAAGCCAAGTCCATTTAGCTGGACTTGGCTCTTCTTTATAATTTTGCGTCAGCCAGCATATTGGCGTAAATGCCGTCTTTGCTCAATAACTGCTGCTGTGTGCCTGATTCCACCAGTTCTCCCATCTCCATGACCAGAACCAAATCGGCTTTTCGCACCGTATTCAATCGATGGGCGATGACAAAGCTGGTACGCCCAGCCATAAGTCGCTCCAATGCTTCCTGTATCTTCAATTCGGTGACGGTATCGATGCTGCTCGTCGCTTCATCCAGCAACAGAATGACAGGGTCGGCAATCAAGGCGCGGGCAATCGACAGCAATTGCTTCTGGCCCTGGCTGATCATGGAGCCGTCTCCAGTCAAGATCGTGTCGTAGCCATTCGGCAGCTTTTCGATAAAGTCATGCGCGTTTGCACCTTTTGCTGCTTCCACCACTTCTTCATCCGTAGCGTCCAATTTGCCGTAACGGATATTGTCGCTGACAGTCGCTTCGAAGAGGAAAGGATCCTGCAGCACGAAAGCGATCTGTTTGCGCAATGTTTCACGCGGCATATCAGCAATCGGTGTGCCGTCCAATCGGATTTCCCCTTCATTGGCATCATAGAAGCGCGCCAATAACTGCATGATGGTCGTTTTCCCTGCACCGGTTGCACCGACAAGCGCCGCGGTTTGGCCAATGCCGACGGTAAAGCTGACATCACGGATGGTCCAGTCTTCTTCCGTTCCTTCGTATTTAAAGGACACGCGGTCGAAAACCACTTCGCCTTCCAATTTCTTTTCGACATTGAAGACCTGGTCATCCTTTTCTTCCGTCTCATCCATGATGGAGAAAACCCGTTCAGCGCCGGCAATTGCCGACAGTACGGTATTGAACTGGTTGGCCAGGTCGTTCAGCGGACGTGTAAATTGCCGTGAATACTCCGTAAAAATCACAATGACACCGATCGATACAGAACCGTTCAGCGCCAGGATCCCTCCGACACCGGCCACAATCGCAAAACTGCCATTATTGAGGAAGTTCATCACTTTAGGAATGAACCCGGCATAGGTCCATGCCCAGAATCCTGCACGCCGGAGCCGCTCGCTTTTCTCCCGGAATTCTTCCATTACACGCGGTTCCTGAGAAAAGGCTTTGATGATTTTTTGACCGGAAATCGTTTCTTCGATCATCCCGTTCAATTCCCCGATCGCTTTCTGCTGCTCTTTATAGAGACGGCCTGTGCGTTTGGTGATCCATTGAATGGAAATGTACATGAGCGGAATGATGATCAGCGTCAATAACGTCAGTAAAGGACTAAGCGTCAACATGACGATCGCCGTACCGGTCAAGGTCAAAATGCTTGAAAACACTTGGATGAAGGATGTATTTAACGTCGAAGAAACGTTTTCGATATCATTCGTCATCCGGCTCATCAATTCTCCGTGCTGGCGTTTGTCAAAGAAAGTGACAGGCAAGCGCTGGAGATGTGAAAAAAGCCGCGTCCGCATACGGAAAATCACCTGCTGGGCAATCCCCACCATCCAAAAATTCTGCAGATATAGAGAAACAGAATGGCCGATATACACGACAATCAGCCACAGCACCACAATTCCCATGCCGTTGAAGCTTTGCGGAACAATATATTCATCGATGATGAAGCCGATTAAATACGGACCAAGCAATGCCAAAGCCGAGCTGACGAAAACAAGCGCCAATACCACGATCAGCAGGAAACGCTGCTCATCCACCAGTTTCCAGATCTTCAGCAGCGTCGATTTCCAATTTTCCGCACGCTCCGTTTTCTTGTCGTCTTTCTTTTTCTTCAAGTCTTCCTTGGTAAGGATCGGTTCATGGCCGAAAGGACGGCGAATCGCATCAAACATATTCATCAACCTCCTCTTCCTGCTGGGACATGGCAATCTGGCGATACAGTTCAGAGCTCTTCATAAGCTCTTCATGCGTCCCATAAGCTGAAATCATGCCATCTTCCAACAGCAAAATGCGGTCGGCTCTCATCGCCGTCCTGATTTTTTGCGTGACCATCAGCATTGTCGCTTCTTCCCGGTCCAGCTCTTCCCACAATGCCGCCTCGGTTTTGACATCCAATGCACTTGTGCTGTCATCCAAAATTAAAATCGATGGCTTACGCACCAAAGCGCGCGCAATAGACAGGCGCTGTTTTTGGCCTCCGGATAAATTGACGCCTTTTTGTCCGACACGGGTAAAATACCCTTTCGGAAAACGTTCCACCGTTTCATGGATCTGCGCTTTGATGGCTGCATCAGCCAGTTCCTCCTGCACCACTTCATCTTTTCCCCAGGAAAGATTATTGGATATGGTTCCTGTAAAAAGAAGCGATTGCTGAGGCACGATGCCGATCGTTTTGCGCAATGCCCGCAGCGACCATTTTGTAACATCACCGCCATGCACCGACACCGTTCCCCCAGTTGCATCATAAAACCGGGGAATCAGCTGCAGCAAAGAGGATTTCCCCGATCCTGTCGCTCCCATGATGGCCAGTTTTTCATTGGCTTTCAAATGGAAAGAGATATTTTTCAGCACAGGCCGGGAAGTTTCCGGATAGGTGAATGAAACATTGTCGAAACGGATTTCACCACGGCGGATAGCTTCACTTTCTCCAACTTCCTCTTTTTCACGGATATCTTCCGCCAGCAGCACTTCTTCAAGCCGCTCGGAAGAAGCTTTCGCACGTGCAAAAATCATGATGATGAAGGAGAACATGGAGAAAGCACCGGTCATCCGCATCGCATAATTGACGATGGCCACCAGTTCACCGATCTGCGCTCCGCCGCTCCGAATTTCAAATGCTCCAAACCATAATACTGCCAGTAATGACAGGTTCATCCCGAATAATAAAATCGGCAAAATGATTTCCATGATCCTGAAAGCTTTCACCGTATCAACCTTCAAGGAGCCTGCCACTTCAGCAAAACGGTTGGTTTCATATTTGCCGCGCAAATAGGCTTTAATCAGACGCACAGCCTGCAAGTTCTCCTGGACGATCCGGTTGACCCGGTCCAAACGTTTTTGGACAAAGCCAAAATAGCTGACTCCTTTTTTAACCATGACATACAGAAAAATAAGCAAAAATGGAAAAACGATCACCAAATAGAAAGCCAGTTTAGGATTAACGACAAATGCCATGATCATGCTTCCCACCACAAGCAAAGGAGCACGCAGCATAATCCGCAGGCCCATATAAAGAACCTGCTGGACCAATGTGACATCACTGGTCAACCGAGTGATCAAGCCGGAAGCCGGGAATTTATTGAACATCGCCAATGAAAAAGATTGGATGCGCCCGTAAACGGCTTGCCGAAGATCAAACGAAAAGCTTTGCGAAGCATGCGCCGCAAAATAGGAATTGACGATCCCTGAAACAAAAGCGATGACGGATAAGGCCATCAGCACAATCCCTAACTGGATGATGACGTCCTGATCCCTTGCCACAATTCCTTCATCAATTATGCTGGCGATGACTAGCGGCTGCATCAGTTCCACCGTCAGTTCCAGAAGCATTAAAATCAACGCGATGACGATATAAAATTTATATGGTTTGGCATATGAAAAAACTGTTTTCATGGAAGTGCCTCCTAAACGTTTCGAAACTCGAACCTTTGTACTGAATAGTATGCCATAATTTTCAGATATCGAATAGAGATTTCTATTTTTGCGCGTAAAAGCGATGCCGTTTTAAGCGGCATCGCTGGCATTAAAATTATATAGGCAGAAATCAGCAAAACTAGTTTTGCTGAGCTTGTAGACAAAAGAATATTGATGTCATTTAAAGAATGAACACACACTTCATCATGTTTATACCGGATCCTGCGCTTCAGGCGGACGCTTTCCACGGGCTCGCGCCGAACTAACTCGGACTGGCGCCCGAGTGGATTTCGGCACTTCGCTGTTCCCGCAGGAAGCGAGTCGGGCTGTGCCTGACTCGTTTGCGACGAAGCAGCGCAGCGATGCAGGAGCATATCTTTGCCCTTCGCCGCCTGGCGCTCCGGATCCTTGAGTGAAGAATCCTACCAGATTTGTAGAGACTACATTTCCTAAAGTTGACTAGCAAGCTTCTCTCTTTGATTAAAGCAACACCCTCCCCACCGGGCTGGCCACGAAGACTCCTGTGGGAGCAGCGCAGCGACGAAAGCTGAAGACCCCGCAGGAAAGGCATTGGCCGAAACTTGTGAGGCCAAGCCTTTGCGACGAAGCTAGCGCAGCGATGCAGGAGCATGGGTTTTCCAGTGACGAGGAGGCTGAAGCTGAGCCCACGGAAAGCGAAGTGGCTGGACCGGTTGGGGATTATGCACCGCTATACATTTTGCTCAGACTTTGTCTACAGTCTGAGCAAAACTAGTTTTGCTTTATCTGTGTTTATTCAGAAGACTGCGGCTCCTGAGTCCGCCCTTTTTTCTTTTTCGTATTTCCGGCGAGCGACAGCCACGTGACGAACACCAGCATCAACAGCGCGCCGAGCATTTGAACCGGCGACAGGACCTGGCCGAACCAGAACATGGAAATGACCATTGCCGTTAAAGGCTCAAGTGATGACAGGATACTGGTTTCAACTGCCGTGATATAACGCATGCTGCTGAGGAACAGGACGAAAGCTGCTGTTCCGATGAAGATGATCGCGATGATTGCCCCAATAACAGGCGGTTCGGCTAAAATCGGCCATTCATCTGACAGGAAAACCGGGTTTACCAGTCCCAGGAAAACCCCGCCAAAAAGCATCGACCATCCCACAACAACCAAAACTCCCCATTCCTGCATGAGCCGCGCTGGATACAGCGTATAGAAGGTAAAAGCCAATCCCACGAGAACTCCCCAGAAAAAAGCTTCTCCACTGATGATCAGTTGATCCGGCCTGCCATTGGTCAGCAATAGAAATAACCCGGCTAAAGTGCCTACCATTCCGATGATCTGGTAGCTGGGCGGCATTTTTTTATGGGTCATGGAAACAAACAGAATGACATAAACAGGAGCCAAGAATTGCATCAATGTCGCCACTACTGCGTTGCTTGCTTCAATGGCCGCGACAAAGCTGTACTGGACACCGAGCATTCCGAGTATCGAGAATATCAGCAAGGGCCGAACCCAATACTTATTGCGGAAAATTGCTGTAATTCGGACGCCTTTCAGTTTCAGGAACAGAAGCAACAAAAGACCCGCTACGGTCAAACGAATGGTTAAAAGAAACGGTACAGAGATACCGTAAACTTCCATTGTCCATTCCATCAAAGGACCTGTAGCTCCCCACAGTATGGCCCCGATCAATATCATGGAAATCCCTTTTAAACGTTCCATTCCCCCACTCCTTTCCATAGAAAAACCAATCCCGGAAGATTGGCTGCAACTTAATTAAAATGAAAGATTCAACATCAATCCTGTGTAGAAACAGATGATGAATCCAATACCGAACAACAAGGACAGCCAGGCATTCAACTGACGGGAAAAGCCCAATAGCATCAATGCCAGTAAGAGCAAGCTCAGCCCCATCAGCAGCGAGCCATTCAGCGTCAAATCCAGTCCAGCTGTAAGCGGGATGTATAATGGCCCAGCCAATTGTTCAATAAACCATCCACCGCCTTCGATACGCAAGGTATCATTAACATCGTGAGGCGGTGCCTGCTTGCTCATAAAAGCAGTAAAGACAAAGACGACAACCAACAATACGCTTTCAAGCTTCAACCAAGACTGCTGAAACACTTTCTGTCTGTTGAGAAATCCATTGATTAATGCTGCCAGCAGCACCGGAATGATGCTTATATGTTTCAACAGCAGCAATTGTCCATACGGCAAAGCCCAAGAGTTTGCATAATCGGATGGTGCCACGAAAAAGAACATGATGACAATTCCACTGGCAATAACCGCAGCTACACAGAAAAAAGCAAAAGGAGTAAACCAGGCCAGAAAACTGCGCCAGTTCGCTCCATCTTTTGTAAACCAAGCCACATGGAGCAAAACTCCAGCCCACATCGACAGGAAGAGAATATGAATCGATTGAAGCGCAAATCCAGTCCAGAGGTCAAGCGTCGAAATATGGCTATAGAAACCGACTGTCAAAATAAGCAGGAACAAATACAATCCCTGGGTATGCCGGCTGCCCCCAAAATAGATGGTGAAAGACAGGATGATACTGAGCAGTAAAGTGATCAACCATCCCTGTCCAATCCGAAACCCGGTAATGGCATTCAGCCAAGCTTCTCCCCAGCCTTGGCTTCCCTGCAGAAAGACCACCAGTTCATAAACCGGGAAAAATGATAGCAGAACGATGCCTGTGGTACTGAGCAGGAGCAGAATTTTAGATTCAGCAAGCGGTGGTTTCCGGTCTTCCGGTACAAACTGCAACACGATATAACCAGCAAGATACGAAAAAGCGATATACAGCAAGACATCGGCAATTGCGGTGAAAAACGTCATTCTTTCTTCAACAGTAATTTATAGATTCCATAGATGACCAAAACACCAGCAAGGACAAGCAAGACGGTCACCATCCAATTACCGCCACCCTCATCTTCAGCCGCTTGTTCAGCAGACTCAACAACGGGGTTTTCCAGCTCTTCCGCTACCTCAGTCTCGACTGGCGAAGTCTCCACTTCTTCCTCAGCTTCAATAGAGACACCGAAGGCTACTTCTCCTTCAATCGGATGTCCGTCTTCTCCGATAATATTCCATAGAATACGATACGATCCATTCGGTAAAGCTTCCTTGAAATCCCCTACCATCGTATCCTCTGTAATAGCAATATTGGCGAATTCGAAAGACTCGCTTTCTCCTTCAATTGTCATTGTGCTGCCTTCTTCGATTTTCGTCCCGAAAACCAGCTGCACTTCCTCTAAAGCTTCAGCTACATTTTCGCCTTCAGCGGGCGTTGAGGACAATAAAGTTGTATGCGCTTGAACCGAAAAAGGTATACTTGTAATTAGGAATAATAATACAAAAAGTTTCTTTAACATTTTCTTACCTCTATTTTCATATGATTTATGCCTATTCTCTCACGATTACCAGCGAAAGGATAGTGAAAAATCCGTGAATTTCCTGTAGAGATTATTTTGAAAAGGATGACGATAGACCTTTTCTTCTTTATAATGAAAATAACTACGGTTAAGGAGCGTTAATAAATGAGTGAATTGCAAGGAAAACTGGCTGATACCCTCGTTTTTAATCATATCCCTTTCCCCATCATCATAATCGATAAAAACGGCTTGATTGTCTGGTGCAACCAGCATGCCGAGCGCGTTTTCCAAATAGAATCCGAAGCCGTCAAAGGACAGCTTTCTCCTTATATGAATCCCGAAAAAGCAGCATTAAGCAAACATCCATGGGATAAATTACTGCATACTGAGGAACCGGTGAGATTTGAAGATGTGGAAATAGAATTGAGCGAGGGCATAAAAGCGTATACAACAGTAGTAGCCAAATCCTATACATCCGACAACGAACAGTTCGTCATGACCATCTATGAACTCGATGAAGCGGATGAAGACGGCTCTGCCCCTAAAGAATTAAATCAATTACGAAATGGTTTGGATGACTCGTTCATGCTGCTGTATTTTGATGAAGAATTTTTGATCACATATGCAAATCCATTGTTCCTGAAATTGAGCAAATGGACTCCGAAACGGATCTTAGGAAAGCCTGTATGGCATATGTTCGGAGACGGTGAAGAAGAAGTCCAATTCGTAGATTCCATTCTTTCCACGTTAAGAGAAGGTAATGTCTGGAACGGCGAAGCGAAAAAGGTGAAAAAAGACGGTGAAGTTTATTGGGTTGATTTGACAGCAATTCCGATGCAACTTTCGAGTGAGGACACGTATTATATTTTCCTGGAAAAAGACATTACAGCAAATAAGAAAGCCCAACAGCATCTCGAAGAAATCGCTTTTATCGATCCTGTGACTGGATTGGAAAACCGTCACCGGCTTGAGCAGGTAGTCAATGAATACATAGAAGAAGGTCGGCATTTCTCCTTTATTTTTCTGGATATTGACCGTTTCTATACGCTGCGCGATGTTTCCGATACAGACACGGAAAACGAATTGCTCACCGAATTCACCAAGCGCCTGCGGATGTACTTTTCCGATTCCATCATCACACGTGCCGGTCTGCATGAATTTGCTTTAGTGACCCCTTTAAGCAATTGGTTTATCGAAGGATTTCTCCATTACCTTCAGCAACATCCGATTTACCTGAAGGGTACGGCGGTGCCGATGACCATCAGCGGCGCCATTACAAAATACCCCGAAGATCAGCAAAGCTTCATGCATTTGATCAAAGCTTCCTATGCAACAATCAAAAAAGTGAAAGATCGCGGGGGCAGTGCTATTGCCGCGTTGACATCCGATGATCATGAACGGTTGAATCGTAAAGCACTTATCGAAAAACGGCTCATCTACGCATTGGACCGTAAGAACTTGCAGCTTTTGTACCAGCCACAGGTCAATTTGAAGAACGGTAAAGTGGAGCGCGTCGAAGCATTGGTGCGTTGGACCGATTCAGAAATCGGTGTAGTCACGCCAGATGAGCTCATCCCGATTGCAGAAGAAAATGGCTTGATCAACGAAATCGGCAGCTTCGTTATTGAAACAGCCTGCAAACAATTAAAAGACTGGAAGGCCAAAGACATCGATCTGCAGATCAGCATCAACTCATCCATCCGTGAATTCAGGGACAAGGATATGGCGAAGATGCTGCTTGAACAATTGAAGGTCAATAATTGCCAAGCCAGTTCATTGATGATCGAAATCACTGAGAAATTCGCTCTCGAAGCCGAAGCAGAACGTTCGATCATGGCACAAATGAAAACTCTCCATCAGGCAGGCATAAGTTTTGCATTGGATGACTTCGGGACTGGCTACGCTTCGTTCCGCTATATGCTTATGTTGCCAATATCTTCATTAAAAATAGATCAAATGATTATACAGTCGATCACAAAACAAGAAAAAATACAAAAATTGATCAACGGCATGATTCAGTTCGGAAAATCCCTCGACTTCCAAGTAACAGCAGAAGGCGTTGAGACAAACGAACAATTTGAACTCCTGCGCGCCATGGGCTGCGACAGCCTCCAAGGCTACATCATCGGCCACCCGATGAGTGCCGGGGATTTGGAGAAGTGGTTGGGGTAGACAGAAAAGCGGAAACGGCCGTTAAGCTCCGACAGGCATAAGACGGTCTGGCGAAGCAGCATTTTTTCAGCTGCACAGCCAGAGTGGCTTATGTCCCGAGGAGTTGGCCGTTGGAGCTGGACACTAGAAAAACGGAAACGGCCAACAGCAGAAGCTAACCTAAGAACGCGACTTCCTGTCGCAACGGTTAGCTGACCCGCATCCTGCGGCCCTCCGACAAGCGCTGGAAGCCTTACCGGTAATGGCGTTCTTTTTGCCATTGCGGGTAAGGCTGAAGCGACTCGAGGGGCTGGCTGCTGGAGCTGGACAAAGAAAAGCGGAAACGGCCGTTCAGCTCCGACAGGCAAGAGATGGCTCAAAGGCAGTTTGAGCCATCTCTTTGCGACGAAGCACAGAGTGCTGCAGGAGCAATAAGGTCTTAGGCAGACCAGCAGTGTGGCGCTCTTTGCCACGCGGCTGGATTGGCTTATGACCCTAGAATCTGGCTGCTGCAACTGGACAACACGAAAAGCGCAAGCGCCCAAAAGCACAACCCAACCAACATTTACCTAAAACATAAAAATGGGTCTGACAAACAAGAATTATTCTTGTGTCAGGCCCATTTTTCTTTGTATTCTTCTAGCCTGCCGCTTAAAGTACAGCTGCATCAGCACTTCAGCAAAAACCAGCCCCATCGCAACAGCTCCGGAGATCATCAATGCTTCGGAAGCAAAAGCGATAGCTTCCAAGTGATTGTTTTCGACGATGTTTCTCATAGCGTTGTACGCCTTGCTTCCTGGCACTAATGGAATAATTCCAGCGATACTGAAAATGATCATCGGCATCCGGAATTTTTTAGCCAGCAAATGTGCCACGATCGAAACAGCAAATGCGCCGGCAAAAGAAGCCTGAACCGAATCGTCAAAGGCCAGAAAGAATGCGCGGTAGATGAGCCAGCCGCTCATCCCGACCAGCCCGCAGCTGACCAGGGTCCGGCGCGGGGCATTGAAGATGACACCGAATGCGCCTGCTGCCAAAAAACTGAGAAATGCTTCCAATGGCCAGTTCATCTGATTACCCCCTTAAAATGATAGTACTACTGCAATTCCAGCGCCGATAGCAAATGCCGTCAAAAAAGCCTCTGCTCCCTTGGATAATCCTGATACGAAATAACCTGCCATCAAATCACGTACCGCATTGGTAATCAGCAATCCCGGAACCAGCGGCATGATGGAACCGATGATCAACGTATCCAAATTTGTCGCGATTCCGGTATAAACAGCGATGGACGCGAGTATTCCGATGACAAAAGCGCCGATGAATTCAGCAAAAATCTTTACGCGTGTTTCAATCAGTATAGCTTCCACAATGATGAACCCAATTCCGCCGATCACAAAAGGAAAAGGAATATTGGACCAACTGCCACCCAATAAAATAAAAAAGCAGGCACTCGCCACTGAAGCAGCCAGTGTCTGCACCCATACACTGGTTCGGTAATTGGTTTGGTCAATAATCATCATTTCATCATAAGCCTGTTGCAATGTATATTCACCGGATACCAGTTTGCGTGAAACCGAGTTGATAAGCGCCACCCGTTCCAAGTCGGTACTCCGGTTATTGATGCGGACAAATCGTGTAGCAAGCTCTTCACTTGGAGAAAACATGATACCTGTGGGTGTTACGAAGCAGTGGGAATTCACCATATTTTGTGATACCGCCATCCGGATCATCGTATCCTCGACACGGTAGGTTTCAGCTCCACTTTCCATCATGATTCTGCCAGCCAGCAAAAAACAATCCAACGCGAGTTCACGCCTAGTCTCTCCTATTTGCGCCACATGCGTCTCTCCTCTCGCTGTCGGTTTCTGTACTCATCATAACGCACATAGGCAAAAAATTAAACGCCCCAGTAAATCGGGGCGTTTAATAAAACTTTTATCGTATGTGGGAAGTTATGGTTTCAGGACGACTTTCGTACAATTGTCCTGATGGTCATTGAAGATTTGATAAGCTTCACTGGCACTTTCCAACGGCACGATATGCGAAATGATTTCGCGCGGGTCAAATTCGCCATTTTCGATTTTTTTATACAGCATCGGCATCAAGTGGATAACTGGTGCCTGTCCCATTTTCAAGGTGACATTCCGTTCGAACATGTTACCAAGCGGGAACATATTGTAAGTCAGTCCGTAAACACCAGTCAATTGAATGGTACCAAATTTGCTGACAGCGTCTTTTGCGATATCAATGGCGCTGAGCGTACCGCCCTGCAGCATCAGCTTTTGCTGTGCAGCTTCGGCCGGTGACTTTTTACCGTCCATCCCTACACAATCGATGACGACATTCGCGCCACCCTGCGTGATTTCGTGGATCAGCGCGCCCGTGTTGTCATGTTTACTGAAATCAACAATTTCTACATTGTTCATTTTTTTGGCAAGTTCCATTCGGTAAGGAATCTCATCCACTGCAATAACGCGGCTCGCGCCTTGCATCCAAGCAAATTTCTGTGTCATGAGTCCGATCGGGCCACATCCCAGAACGACTACAGTATCCCCTTTTTTCACACCGGCATTTTCAACACTCCACCAGGCTGTCGGCAAGACGTCTGATAGGAACAGCAATGATTCATCTTCCAATTCGGAGGATTCAGGAATAACAAGAGGCATGAAATTGCCATAAGGTACGCGAAGATACTCAGCTTGCCCTCCTGCATAATCGCCATAGCGCTCCGTTAACCCAAAATACCCGCCCGTATCGAAATGGGGATTGCCGTTTGAGTTGTCGCATTGGCTCTCTAATTCATTGCTGCAATAAAAACAGTGGCCACAGCTGACGTTAAAAGGAAGGACGATGCGATCGCCTTTTTTCACTTTGGTGACATCCCGTCCGACTTCTTCCACAATCCCCATTGGCTCATGGCCAATGACGGTGTCTTTTGTTGTCGGCAATGCACCTTGATAAATATGCAAATCTGTACCGCAAATAGCGGTTGAAGTTATTTTTACAATGATATCTTCTTTTTTCTGAATTTCAGGATCCTTAACATTTTTCACCTGCATATTTTTTGTTCCTTGAAACGTTACTGCTTTCATCGATATCCCTCCATTTATAGTTTTCAGAATACTTCTCAACTTCCCTTTTTCTGCTAATTAAAAACATAAAAAAAGAAGAGAGCGATAAAAATCCGCCTCTTCCCGCTATCTATCAAATACCAGACTACCGATTGGTTCGAATGTATCCAATCCATAGCTTTTGATTTCACCATTCGCCACTGTGTACAATTCCCCGCCAACATAGAGGATGCGCTGAATGGCCGTATTCCAGTCTTCGTATTGGTCATCGGTTTGTTCAATTAAATTTGCGGCTTGTGAAATTCCGTCTGGTGTAATGGTGTAGATCAGTGCACCTTCCCCTTCAAACTCCACATAGTCACCACCAGTTTCTGCGTATAGCGCAGCAGGAAAACCAAACAGGTTTTTTTCCTGATGCGTAAACAATGCTTTGTGGTCATATTGGAGCGCCGAATAGGTTCCGGGTCCGCCGATAATCTCTGTATCTTTTTCCAGTGGGTCAGTAAAATCGCTGACATCAAACAAAGAAATTTTCATGCCGCCTGTCACAACCCGAGGTTCTCCACCTTTTACTGGCACCAGTTTCGTATCATAGCCAAAGCCGATCAAATGATCCTCATCCAACGGGTGAAGATAATTTGAGAAGCCCGGTATTTTCAGTTCTCCAAGCACTTCTGGAGAAGATGGGACAGAAACATCAATGACGAAAAGCGGATCGGTTTCTTTAAAGGTCACCATGTAGGCTTTTTGTTCAATAAAACGGGCTGAATAGATCCGTTCTCCGGGAGCCAGATCTTCCACCGATCCCACTTGGTTCATCTGCCCATCGAGGATGAACAGATGATTCTTCGACGGGGAAGTCAAGTCCCATGCAATTCCTTCTGTCGTTACTGCCCTAAAGTAGCCATTGTATTCATCCATGGAAAACTGGTTGAGCAAGGAACCTGTTATTTCTGCAGAAGCCAGAAAATCGACAGCTGTTCCGCTCAAACTGAATTTAAAGACTTCAGTATTTGCCTGCTGTGGCAGCCAGATAGCCATTTCCCTGTTGCCTGGCATTTGCTCCTCATCCAATGGGACATAAGCAGAAGCTGTTAAATAAAGACTTTCTTCATTCATGTAAAGCTGCTCATTGCCTCCTAAATACCCTTCTGTCGAGATGTCGTTGGTTTCAGGAGCATTCAAATCGATGGTTGTAATGACGCTGTAGCTGCCCTCCATAGTCCCCGGCAAAACCGCGATGCTGTCATAAGGCAGAGGCTGAAGCTCGCCTCCGTCATTTGAGTCATACCGATGCGGCCGCAGTTCAGGTTCATCCTGCTCTTCCAGAACCCAATAATCCGGATAGACGTTGGTGACAAAGTATAGGACATCGTTTGCCAGCCTTGCGCCACTTAAATTTCCTTCAGCGCCGAATTCTCGGATCAGCTGGGGGGATTCAGGACTGCTGATGTCATATAAATAGACAGAGGTGATGCCTAAATGTGGCAATTGGCTTTGCGGCAGCTGAAAGTTATCGATTGGCATGGCTGAAAAACGGCTTCCCATGACCACCAATGTATCTTCCGATAAGAAAAGCTGCTGCGGGTAGGTTTCTTCTGTAAAGGGCAGCTCAGCTGCGACAACCATCTCCTGCGGATTTCGGACATCAGAAATCACCACACGCGATTCACTGATGGAGTAGATATACGAACCATCCGTTTTCACAAGATCGGCTTCATCCACACCTTCCACCTGGTTATTGGTAGTCGAATAATCCCCATTCGCTCCCGAGCTTCCGCTTTCACCTGCTGCAGAGTCGGCGGATTCTGCGGTCTCTTCACTGCCTTCCTGCATGATACCTCCGAATTGCCGGTTGTTTTGCTGCATTTCCATCAGACGCGCGAAATAGTTCCGCAACTCTTCTTCACCCGATAGTTTTTCCAGTTGTTCCTGTACAGCGAAAGAAACTTCTGTATCCACTAAACTTTTCATAAAACTGTTCTTTAATGCTGCGTTTTTGATATGCAACTGGTATTCACCTATTGGAATCCCTCGAATTTCCAGCGTCTTTCCATTTTCATGGATAAATATTTCGGTGTCGACACGGTCACCATTTTCATCCGTGATGTATATATACCCCTTATCAACGGCCTCCTGATGGAGCGATGAAGAAAAATTGGCCTTCCATCCCTGCTCTGCTAAAGCGACAGAGGAAGCACTGACTGATACTTTATCATTGAAAAAAACAAACGCCAGACCGGCAACTGCAATCGCAATGGCAGCAATGAGCCAGATTTTTTTCTTCTTCATGACCACTCACGCCCTTTCAGACATCCCTTTATCCATTAGACAGAGAAGCACTGGAAAAGTTACACATTTCATTTGAAATTTTTTATGGCTGTCCGGAAAACATCCTTGAATATTTCCGGTGATTTATCGGTAGCACCGCCACCTTGAGAAAATTGTGCGTTCCCACCGCCTTTGCCTTCAGTCAACGCCAAAAGTTGCTGCAGCACTTCACGCATATCACCCGGCGCCTGTTCTCCTTTTGCACAGACAAAGCGCACATCTCCTTCTGAAGTGCTGATGAACAGTACGGTTACTGAAGGATTTTTACCAATCACCAAGCGGGCAAGCTGTTGCAGTTCCTTAATCGGGCGGCCTTCAAAGAGCTTTTCTACAATTCCATCAGCCGGATTAATCGTCTCAGCTTCCAGGTTCAACAGCTGTTCCTGAAGATTTTTGATGGTTTTGTCAGCAGATGCCTTGTCAGCCAGCAGAGCTTTCGCTGCCTCCGGCAATTCGGCAGCCGGTGCATTCAGTTGAGCCACCAGTTTATCAGTCGTTTCCATCAGAAAGTTGAAATGATGCAAGGCACGATCACCGCATAAAAAATAAACCCGCATTCCGCCTTTGGCTTTCTCTGTGGAAATGATCTTCAACAAACCGATATCCGCTGTATTGTTGGGATGGGTTCCTCCGCAGGGATTGAAATCAATTCCTGCAATTTCAACCAGCCGGATATCGCCTTCCACTACCGGCGGCTTTCTCAGATTCAGCTCTTTTGCTTGTTCGGAAGTGACCCAGCGATCGGAAATCGAAAGGCATTGGCGGATTAAATGATTCGCCTTATTCTCGACTGCCAGCAACTGTTCTTTTGTTGCCGAATCTAAATCCAAATCGATGGAGACCCGCTCTTTTCCTAAATGAAAACTTTGGGTCTTGAAACCGAAATCATCTTCAAGCAAAGCACTCAATAAATGTTGCCCCGCGTGCTGCTGCATATGATCCCACCTTCTCTGCCAATCCAGTTGGGCAGAAAAGCTGTCTTTCGGCAGTTGGATATCCGTGTAATGGCGGATTTTTCCTTCGACCGACTGTACATCCAGGACTTTGGCAGGTCCAATCTCCCCTGTATCTGCCGGCTGTCCTCCACCTTCAGGATAGAAGCAGCTTTGGTCCAGGATGGCGTAATAGCCGGCTGCGTCCTTTCTGCTGTCCACCACCTTCACTTGAACTTCTGAAATTTTCGAATCCTGGTAATATAATTTAATTGTCATAGTGGCACCTCTTTTTTATAGTTGCTTTCATTTTACTGGCTTCCGTTGTTTATGTAATCTGGATTAGTGGAATTACATAAACAAATAGAAGTACAGGAGGACATATGAAATGCCTAAGTTCAATCGTTCCGTATTATTGTATAACGGCAATGCAGGAGCGTCTACGGTAGACGCGGTTCTGCGACTGGCTGTACCTCATCTGGCTGAAGTGTCCAAGTCACTCGAGCTGATCAAAACCGATTCGCCGGAGGAATTCGAGAATGCCTGTCAAACTGCTGCAACGCATGCGGATATTCTGTTTATTGCCGGTGGTGATGGAACTGTCCATTCTGCGGTCCGTGCTTTAGCCTCCGTTCCCGCTCCGCCTCCAATGGCTATTATTCCAAGTGGTACCTGTAATGATTTCGCACGTACCTTGAACATTCCTTTGGACTTGGACTTAGCGGCTTCAGAATTGGTCAATGGGGAAATCAAAGAGATCGATACAGGAAAAATCAACGGCGGCTCTTTTCTCAATTTTGCCGGAATCGGCCTGATTACGGATGCTTCTTCAAACATTGATCCCCACCTGAAAGAACGTTATGGAAAAATCAGCTATTTCATGAGCGCGCTGCAGTCAATGCGGCAGGCAGAACCATTTCCAGTGCATTTGAAGATTGACGGAATCAGCTATGCCGAGGAGGGTGTGCTGGTGCTTGTCATGAATGGCAAGTCGATCGGTACGCATAACTTTCCACTCGCAACGATTGACCCGGCAGATGGGCTGCTGGACCTGTTTATTATCCAAACTTCATCTTTGGCCGCTTTGCGAGAGTGGTTTTCTTTATCACAGCCTGAAGTGGTCGCAGAGGAATTGGAGCATATCACCCATTACCAGGGAAAATCCATTTCCATCAAAACAGAAGAAGAACTCGACGTGGATACCGATGGCGAAATCTATTTGACCACGCCACTCGACATCGAGATTCAGCCTGGCAGCCTGAAAATGCTGGTCCCGAAAAAAGTGGAAGAACTTCTATAGGAATTGAAAAGGGGGATGGCACCGATTGGGGCCATCCCTCTTTTACTTCTTGACTGTACATACTTTAGCGCTCTTCATTCTATAGATACACACAAACCTTTAATTCTGAAGAGCTGAACGATGAACGGTTTCTTTGATTTCCACGCCGCGCTTTGCCATCTCTGCAATATATTCATCTCCTGGCACAACCATTTCCGGTGGGTAGGCACCCGCCTTATCGATTATGCCTTTGCCGATCATCTGTGCGACAACTGAAATGGTATAGGCGGTCGCACGCGCCATTGCGGTAACGCCCGTATCAGGATCTTTCACCGTCACCATATTGTATTCATAGCTGATATCCTCTCCAGCCTTCACGCCTGACACCATCACCCGCAGAACAACGGCATCCTGCTTGTCCCCAAGTGCCGTTATGGGTTCCAACACAGCCTTCAAGACCGAACGTAGCTTCACTTCATGCCCTTCCACTTGGACTGTTTTTGTCCGGTCGGTAAATCCTAAATCAACCAATAGTTTAAATTTCTCAGCATGGCCTTTGTAGCGCAACGTCTTGTATTCCAGTGAATTTATATCGCTGAAGGTATCCGTCAACGTCGACGTTCCTCCAGATGTGTGGAAGGCTTCCAACTCACCGAAGCCTTCAAATTCGACATGTTCAATTTCAGATAAGGATTCAACTTCCAACAGGTTCCCTTCACGGATGACATGGGATTTATCCGTGTAATGGTCGAACACGCCTTCCAGCGAAAAAACATGATTGTATTCGAGCGGCGGTTCCGGATGAACGGGAATGCCACCGACATACAAACGGATATCCGATACTTGGTCAAGCTTGCTGGCACCATAACCCGTAAGGATATTGATCATTCCAGGCGCTACCCCCAAGTCTGGAATGAGCGTAATACCCTTTTGCTGTGCCTGTTCATGCAATTCCAGCACAGCATCCGTCGCTCCGCCAATATGGCCGCCCAAATCGACAGCGTGGACACCGCATTCAAGCGCAGTAGCCGCCACTTTTTCATTGAAGGTATAGAAAAGCGCATTAATGACGATATCTCCTTTTGCAATAACTGCGGCCAATGCTTCGTCATTGGCCGCATCCAATTCCAGCACTTCCAGCTTGCTGCTGCCGAGCTGGTCTTTGAAGAGTGTGGCCTGTTCAGTATTCCGATCTGCTAAGATTACCAGTTCCACAGCATCGTCAGCGACCAAGTCCCGAGCCGCCTGCTTCCCCATCAAGCCTGCACCTAATACGACGACTTTCATCTCTCTATCCCCTTTCCCTTAAACTTCATTATCGATTTGGGCACGCTGCAATTTACCGCTGTAATCGACATAGACGCTTTTCCACTCCGTAAAGACATCCAATGCCGCAACGCCGGAATCGCGGTGGCCGTTGCCAGTGCCTTTCGTCCCGCCGAACGGCAAGTGAATTTCTGCTCCTGTCGTTCCTGCGTTTATATAGACGATCCCCGTATCCAAATCACGCTGAGCTTTGAACGCACGATTGACATCAGCCGTATAGATAGAGCTGGACAAACCATAGATCACACCATTATTGACATCAATAGCCTCTTCAAAACTCGAGACTTCGATCATCGATACGACTGGACCAAAAATCTCTTCCTGCGCAATACGCATATCCGGCGTCACATCCGCAAACAATGTCGGAGCGTAATAGTTCCCTTTATCATAGATGCCGCCTGTCAGGATTTCTCCACCTGCTAAAAGGCTGGCTCCTTCTTCTTGGCCAATCGTGATATAGGAATGGATTTTTTCAAGGGCTTTCCGATTGATGACCGGTCCCACTTTAATCGATTCATCTGTGCCATCGCCGATCGTCAAGGTTTCCATTTTCGACAGCAGACGTTTCTGCAACTCCTCTTTGACTTCTGCATGGACAATCACCCTGCTGCAGGCCGTACAGCGCTGGCCGGCAGTACCGAATGCACTCCACAAGATTCCTTCCACAGCCAAATCCAGGTCAGCGTCCTCCATGACAATGACAGCATTTTTGCCGCCCATTTCAAGTGATACTTTTTTCAGGTTGCGTCCTCCCGCTTCTGCCACTTTGCGTCCTGTCTCAGTCGATCCCGTAAATGAAATGACCCGCACGCCTTCATGTTCAATAAGTGCGGTCCCGACCTCTGAACCAGCTCCAAAGACAATATTCGCGACGCCCTCGGGAAGGCCGACTTCTTCAAATATCTTCGCCATTTCATAAGCCATCATCGGCGTTTCGGTTGCTGGCTTCCAAACAAAGGTATTGCCGGCCACAATCGCCGGAAACGATTTCCAGGTGGCGATGGCTATCGGGAAATTCCATGGAGTAATCAGCCCCACCACACCAATCGGAGAGCGGATGCTCATCGCGAATTTGTCCGCCAGTTCCGATGGCGTCGTTTCACCGAACAGTCGCCTGCCTTCCCCGGCCATATAATAGGCCATGTCGATTCCTTCCTGAACTTCGCCACGCCCTTCTTCGATGACCTTCCCCATTTCTTTGGTCAACACTTGAGCCAGCTGTTCTTTTCTCTCTTTCATCAGCCGCCCGATTTCATATAAATAATCCGCACGCCTGGGTGCCGGAACTTTCGCCCATTTTTTCTGTGCTGTCTGGGCCGCTTTTACCGCTGCATCGACATCTTCTGCGGTAGACATGCGCACTTGCGCCAACTCTTCCCCATTTGCCGGGTTCAGTACGGGCTGGAATTTCGCCTGTTCAGCCTGCTGCCATTTGCCGTTTACAAAATTGGTCAATTTCATTGTCATTGCCCCTTTCCTATAGCGATTAATGAGAGCGCTTTCAACTTCATTATTTCATAGATATCTAGTAAATCCTAGGAGATTTCTGAAATATCTGTTTTTTATTTTTCTATAAGCTAATCCTTATACTCTATACTGATTTCTAAAGGGGCAATTCAAGAGGATTGTTTTTGCATAAAGGTTTTGAACTGTACTTTCTAATGCAATATCAGCCGTTGCCGAACAACGCGAATCCATTTCAAAGCAGGTAGTAGATGCCGACACCCAGTTCTTCGACTTTTCTACACTGCTATAAGAAAGAAATAATACATTTTCACGTCTTTTTCCCTAAACTATTGACACTGACGGTGCGTTATAGTGTATTTTAAAGAGAGAGGTGATTAGATTGTACAAAGTACAAGAAGTAGCAAAAATAGCGGGCGTCAGTGTCCGTACTCTCCATCACTATGACAGCATCGGTTTATTGAAACCATCAAATATCGGAACGAACCGATATCGTTATTACAATGGTGGAGATTTAAAATTGCTTCAACAGATTTTATTCTTGAAGGAACTGGATTTTTCATTAAAGAAAATCCAGGAGCTGGTAGCTGATGGCTTTGATCGGGAATACGCATTGTCGCAGCACATTGAGTTGCTGGAACAGAAAAAACACCGCATCGAAAATCTGATCCGCAATGCGGAACTGACCCAGCAAGAGCTGCAGGGTGCACAGAGTTTGACCGACACCGAACGGTTTTCCGCTTTCGCGAGCAGTAAAGCAGAAGACTTGATGAAGAAATACCAAAAACCCGACACCGGCATATCTGTTTTGGAACCGGTTGAACCGCAGCTGGAATCCTTGCAGGCTGCATCCGGCGGATACGGTGAAGAGTCAGCTGTTGCCGTTGCGGTCGCACCCGTTGAAACAGCTCTATACGAAGAACCTGCCGCAACAATGAGCGAGCCGGTACAAGTGGAAAAAGAAGAAGAAGATTTAGATGAGATCAACCGCGAAGGGGATCGCATTTACAACACGGTCGCCAGCTTGATGCACCTGCATCCACAGACGGATGCCGTCCAACAGGAAATGAAAGCATATTATACGCTTTTGAATCGTTTCTATGACTGCTCACCGAAAATGTTCCGTGGCCTTGGCGATCTATATGCATCAGATAGCCGTTTCGCCAACAATATCGACCAGCACGGCAAAGGCTTGGCTAAATACCTGAAAGACGCGATGTACATCTACGCCGAAGGTTTACAGGATGCTTGAGCTGATCGGGCCATGCAGTAATTGTGGCAAAGACGTCTATTGCCGTGATGGTTTTCTCGATGGAGTTTATGTAGACGGGGAATTGGTCTGCTTCGACTGCCAGGAAGAAGTCGAAAAATAAAGCGAACAAAAAAAGAAGCTGCCGAATCAATCGGCAGCTTCTTTTGTATTCATTTATACTTCAGTTGTTTCTTTCAAGGCATCCAGACGCGCCTGTACCTGCTCCCCAGTCAAACCGTGTTCGAAAGCATAACGGTTGCGTGGATGTTCGCGGCACTCGTCTGAACATGATCGCATATACTTGTGCTCGTTTTCTTCAGAAGCCAGAATCTTCGCGTTGCAATCTGGATTTGCGCAGTTTACATAGCGTTCGCAAGGTTCGCCTGTAAAATGATCTTTGCCGACAATCACGTGTTCCAATTGGTTTACCGGTACAGCAATCCGCTCATCGAATACGTATAATTGGCCATCCCATAGGTCACCCTTCACTTCAGGGTCTTTTCCATAAGTGACAATTCCCCCGTGCAATTGAGCGACATCCTCAAAACCTTCTTTTTTAAGCCAGCCAGAGAATTTTTCACAGCGGATTCCGCCTGTGCAATACGTCAAAATTTTCTTGCCTTCAAATTGCTCTTTGTTATCGCGGATCCATTCAGGAAGGTCGCGGAAGTTTTCGATATCCGGACGGACCGAGTTACGGAAATGCCCAAGGTCATATTCATAATCATTGCGCGCATCCAAAACGATCGTGTCCTGCTCCTGCATTTGTTTGTAGAATTCGACCGGCTCCAGATAAGTCCCTGTCAATTCGTTCGGATTGATGTCTTCTTCCAGTCCGAGATGAACAATTTCTTTTTTCGCACGTACGTGCATTTTTTTAAACGCATGCCCTTCAGCGGCATCAATTTTAAAAACGATGTCGGAGAAGCGCGGATCGCTTTTCAACATTTCCATATAAGCTTCAGTTTGTTCAATCGTTCCTGAACACGTCCCATTGATCCCTTCTTCGGATACGAGGATACGGCCTTTCAGCTCGAGTCCTTTGCATGCTGCCAAATGCTCAACTGCAAACTCCTCCGGGTTTTCAATCGGTGTATATAAATAATAAAGTAAAACATTGTGTGTATGATTTTGCATGAATCATACCTCCTATTTCCTCAATTTGCTTCTGTGCCATAAAGGCAGCAAAACCTCAATCATTTTACAATAAATAACGCCAAACTTCAACTTCTGCAAAGTTGAAAAAGTGCAGAGCCCAAGTTCAGGCCTTGCGCTATGCTCGATATTCCATTGCTGAAGGGCCACCTTGCCGCATTTAGATCCAAGCGGCAGCTGGTTCTTGCATTTCAAAAAAGGCAGCTGAACGTCAGCTGCCTTTTCCTGCCTCACTCAGCAGACTCTATTCTTCACTGATTTATTTTCCAGGCACGCCTTGATTGCTTCGGCATTCAAAGCCATCATTTCAAGACGGGTTTGAACAGTGGCACTGCCGATATGCGGCAGCACTGTCACATTCGGCAGCGTCAATAAGGGATGGTCCAACGGCACCGGTTCCTGTTCAAACACATCGAGGCCAGCACCCCAGATTTTGTTTTCTTTCAATGCTTCATACAAAGCCATTTCATCAACGATGCCCCCTCTGGCGACATTGATCAAACAGGCCGTTTCTTTCATCAAGGCCAGCTCGTCCGCTCCGATCATCCCTTCTGTCTCAGGCGTCAACGGTGTCAGAATCACGACATAATCCGAAACCTTCAGCAGCTCCTCAAACTCGGCATAACGTACGTCTTCCAAGCTCCGGCGCGTACGGTTGTGGTACAGGACATCCATACCGAAACCGTGGGCTCGCCTGGCCACGGCTTCACCGATCCGTCCCATTCCGATGATGCCAAGCGTGGCACCAGCAACGTTCTGGCCAGTCATCCCCATCGGCGTCCAAGATTTCCATTCCCCTGAACGAACCGATTTTTCTGCCTCAATGATTCTGCGGGCGGTAGCCAACATCAAGGCAAAGGTCAGGTCTGCTGTGGATTCTGTTAAGACATCCGGTGTATTGGTGACGGTCACGCCATGTTTTCTGGCAGCCTCCAAGTCGATATTGTTGTAGCCAACTGCCAGGTTGCTGACGATTTTCAGATTGGGTGCCGCTTCAAACACCTCATTGTCTATTTGATCGGACAGCATGGTCCAAAGCGCATGCGCCTCTTTCGCTTCTTCCAGTAACTTTTCGCGCGGCGCAGGTGTGTCTTCTTCCGGCCACATCCGGACTTCATACAATTCTTCTAATTCGGCTACTGCCTGATCTGGCAACTTTTGCGTAATGAATACGATCGGCTTCATAGAAACCCTCCATCCTCTATTATCCTATAATTATAACAATTAAAAAAACTGCCGGCAATTGCCGGCAGTTTCCTGTTAGTCGCGTGTTCTTATTTTTTTGACGTAATACCAGACAGCCACAACTGCACACAGTCCGATCAATGCATAGACCACGTTGGAGTAAAGTTCCAACTGCCGCATGATCTCTTCCCGGTTTTCCCCGACTGCTTCACCGACAAACACCAACACCGTATTCCACAGCAAGGTGCCGAGAGTGGTGAAGCTTATAAACAACCAGAACTTCATATTCGACATCCCGGCAGGAATGGAAATCAAGCTGCGGAGCAATGGGACCAAGCGGCCAAAAAACACAGTCCAAACACCAAAGCGATCAAACCAAGCGTCCGCTTTGTAGATATCTTCCTTCTTTACACGCAGCCAGTTGCCGTATTTGTCGATGATCTTTTCCAGCCGCTCGACATCCAGCAATAAACCGACGCCGTACAAAATAACTGCTCCAAGGACCGATCCGGCAGTGGATGCCAGTACTACTCCCGGTATCGTCATTTCAGTCGTTGTCGTCATAAATCCACCGACCGTCAAAATCACTTCCGACGGAATCGGCGGGAATACGTTCTCCAACATGATGAGCAGGAAAATTCCGAAATAACCATAATCTGACATAACCGAAGTAATCCAATCTTCCATGTAAACACTCCTCTTACGAAGTTGGCCGGAAATTCATCGTGACCGACCACAACTCTGAACGGCTTCCAATCCGCAATGGCGGTCCCCAGAAGCCGAATCCTGAAGACACCAAAAAATGCGTCTTCTTAATTAGACGGTAGCCGTAATCCAACTCAAAAATCCGCTTCGTCAATAGATGGTTTGGCCACATCTGGCCTTTGTGGGTGTGCCCAGACATATGAAAGTCCGCACCTAACTCGACCGGCATCTTCAGATCGGAGGGGGTATGATCCATTATAATCCAGGGCAGTCCCCCTTTTTCCGGCTTCAACTGAGACAGAGGACGCCGTTTCCCATTGGTTCGGTCTTCACGCCCCGTCAAATAAAAACGATTCGCGATTAGAATAGTTTCATCTCTTAAGATATTCACACCTGATTTTTCCATCATCCGCACCAATAACGGGATTTTTTTGCCGTAATACTCATGGTTTCCTAAAACGCCATAAACGCCAAGAGATGGATTCAACTGCTCCATCACTTCTGACATGCCATAACGCGCATACCAAATCGGGTCGTCATCCACCAGGTCTCCTGCTAAAAACACAACATCCGGCTCAAGCGAGTTGGTTTTTTCAACAAAACGCCGCAAATGCCTTTTGCCTGATAAAACACCCAGATGGAAATCAGAACCGATAACCATATGCAGCGGCTCTGCCTCTTGCCCTTCCACTGTGAGCTCCAACTTACGGACAACCGGGCTATAGGCAAAATAAGTGCCGACAATGAATATCGCAAGCAAAATGATACCCGTTGCCGATCCGATGAAAAACAAATCGTCTCTAAAATTTACCACTAACACGATGAGATTCGCCACGGGTATCAGTAGAATCGCATATTGCAAAAAAGCGAACCAATACGAACCGAGAATCGTAAAGCCAAGCCATTTGTGGCCGATCCGCCCGATGACATAACTGTAGGCGATAATTACCCAGAGAACCGCAAATAACCAAGGGTTGATTCCATCTACAAAACTGCTCAGCCAACTGAAGACTGCCCAGCCGAGATATGCAATAAGCCCAGTATAGATCAATAGGGCACCGCCAATGCCCGTCAGTATTTTCATAGAAAAACGCCTCTTTCTTCTTTATAAGATGGAGCATATACAAAGTTCATTGTTCTCCATGCATTAGTTAAAAGCCAGTTTCTTCAGTTCAACTTGTATCGTGAAAATTATTATAGCATTCCATCTGCCAATCTTTCGCAGCAGAACTCCTGAAAGTCGGATGTAGATGCTTCTACGCCTCAAGACCTAGTAAAAGATGCAGTCAGAGACCGTATTGGAAAATGCGCCCACTTAGTATGATTAGGGTAGAAATTGAGAGGAGGAAACAAGATGAACAAATTTTGGTTAACCACCCTCGGCATCATTGCCGGAATCGTCGCACTTTCCAATTTGGGACCCATCATCGGATTGGCCGTATCCCTATTAGTCGTATACGCAGGGGTGCATTATTACTTAAGAAGCATCTCGGCCTTGGCTAAATTCTGGTGGGCTTTCGTCGGCGTACTCGGAGGACTTGCAGCCATATCGAATGTGCCGGCATTGATCGGCGTTGCTGCAATTGCCGGATTGTGGATGATCTACCGCGCATGGAATGGCCAAAGCGTTTCGGTCGCAGCTGTAAAAGAAAGCGATCCATTCACGAACTTTGAACAGCAATGGAACAAATTGACCAAATAAGGAGGAAACGAATATGACAACTTTATGGGACCGTTTCAAATTTGCCGTCGCAACCGACCTGGATGCCGTCGTCGCAAAGAAAGAGGAAAAAAATCCACTTGCATTATTGAACCGCTATATCACAGAAGCAGAAAACCAGACAACAGCTACAGGAAAATGGGTGGAGCGCCAAGCACAGCTGAATGGTAAACTGGAGAAGGAATTGGCTGAAGCTTCTGCTATGCTCGACAAGCGCCAAAATCAGTTGGAATTGGCTCAGTCTTCGGGTGAGAGCGATCTTGCTGATTTTGCCGCTATGGAAGTCGAGGCTTATGCTGCACGCGTTAAAGTGCTGCAAAACAACCTGGATGAAAACATTGCCGAACTGACGGGCCTTGAGCATCGCTACGAGGAAATGAAGCACAAAGTGAAAGACATGAAAGTGAAGCAGCTGCAATTGATGGGCAAGGAAAATGCAACGCGCGCCCATCATCAGATGGATAAAGTACTGAGCCCGGAACTTGTCGCCGAGCGCATCGGTTCATTTGACGACATGGCGTCTTATATTACAACACTTGGCGCTAAAGTTGAAGAACGCCATGAGCATTCCGCAATGGAACGACGCTTGGAATCTTTAGAAAAAAATAGCGCAAACCAAAAAGAAATTGTTTAAACTGAAATGAGAAGAAGTTTTTCTTCTTCTCATTTTTTCTGATACAAAGAAGGAGGCAAAAGCCATGCAGCATTTTACAACAAACAGACAAGCGTTTTTTCTATTGAGCGCTTTATTATTGATCTTCGTGGAAGCTGCTTTTTTCGGAAACGGCAGCGTGTTTTTGATCCTTCTTGGTATCGGAACGATCTACTATGCATTACGAAATAAAGTGAAATACCGCCGTTCTTACTTTTGGACGGGCGCCTTCCTCATCGGGGTTTCCATCCTCTCGATGTGGAGCCTGCGGCTGATGGTCTTCGGGCTTGCCATCTACCTCCTGATCCGGTTGTGGAAAGGGGAAGAATGGCTGCAGACTGCACCGCTCCAAGGCTCTACAGATAAGGGCCTGATCCAGAACAAAGTCATGGCCGCACAGAGCACACCCATTGAATCTTATGAGTGGAAAGATATTCATGTACAGGGATTTATCGGTGATATTCTGGTGGACGCCACCCAAACCGTATTGCCGAAAAAGACCTCATTGATTTCCATACGGCAAGGTTTTGGAAAAGTCCAAGTCGTCGTCCCCTACGAAATTCCTGTAAGAATCTTCTATTCGACGCTGTTGGGAGAAGCCCGCTTTTTCAACGGGAACAACCAACGGATCCTTAATGGCACGGTCCACGCAGAAGATGGATACCCAGCGGACGCCGGCAATAAAGCCGAGTTGATCATTTCCGTGACCACCTGGATGGGAGATGTCGAGGTGATCCGCAGATGAGACAGATTTTGCCCCGCAGCCTGTTTTTCATTTCCCTCTTTGCCTTGATCGTGTTCAGCATCCTTTTTGCCTTGCTCGGACTGCCGACAGTCAATAGCTGGTCGGTCCTGTGGGAAGATTTCATTGCTGGCCTGCCTCTTGGTATTTGGCTGCTTGTTCTGATGCTCGCTTTGTCTGTCGGCATCTCCTGGTGGACCGAATCCTTGTCACGGTCTAAGGTACAGGAAATTGAAGAGATTTTCCAGGCACTCTTGCGCAATGAAGACGAGACCGTTGTCCAAGCTGCCCAAATGAAAACCTTGCCGCGTAATTTATCCAGTTCCATCCTGAAATTGCAGAAGCTTCTGGAGTCACAGCGCAAAAGTCTGACCCGCATTGCCAATGAACGTGCGGAAACACAGGACCAAATCATCCAGGAGCGCTTAATCATGGAACGTCAGCGTTTAGCAAGAGAGCTCCACGACTCTGTTTCCCAACAATTGTTCGCTGCATCCATGCTATTGTCTTCCATGACCGAAAGTGGGGACGCGCAGCCAGGGCTGCTTCAGACCGAGAAGATGGTCCAGCAGGCCCAATTGGAGATGCGGGCGCTGTTGCTGCATTTGCGTCCCGCTGCCCTGCACGACAAGAGCCTGCGCCAGGGATTGTTCGAGTTGGTCAGTGAGCTGAAGGAAAAAGTCTATTTTACAATCGAGCATAAACTGGAAGAGGTACCTTTGCAAAAAGGGGCCGAAGACCATCTGTTCCGCATTGCGCAAGAAACGTTATCGAATACATTGCGCCATTCCAAAGCGACCGAGGTTCATATCCTGTTTGTCGAGCGTGATAATTTCGCGATCCTGCGCATTCAGGACAATGGCGTCGGCTTTGAAAGCGAACAATCCAAATCGACTTCCTACGGCCTAAAACATATAGAAGAACGCGCCATTGAAATCGGTGCGACCAGCAAAATCGTTTCCGTGCCTTCTGAAGGTACGATTGTGGAAGTAAAAGTTCCGATCGAAAGGAAGAAAACCCATGATTCGAATCTTATTAGTGGATGACCATGAAATGGTGCGCATCGGTGTCTCTGCCTACTTGCAATCCCAAAAGGATATGGAGGTTGCCGGTGAAGCCACGAATGGCCAGGAGGCGGTTGAAATGGCATTGGAGCTGCGCCCCGACCTGATTTTAATGGACATGGTGATGCCCGTCATGAATGGTGCAGAAGCGACAAAAGCTATCATCGACCGGTGGCCGGAAGCGAAAATCATGATTGTCACCAGTTTTCTGGATGACGACAAAGTCTACCCGGCCCTTCAGGCGGGAGCAGTCAGCTACATATTAAAAACATCAAAAGCGTCACGGATCGCCGACTCTATTCGTGAAACCATGAACGGCACCCCGGTTCTCGAACCCGAAGTCATGACCAAAATGATGAAGCAGATGCGCCATGAACGTGTCCTTCACGACGATTTGACCGAACGCGAAATGGAAATCCTTCTGTTGCTGGCTTGCGGTTTGACCAACCAGGAAATTGCCGATAAATTGTTCATCGCCTTGAAAACCGTCAAGACTCATGTCAGCAACATCCTTGCAAAGCTGGAGGTCCATGACCGGACCCAAGCGGTCATCTATGCCTTCCAGCATAAGCTGATTTCTCCACCTAAATAAAAAAATCCGGACAGCGTAGATGCTGTCCGGATTTTTTGCTTAGTGAAATATGATTTTTCAGCTGTTCTTTCAGTGTCCAGACTTCAGCGCCCAGCTCTTTGGGTCATAAGCCAACCCAGCGCCGTGGCAAAGAGCGCCACTCTGCTGGTCTGTCTTATGCCCGGCAGAGCTACATGGGCGCTTTCGCTTTTCTTTGTCCAGACTTCAGCGCCCAGCTCTTTGGGTCATAAGCCACTCCGGCTATGCGGCAAAGAACGCCGCTTCGCCAGATCGTCTTATGCCCGGCAGAGCTACATGGGCGCTTTCGCTTTTCTATGTCCAGGCTCCAGCGCCCAGCTCTTTGGGTCATAAGCCAACCCAGCGCCGTGGCAAAGAGCGCCACTCTGCTGGACTGTCTTATGCCCGGCAGAGCTACATGGGCGCTTTCGCTTTTCTTTGTCCAGGCTCCAGCGCCCAACTCTTTGGGTCATAAGCCAACCCAGCGCCGTTGCAAAGAGCGCCACTCTTCTGGTCTGTCTTATGCCCGGCAGAGCTACATGGGCGCTTTCGCTTTTCTTTTTACACATTCAGTTTCCGCAGTTCCACGCGGCGGATTTTTCCCGAAGCTGTCTTAGGCAGTTCATCCAAAAACTCGATGACCCTTGGATATTTGTATGGTGCGGTAATCTCCTTGACGTGATCCTGCAGCTCTTTCACTAAAGCTTCTTTGTCTTGAGAATCGTCCGGATTGCGGAGCACGACATAGGCTTTGACGATATTCCCGCGAATTTCATCCGGAGCGGCTACTACGGCGCATTCCTGGATGGCCGCATGCTTCATGAGCGCATCTTCGACTTCAAAAGGCCCGATTGTGTAACCTGAACTGATGATGATATCATCGCTCCGCCCTTCAAACCAGAAGTAGCCGTCTTCATCACGTGTTGCCTGGTCCCCCGTTAAATACCAGTCGCCGCGGAACGCCGCTTGGGTCCGCTCGGAATCCCGGTAATATTCCCGGAACAATGCCGGACAATCACGGTGTACCGCAATATCGCCCACTTCCCCGACCGCTGTCGGCTTTCCTTCATCATTGATGATATCAACCGGATTCCCTGGTGTCGGTTTGCCCATCGACCCGGCCTTCACTTCCATATCCTGAAGCGTTCCGACAAGCAAGGTGTTTTCTGTCTGTCCATAACCGTCACGGACATTGATATCAAATGCCTGTTGGAACGCCTCGATGACCTGTCGGTTCAAAGGTTCTCCAGCAGATACCGCCGATCTTAATGCCGGCAGCTTGTAGGAATTCAAGTTCTCCACTTTTGCCATGATCCGGTACTCTGTCGGCGTACAGCATAAGACATTGATATTTTCTTCCTTCAATAAATCCAGGTATTTCAATGCATCGAAGGGTCCGTTGTAGACAAAAGCAGTTGCTCCTAGTGTAATCGTCGACAAGAATGGACTCCAGATCCACTTTTGCCAACCTGGAGCTGCAGTTGCCCACACCATGTCTCCGCTTTGTACGCCAAGCCATTTTGTCGCTGCAGTCCGTACATGGGCATAGCCCCAGCCATGGACATGCACGACGCCTTTTGGATTTCCGGTGGTGCCGGATGTATAAGACAGGAAAGCTATATCTTCCCGGTGAGTCGGCACAGCTTCGAAATCCGGTGATTCCTTTTCGGCCAGTTCCTCGAAAGACTGCCAGCCATCTTCTGTCCCGCCGATGATCAACTTATTATTCAGTGTTTCCAAGTCTTCATCAATGGAGTTGGTTTCTGCAGTGGTTTTATAGTGCGCAACAATTCCTTTAGCGCCAGAATGGTGCATCCGGTATATTAAATCTTTCTTTCGGAGCATTTCCGAACAAGGAATTGCGACAATTCCAGCACGGAGACAGGCCAAATACGTAATATAGGCTTCCGGAATCCGGGGAAGGATGATCAGCATCCGGTCGCCTTTACCAATGCCCAGTTTCAGCAGAGCCTGTGCATATTGATTCATTTTGCCGACCAATTCTTTATACGAAAGATCTTCCCGATTGCCTTCACTGTCCAACCACCGAATCGCCAGTCTGTCGCTTTCTTCTTTGTATTTTTCAAGTTCCAATGTGATATTGTACTGCTCTGGAGCAATTAAATCCTTGAATTCCATATGTTAACCTCCGATCGTTTTATCTTCATGCTGGCGGGATGATCAGGTAGTAGACACTCGCTAAAAATACGAATGCCGCCAACGTCGCCAGGTAAGCTTTCTTAGTTGAAAAATTCTGCGTGGTTTTAATGATTTTGACGCAGACCAAGTACATCCAGATGAGACCGATCGCCAGCAGCACATAGACCAGCGGATGGCCATTTCCTGCATCGGCAAGGTATGGCGCCCCCAGAAGACCAGGCAGCAAAGCAACCGGCGCCGCGCGATTGATGTCCCGCAGCAACCCTTTTCCGCCAAGACCCTTTGAGCCTGCCCAAAGCAGCAGCGCCAGGCCTATTTTTGTTATGAAAGCCATCAGTAGCCCAAAAAGGATGAAAATTGCCGGAACAATGAAGTTTTGCAGCAAAGCCGAATCGAAACTTGCTATGTATGAGGCATTTGACGCGATTGAAATCGCGCCATAGCCCAAACCAACGATGAGCAGCAGCAGATTGCTCACCCATTGGGTTTTCGGCAATTCTAAAAATGACCGAAAAGATGAATCATTTAAAGCAACCATTTTTCCGACCATTTTACTCACCCTTTCTTTCATTCCCTACATCCCCCAAGGCATCAGTGCCCAGATTGCAACAGCAGAAGAAACCACTACCGTAATTCCGGCACCTACCGTACTGTTGTAACGATACGATTTGATGTCCTTCCATCCGTGGATGCGTTCAATCAATTCAATATCCGATTGCTTGGTCAGTTTGCTTTGAAGACCCGGCATACGGTTTGTGATATAGGAAACGACGATCAACAGGATAAAGCTGATCGGCACAGCAAGCATCGCGCCGGATAAGCCCATTCCATCGGTAACGCCGTGCCCCGTCAATACGATGCTCGGGAAAACGAATGGCGACACGATGATGTAGATGGCACCACCAACGACAGAAGCCACTATGGCACCGAATTTATTGGCCTCTTTCCACCAAACTCCGACTATAATTAGCGGTGCATTCGTAACTCCCGCTAAACCGAAAGCCCATAGGATACTGACGACCAGGAAGGCCGGCGGTTGGATTGCCAGTAAGATACTGACCAATCCACCTGCAAAGATGGCGATGAAGCCAATCCGAAGGCTCAGACGCTGAGGGATATTCGGCTTTAAGGTGGCGATGATATCCTGGGAAATTAAGGCACCGATCGCCAATAGATTTCCGCTTAAAGTTGAAAGTCCCGCTGAAATGGCGCCGGCGATAACAAGTGCAGTCACCCATTCCGGGTTATAGACCAAATTGAGGATGATGGTTAATTTATCAGCATCCCCTTCTGAAATCGTCAGCCCTTGAGTAGCTGTCGCATAAACACCGACAAAGCCCATTGCGTAAGTTGCTGAGAACACCAACCCAAGAATAAAGGCGAACCAGACCATTGCCGAGCGTGCACTTTTCAGATTGGATGCCGTATAGACACGCATTGCCAAGTGCGGCAGCCCCAATGCCCCGATTGTCAAAGCCGGAATAATGGAGAAATACCATTTCGGCGAGAACTGGTAATCAAAGAATGTAGGCAAAGACTCCAGCATTGCCGGAACCATGTCCGAATAGAACAACGGCGGGAAATACCACCCGTCAGCTCCTACCGCTTTCATGATGGCGCCAAGCGGGATGATGAACATCAAAGCGATTATGACCATCTGAATCGCTGCGTTGTTTGTCGCTCCCGCCATTCCTCCGATTGTGATATAGCCGACAATAAGTATCCCAAAAACAAAGAGTCCTGTTAAATAAGGAATTCCCAGTAATGTTTCAAACGTAATGGCGATTCCTATCATCTGACCCAGCGCATACATGATTGAAACCAAAATCATGAATAGAGCCGCAATGATGGAAGCCGTCACTCCATATCTGTCACGGATAAAATGCGTAGGAGAGAAAGCGCCCATACGGCGCAGGCTTGTTCCGTAGATGATTGTAATCAATGGAATCGCCAGAATCAATTGGATCCACAACATGATGAATGGGACCTGCAGCTGCAGAATCAATGCCGTGATGCCAAGGAATGTTGCCAGGCTCATATAAGTTGATGCCATCGCCAACCCATTGGTGAAGGCCCCGACGTTTCCGCCGCCTATGTAAAGGTCTTTTGCCGATGCACTTTTCCGGTTGGAGACGAATCCGACGATATAGAATAATAAAAACGTCGCTCCCACAACCGCTAAACCAAGAATCGGATTGGATAATTGCCAGTTTTGTGCTTCCATCATCTACACATCCTTTACTTCGTCGGAAACTCCGAGCGCGTCGTTTTCACTATCAATTTCATCGTCAATACGATTACCGATTTTGCCAGCTACAATGGTAAGGAAGAATACACCAAACCACCCCATCAGGATCGGCACAATGTACATGACCGGAAAGCCGAATAACATAGCATCTACTGGAAAGATGGAAAAAATCAATCCTACATTTCCCACTAAAATAAAGGCGACTGTCATCCAGACTGTAAACTGAACTTCTTTTTTGTACGCTTTCATCGTATCCCCCATTTCATCTTAGTTTCTAGCCTGATTCCTCCCAACTGAGCGTTCACTCAGTTTTATAAAATACTCTCCCTTCTAAATATTATATGGATAATAACTCCTTTGATTGTAACCGCTTGCATAAAATCAAGTCAACTGAATTTTTTAATTATTTCAAATACTATATTGATAGTGTTTTTTAACCATTTAAAGCACTCTTCCTCAAAGAACTTGATTGAAATCTGGAGTGATAGTGTATAAAAGTTAGATTACTCTAATCATATTGAATATTTTTTCATATTTTGATATATCTTTTATTGTCTTTAATTCAGTTGAAATAATTCCCTTTTTATCATCGCAACGAATATTTATACAGAAATCCAAAAAAATATAAAATCCCTTTAGGCCACATCTGCCTAAAGGGATTTCTATGATGGTTTTATAGATTTGGTTTATCGTTCTCTTTTTGCATTTTCTTTTCAAGGTTTTCAAGCTGGCGTTTAGCGAATTCACGTCCACCTATACCGAAGGAGATCGCGAATGCCACTGCAAGTCCAGCGATGATGAATAAGAATGCCAGATTAACGATATTTGTTGCGAAATTCAATTGGTCAAGCGTCATGAATACGGCAATGATGATGATGGCGTATTTGACGATGGCTCCCAGGAAGCGGTTGCCGGAAGCCTGTTTGATGTAGTTTCCAAGCAAGCTGCCTCCGATCAATCCAAGACCCAGAATGATCAATGAGCTGATGAGCAATGGCAGGTATCCGATGATGGCTTCACCGATTCCATTCAACACATCAAGCTGCAATACGTTCATCGCTTCTACTGTAAAGAAGATGATGATGATCGCTTGGACTACCTTGCCGATGATATTCGCGATATCGAAGCTTGGCGATTTGGTTTTGTCCGGGTTCAGGTAAGTCGAAAAACGGTTGATTCCTGTACCATTCAACAGGCTGATCAACAGATCACCTATGAATTTAGCAATCAGAACCCCCGCCAAAATCAAGATGATTGCGACAAAGATATTCGGAATCATGTTCAGAACCTGGTTGAGCATATTGACAATCGGCTCAGAAATAGACTGGATGTTCAAGGTTTCCAATGCAATCGTCAGAATTGGGATCAAGACGATGACGAAGACCACATTCGCTAAAACATTCGCTAAGGTCGATTTGTCACCCGCATCCATTCTTTTTGTCCCTGTTGATGCACTGCCTGGTTTACTGGTGAATTTATTGAACCATTTATCGATATTCACCGCGGTCAAAAGGCTGAACACAAGATTTTTCACAAACTTGGCTACAAAATAGCCAATGACTACAATAATGATGGCCATCAGAAGATTCGGCAGGAATGCCAACAATTTGTCCATCATATTTGAAATCGGTTGTGCTACTTGGTGCATATTCAATGCCTGCAAGACGCTCGGAATAAACAAAATGAAGATTAGGTAATACAGGATTTTCCCGATGGAATCCAATTTACTGTCTGCGTCTTCTTTTGTTTTTGCCATATGGCCTCTGACCATCGCTCTGTCTGCCCCTGCTTTTTTCAATCCTTTAGTGAAGATCGCCCGCACAATTGTCGCTACAACCCATGCAATCAATAATAATAATAATGCTCCTAAAACGTTTGGAATGTAGTCGATGATTGTATTTCCGACGCCTCTAAAAGAATTACCCACTTCGTTCATATACACAACCCCTTTTTATTTTTTTATATCTTAATTAGTATCCCCCTCCCTTGGCTCAGTTAAACTCCAAAAAGACAATACATAAATCCGAAGATCAGTTAAGCCCTTGCGGAGCAGTTAGCCGCTGTCTCTTGCCGATGGTCAATACCAGTATGCCGCACAGGAGAAGCCCTACTCCGCTCCAAGAAAGCGCACTCAGTACTTCCCCAACTACCAGCACACCCAAAATAGCTGCGGTCAGCGGTTCCGCTAACGACAAGGTGACTGCAGAAGAAGATGGAATCTGTTTTAACCCAAATGAAAACAGGATATACGATAAGCTTGTTGCTCCAATCCCCAAATAGATTAGGATCGATAAGTTTCCTGGCACTGTTACGTAGGAAAGATCAAAGAACAGGAGAAAAGGAAGCAGACAACAGGCACTCAGTGAAAAAATCACTGCTACAGCGGAGACGGTTTCCATACTCTTGAGTACAGTTTTGCTGACAAGGGCATAAACGGCAAAAGAAAAACCGGCCCCTAATGCCATGGCAATACCCACTGGATCCACCAACTGCTGGCCTCTGTTGGCAAATAACAGGACACATCCGATTAAAGCCAGCATGGTGGCAATCACCCAAACTCTATCGGGCTTTTTTTTCAAAGCCACCCATTCGATCATTCCTGTCAACACAGGAGCACTGCCGATAGCTACAACAGTTCCAATTGCGATTCCGGTCAATTGGACAGATGAAAAGAACAAGGGCTGAAACAGTGCCATGCTCAGGGCTGAAAGGAGTGCAGCCGGCCAGGGAATCGTTTGGACCGATAACTTTTTTGTAGCAAGAACAAAAATCAACAATGAAAAACCGCCTATCGCTAAGCGGAAAGCGCCAATTGACAACGGATGTGCAGACCCCTCAAAAAAAGATTGAGCGGTCCCAGTCGTCCCCCATAAAATAGCAGCCAGCAAAACTAATAGATACGCCATATAATTCAACAGCAACACTCCCATTTCCGGACTTTTTCCCTTAACATACCATGACGCGAATGGTTTGAGATAGCTGTCTTCTTCCATTATAATAAAAGAAAAGAATGGAGGAGGAGATCCTATGTATATGACAGTCCAGGAAACTGCCGCATTCTTATCGATGCCTGAAGAACAAGTCAATCGTTATGTATTGGAAGGCCGTATCCGCGCAGTCCATGATGGGGAGCAATACATGATCAACACCTCTCAATTCGGAACCCATTTCCAGCAATTGGAACAGGCTAAGCAAGCGCTGGAAGAATGGCGCGCCATTCCTATACCAGATGATGTGGATATTAAGGACGAAGACTAAAAAAAGCATCTGAGCCGGGACCGCAGTCCCGCTCAGATGCTTTTTAGATCGAGTTTTCAACGCGTGAGCTCAGGCACCACAAGACGTTTCAGCTTTTCTTCGATAAAGCCGCCCCATTTTTCAAACTCCACCAGAAAACCGTCGTGGCCAAAATCCGTTTCGATGATTTTCCAAGTCGCATCTTTCTGCTTTTCCAACCAAGGAACCATCAGTTCACTTGGGTAAAGGAGATCGTGCGTAAATGATAAGGAATAAACAGGAACTTCCAGGACAGCCTCCTGAATATCATGTGTATTCATCGCTTTCAACAACAGCACATAGCTGTTGGCATCAAAGCGGTCTGCCAGTTTCTTTCCCTGGTAATTCAAGTAGGACTGTACGTTGAATTCATCCCCATCATTGATGCGTCCAAAACGTTGGTTAAACATATTGCCGCTGCGGTAAGTGACCATCCCTGCCATCCTGGCTACTTCAAACCCTTTCAACAGAGACGAATCTTCGTAATTACCGTTGTTGAATTCTTTATCATTCTCTATTGCCAAAATACCGATGTGGTTAAAAGCTACTCCATAATCACTATAATACGGAGTCACGGCCAACGGAAAAACTGCATCCACAAATTCCGGATACATTTTACCCCATTCCAGGGTTTTCATCCCTCCCAGCGATCCCCCAACCACTCCAACGAGATGATTGACGCCCAGTTTGTTTAAGGCCTGATATTCTGCCCGCACCAAATCACGTATCGTCAAGGTTGGAAACTCCGCACGATAAGGGGCTCCGGTTGCAGGATTGATCGATAATGGGCCCGTCGATCCATGACACCCTCCCAATACATTGAAGATGATCACTTGAAAAACATTTGTATCCACCGGCTTGCCTGGTCCGATTAATCCTGCCCACCAACCTGGATCTCCTTCTGTGCCAACTGCATATTGATCGCCTGTCAATGCATGGCATACCAGGACAGCCGGAGCTTTTTCATCTCCATGACGTTCGTATGCAAGTTCTACATTGTCTATAGTCTTAGTTGAATCCAGGGTTAACGAGCCAATGGATACTGTCTTCATGAAAATCCCTCCTTATGCCTTTTCCAATACTGCCGCCTTTATCGCCTGCTCCAAATCAGCAATCAAATCTTCAGCGTTTTCCAACCCGACAGATAAACGGATCAACTCTTCCGTAACTCCCGATGCTTTCAGCTCTTCGTCGTTCAATTGCTGATGCGTAGTGGAAGCCGGGTGGATAATCAATGATTTAGCGTCTCCTACGTTTGCGACATGCGACCAAAGATTGACGCTGTCGATCACTTTACGGCCTGCTTCCCGTCCGCCTTTTATGCCAAAATTGACAATCGAACCGTAACCGTCATTCTTCAAATATTTTTTCGCCAATTGATGCGATGGGTGATCTTCAAAGCCCAGGAAATTGACCCATTCGATTTGCGGATGCTGTTTTAAGTAATCCGCAATAATTTGAGCATTGGTGTTGTGTTTAGGGATGCGAAGATGCAAAGTCTCAAGACCCTGCAGCAAAGCATGCGCACTATCCGGACTCAGTGAAGGTCCAAAATCCCGCAGCAGCTGCACCCGAAGCTTCGTCGCAAATGCTGCATCCGGCACATCAATGCCGTAACGCAATCCATGATACGATTCATCCGGCTCTGTGTAATTCGGGAAACGCGGATTGTCCCAATTGAATTTCCCGGCATCTACTGCGACGCCGCCGATTGTCGTGCCGTGTCCGCCAATCCATTTCGTAGCGGAATGGATGACCACATCTGCACCGAATTCGATCGGGTTGCTGCCGTATGGAGAAGCGAATGTATTGTCGATCAATAACGGTAATCCATTCGCATGGGCGATTTCCGCTACCTTCTCAACATCAAAGACATTCAAGCTTGGATTGCCGATAATTTCGCCGAATAACGCTTTGGTTTTATCTGTAATAGCTGCTTTAAAGTTTTCAGGATTTGTCGCATCGACAAATATTGTCTTGATGCCGTAACGCGGCAATGTATTGGCGAATAAATTGTACGTACCGCCATAAAGATTGCTGTCCGCTACGATTTCGTCACCGGCTTCTGCAATATTCAAAACAGAAAACGCAATAGCCGCCATTCCGGAGGATAGTGCAACCGCAGCAGTGCCGCCTTCCAATAATGCCACCCGTTGTTCAAATACATCGACTGTGGGATTCATGATGCGCGAGTAGATATTGCCGGTATCCTTCAAGCCGAACAGATCCTGCGCATGCTGTGTGTCTTTAAAGACATAGGAAGTTGTTTTATAAACCGGTACCCCTCTGGATCCGGTTGTCGGATCTGGCTGTTGTCCCCCGTGCAATAATAAAGTTTCTGGTTTCAAATTCGTCATTTTCCATTCCCCCTGTTTTTTATTGATCCATAATGGTCGAAGAAAGCAGCAAAAAGCCCCCTTCGCTAAGAAGAGGGCCGTAAATTACGGAGTTTCCTCCTCTCATCTGTCAGAATCAGTCGTTCGATCCTGTAGGAATTAGCACCTTTCCAGACATGTGTGTCTGTTGGTTGCCGGGCATCGCAGGGCCTATCCCTCCGCCACTCTTGATAAGAGTATTTGATTTGGTTTTTCATCTTGTTGAGAAGTATAAAAATTTCAGCGCGATTTGTCAAGTCCATTAGTCAAAAAATTTTGAAACCTTGTCCTGCTTCAAACGTTATCTTTTAAGGTAGAGGAGGAATTGGCATGTTTATCTGGATGTTGCTATTATTTATTATCTGTTATGTAATCGGCTGTTTTCATGGATCACTTGCAGCTCAGGCTCTATCAGGGGTCAACGTCAAAAAGGAAGGTGTAAAAAATTCCGGGGCTTCCAATGCAGCCATCGTACTGGGATGGAAATATGGTTTGCTTGTCGCTTTCATCGATATTTCTAAAGGCTTTGCTGCTGTTGCAGGCTTACGTCTTTTGCTGGATTCCAGCAGTCTTTCTCCTGAAATGATCTGGACCCTGTTGTTCATCGCAGGTGCCGGCGTAATTTTCGGCCATAACTTTCCGTTCTATATGAATTTCAATGGCGGCAAAGGCACGGCTTCTGTAATTGGCGTCATGCTGGCCCTCGATTGGAAGCTTGGACTGGTCGGACTGCTCTTGCTCATCGGCGTTTCGCTCGCCACCGATTATTTGGTCATTGGCGTACTGGTGCTTTACGCGGTTTATTTTATGATTGCTTTCGGTCCTGCTGTTGGACCATGGCCATTACTCACAGCCTTGGCTTTATTCGCAATGGCGGTATGGAAGCATAGCGAAAACATTATTCGAATAAAGAATGGAAGCGAGAGCAAAGTATCCTCCATCTTTAAGAAGAAGCCTTCAACCCCTATAAAGTAAAGGAGTTTAACTAATTATTGCTTTCATTTGAAAGATTGTGAAATAAATATCATAATTCTTCTTGACATTTTTGTTATTTCACCATAAAGTAGGAATCACGAATCGAATAGCATACATCACTTTCTTATCAAGAGAAACCGAGGGACAGGCCCTGAGACGTTTCGGCAGCAGATTTGTTTAACCGCAAAAACTGTGCCAACTCCTGCAAATGCCATTTGCGCATTTGGAAGATGAGAATTAGATGGTTTCAACAGGAGCCTTCTTTTTTCTTATGGATAAGAAAAAAGGGGGCTCTTTTTTGTCCATTATCTCAGAAGAATGTGAGACACCATCGATTTGATAAGACCCATTACAGCATGAGGAGGTTCAATCACCATGATTCAATTCGAAGGCGTCGCAAAGACTTATCAATCAGGAAAACAGGAAATCCATGCCTTGAACGGCATTGACCTGACCGTCGAAACCGGCGAAATTTATGGAGTCATCGGCTTTAGCGGAGCCGGAAAAAGTTCACTGATCCGCACTGTGAATCTGCTCGAACGTCCTTCTGCAGGACGCGTATTGATTCAAGGAAAAGATATATCCACTTTATCCAGCAAGGAGATCCGCACCATCCGAAAAGATATCGGCATGATTTTCCAGCATTTCAACTTGCTGAATTCAAAAACGGTTTACCATAACGTCGCTATGCCACTCTTGCTTGCCAAGACACCAAAAGCAGATATTGAAAAACAGGTAACCGACCTGCTCGACTTTGTCGGTCTTGCTGACCAGGCGCAAAAATACCCGGATCAGCTGTCAGGCGGACAGAAACAACGGATCGGCATTGCCCGGGCGCTTGCTACTAATCCATCTGTTCTGCTGTGCGACGAAGCAACTTCGGCACTTGATCCGCAAACGACTAAATCGATTTTGGACCTGCTTCGCAAAATCAATAAGGAATACAACATCACCATTCTGCTCATCACTCACGAAATGGGCGTCATCCGGGAAATCTGCGACAAAGTGGCTGTGCTTGAAGCAGGGAAAGTCATCGAGCAGGGCAGCGTCTTCGATATTTTCTCGAATCCGCAGCAACCAACCACTCAACGGTTTGTCCGCTCCGTCATGAACGACGAACTTCCTGATTCGCTGCTGGCACAAATTCAGGATGCTAAAAGCGATAATGCCATCTACCGCCTCCAGTTTACCGGCACTTCCGTCGGCAAACCGTTCATGTCCCGAGTATCACGCGATTTCAAAGTTGATTTGAATGTGCTGTTCGGCAACATCACCGAGCTGCAAGGCGTCCCGTACGGCAACCTGATCGTGGAATTTTCCGGCGAGCCCAGTGAAATCGAATTGGCTTTGTCCTCCATCCGAGAAAGTGAAATCCATGTAGAGGAGGTCAATAATTATGTCAGTTAACTATGAACAGATCATAGAAGCTCTATGGGAAACCATTTACATGACCGGCGCAGCATTCGGCTTTTCCCTTTTGATCGGCTTTCCGCTCGGCATCCTGCTGGTGGTCACCCGCAAAGGCCATTTGCTGGAAAATGAACCGGTCTCCAAAATGTTGAATATCGTCATCAATATTTTCCGCTCGGTTCCGTTCATCATTTTAATGGTTGCCATCATCCCATTGACCCGCCTGATTGTCGGCACGTCCATCGGAACAGCAGCCGCCATCGTTCCACTTGTCTTTTACGCCGGCCCCTATATTGCACGGCTAATTGAAAACTCATTATTGGAAGTTGATAAAGGCGTTATCGAAGCGGCTCAGGCGATGGGTGCCTCGCCGATGCAGATCATTTTCCGCTTCCTGATTCCGGAAGCTTTAAGCTCTTTAGTTCTCGCATTGACGATAGCAGTGGTCGGCCTGATCGGTGCATCCGCCATGGCAGGTGCCATCGGAGGCGGCGGGCTTGGCGACTTGGCCATCACATACGGCTACCAACGCTTTGATACGCTCGTCATGTTCATTACCGTAGCGATTCTTGTAGTGCTGGTGCAGGGTGTTCAATCTCTTGGAAATGTATTGTCAAGAACCGTACGGCGCAACTAAAAAATAAAAACAACATAGAAAAACTGGAGGAATTACTCATGAAAAAACTTACAGCGACAGCATTACTTTCACTATCAGCCTTACTTTTAGCAGCCTGCGGAGACGACAGCAGTTCCGATGGCAACACGAAAGTGACACTTGGCATCAGCGGTTCCGATACAACCATCTGGGATTATATTGGCGATAAAGCCGAAAAAGAAGGCATCGACCTCGAAATCCAAACTTTCTCTGATTATGTGGCACCAAACTTGGCGCTTGCCGAAGGCGAACTCGACTTGAATGCTTTCCAGACCATTTCTTATTTTGATGAATTTGTTACAGAGCACGACATCGATATCGTACCGATCGGTTCCACCGTCATTGCACCGATGGGCTTGTACTCCGATAAATATGAATCCATCGATGAAATTCCCGAAGGTTCACAGATCGCAATGCCGAATGAAGCAACCAATATGGGGCGTGCCCTTCTACTGCTTGATGAAGCCGGACTGATCACCCTTTCTGAAGATGCTGGACTTACTGGCACAGCAGAAGACATCATCGAGAATCCGAAAAACATTGAAATTATGCCGATGGTATCCGGCCATACGCCGCGCGCTATGCCAGATGTTGCCGGTTCGGTCATCAACAACGGCGTTGCAGTGGATGCTGGCTTAAATCCGACTGATGATCCGATTGCCCGTGAAAGCGAAACAGCCAAACCTTACATCAACTTGATTGCCGCAAACGCTGAAGAGGCGGATAACGAAGCCTACCTGAAAATTGTTGAATTGTATCAGGAAGAAGACACTGCTGAATTCATCATCGAACATACAAAAGGCGGTCAAATCCCTACCGTTGTAACAGTTGACGAACTGGTCGATTACCAATAAAACGAACCCAACTTAGGAGGAGTTCCAATGACATTTATCAAGGAAGCAGCACAGTCCATTTCCCAGTCCATCGATTCCGGAAGCGAGACCTATATTGAAACAAGCCAGGCGATCCACGCAAACCCGGAAATCGGCAACCAAGAGATTTTCGCCAGTTCTTTATTGATCAAACGGCTTGAAGACGCTGGGTTTAAGGTCGACAAAAGTGTCGCCGGCCATTATACCGCTTTTTTTGCCACCAAAGAAAGTACACTTCCTGGACCGACAATCGCTTATCTTGCTGAGTATGATGCACTTCCCGGAATTGGACATGCCTGCGGCCATAATATCATTGGAACGACCAGTATTGCTGCGGCCATCGCGTTGGCGGAAACTTTAGACTCAACAGGCGGACGTGTGGTCGTGCTTGGAACTCCTGCAGAAGAAGGAGGGCCGAATGGCAGTGCCAAAGGCAGCTTCGTTAAACATGGGTTGCTTGAGGGCATTGACGCCGCTTTGATGCTTCATCCTTCCGGAAATTCAGCTGTCACCGGGCCTTCTCTTGCTGTCGACCCATTGGAATTTCACTTTTACGGAAAACCAGCACATGCGGCAGGATCTCCTGAAGAAGGCATCAATGCCTTGGATGCCGTTCTGCAGCTTTTCAACAGCATCAATGCCCTGCGCCAGCAATTGCCATCGGATGCACGAGTCCATGGAATCATCACTCATGGAGGCGATGCGCCGAATATCATTCCGGAATACGCTTCTGCCCGTTTCTATATCCGCGGAGACTCATGGAAGAAAACATCCGATACTGCCCGCAAAATTAGGGCTATCGCGGAAGGCGCTGCTCATGCAACTGGCGCGACAGTGAAAATCGAACGCTTCCAGAATGAAGTGCGTGATTTGGTCATCACCCCTGCATTGGATGCCGTTGTCCGCAGCGAACTTGAATCATTGGGTGAAACAGTGGCTGATTCCCGCATCTCCGGCCTCGGTTCTACAGATGCCGGCAATATCAGCTATGAAGTTCCAACTGCCCATGGGTATATCAAAATCGGTCCGGAAAGTCTGGTTGCCCACACTGCCGAATTCCGCGAAGCCGCAAAATCAGCTCACGGCAATGATGCGTTGATCAAAGGCGCCAAAGCCTTGGCCAATACCGGTTACCGCCTGCTGACAGAACCTGAACTTCTGGAACGAGTGAAAGCAGCACATGCTGATGCCGTTAAAGCTAAACAGCAAAATTGATGAAGCGATGCCCTAACCTGGGCATCGCTTTTTTAACTGGAATTTTCATCATTTTCCTGCTTCGTGCTAAAATACTACTATATAAGTTGAACTGATGTGTTTCATAGTCCATAGGCCGCAAGTCGATCAGGAAGTTAGTGAATATCTATGAACTTACACCAAGTTAGTTAGATAATTTCTTAGTGCCGGTGCGGCGTATATAAATTTTGATCCTAAAATTCAACTTATATAGAACAAATTCAAGGGGGATTACATATGTTGGAGACTTTAATCGAACGGCTTGTCCGTTATGCAAAAATCGATACGCAATCTGATGCAAACAGTGAGATTACACCTTCTACAGCCGGACAATGGGACCTGTTGCGTGAATTGGAACAGGAAATGAAGGCTATCGGCCTGACGGATGTCGGCATGGACGATGCGGGGTATCTATTCGGCACATTGCCGGCAAATACCGAACGGAATATCCCGGTAATCGGCTTTCTGGCGCACGTCGATACCGCAACAGACTTCACTGGTAAAAACGTGAACCCAAAGCGCATCAACAATTATAATGGACAGGATATCCCGTTGAACGACAGCATCACGATGACTGTGTCGGATTTTCCTGCCTTGAAAAATTATGCAGGTCATACCTTGATTACCACAGACGGCACAACACTTCTCGGGGCAGACAATAAAGCCGGTATCGCCGAAATCATGACGGCCATGGAATATTTGAATGCACATCCCGAAATCGAACATGGGAAAATTCGTGTTGCGTTTACACCAGATGAAGAAATCGGCCGCGGCCCCCATAAATTCGATGTTGAGCGCTTTGGCGCTGCGTATGCCTATACCATGGACGGTGGCCCTCTTGGCGAATTGCAGTATGAAAGCTTTAACGCAGCCAGCGGCAAATTAACCGTTCAAGGCAAGAGCGTGCATCCAGGATCAGCAAAAGACAAAATGGTCAATGCCCAAACGGTCGCCATTCAATTCCAGGAGGAAATGCCGAAGAGCGAAGTACCTGAACTGACAGAGGGTTATGAAGGCTTCATCCATCTGAATAATTTCAACGGCAATATTGAAACCGCGGAATTGACCTATATCATCCGTGATTTCGATAAAGCGAAATTCGAGGACAAGAAGCGGCATATGCAGGCGGTTGCCGAGAAACTCCAGCAGCAGTACGGCGAACAGGCTGTCATCTTGGAAATCGAAGACCAATACTATAATATGCGCGAAAAGATTGAACCCGTCATGGAAATCGTCGACAATGCAGAGCGTGCGATGAACAGCTTGGGAATAGAACCGAATATCGTTCCCGTGCGCGGCGGTACGGATGGTTCCCAATTATCTTATATGGGAATGCCCACACCGAATATTTTCACAGGCGGCGAAAACTACCACGGAAAATACGAATTCATCTCTGCTGAAAATATGGAAAAAGCCACACAAGTCATTATTGAAATTGTAAAATCCGCCAAGTAAGTTGGCATCGTATACAAAAAGGCGTATTGGACTGGGTCCAATACGCCTGAGCTTGTAGGCAAAAGAATATTGATGTTATTTAAAGAATGAATATATTTCATCCTGTTTATACTGGAACCTGCGCTTCAGGCGGACGCTTTCCACGGGCTCGCGCCGAACTAACTCGGACTGGCGCCCGAGTGGATTTCGGCACTTCGTCGCTTCGCTGCTCCCGCAGGAGTCGCCGCCTGGTGCTCCGGATCCTTGAGTGAAGGTTCTACCAGATTTGTAGAGACTACATTTCCTGATATCGACTAGCAAGCTTCTCTCTTTGATTGAAGCAACACGCTCCCAAACGGGCTGGCCACGAAGACTCCTGTGGGACAGCGAGAGCTGAAGACCCCGCAGGAACGCAGTGACGAGGAGGCTGAAGCTGAGCCCATGGAAAGCGAAGTGGCCGGACCGGTTGGGGATTATGCACCGCTATATATTTTGGTCAGACTTTGTCTACAGTCTGAGGCGTATTGGACTGGGTCCAATACGCCTTTTGATTTAGAGTAAAAAATTTTTGTTTGCAGCGTTTTTCTTGTTGTCCATCCTCTACGGCCCGACTATGCGGCAAAGTGCACCGCTTCGCCGGTCTGCCTTATGCCCGGCAGAACTACACGGGGCGCTTGCGCTTTTCTTTGTCCAGACTCCAGCGCCCAGCTCTTTGGGTCATAAGCCACTCTGGCTATGCGGCTGAAGTAACGCCGCTTCGCCAGTGCGTCTTATGCCCGGCAGAGCTACACGGGCGCTTGCGCTTTTCTTACATAATGCTTCTCCCGTTTTGCGCCAGGGCATAGTGGATGCCGTGCTGCAAAGTTTGGAAACATTGAAATTTCGATAAGTTGATGGCTGAGTCCGTAATGGTCATACTCATTCCCGCTGAGATCCCCACCAGAATGGTTTGTGTACCAATCAGCGATGCAGTTGAGCCTAATTTTTCGATCAGCATTGCGGCATGCTGTGTAAAGTTGGTGTTTATTCCCGTCAAATCCAGTATTAAATACTTGGCTTTGTGTTTTGGCATGTTCTCCAGTGTTTTCACCAACAGCTCTTCCGCGCGGGCTTCATCATAAGTTCCCAACAACGGAACGACGACGATATCTTCAAGGACCGGAATGAGCGGAGATGAGATTTCTTTGATCATTTCATTCAGTTCCTGTGTTTTTTCATCCACTAATCGTTCAAGCTCATTGATCTTTTCCGCTTCTTTCATACGGGACAGTTGATGGATATTCTTTTCAATGGTCTGTTCTGAAGGGAAATATTGAATGATGGTTTCTGTAAAACCATCCAATTGATAATGAACGACTTTGTACCAAATATTTTGCTTGAATAGCGACGAGAAAATTCCAGCGTAATGGGCAGGCAGGAAACTTCCGCCTTGCTCTTTCCCTTGCGCCATATTGATTGTATGCTCCCAGCTGTTTTTCAAGTGCACTTCAAGTGTATATGCTTCTTCATTTAGCTCTTTAATTTCCGCCAATCCCCAACCTGCAGAGGCGTATGTATTGGTGATCAATTCGGCAGCGTCTGCAATGGAGACCCCTTTCATCTCTTGGAAATATTCTCCTACTACAAGCCCCTGGCGAAACCCTGTTGTTTCCAGCACAACATATGCTGCATCTTTTCCGGAAATCTCTTCTATCGAATCAAAAAACATTTTCATTGCTGATGCTGTCCAAAAAAGAACAGATTCCTGACCTTCAAATAGAAAGCGGCCCTCAGCCAACTCCCATTCGAAATTCAAGCCGCCTACTGTTATTGCTGATTTCGTATTCATCTTGCAACTCCTTTCGTTCACTGATTCCATTTTATCATATTCATTATACTTCACATGGCGATAAAAATGATTTTCGCTCCTTGCAACGCTGCTCTAAAAGAAACAAACAGTTTTCATCAGGCATTTAAACTGGAAGTGCGTATTCACTCTATGTTTTAAAAGGTTTTATAAAAGGAATACACAAAGTAACACAATCAGGAAGAGGTGCTTTACATGTCAGATAAAAAGCCATTTAAAGAGGAAGACCGTAACATAAGCGACGGTGGTCCTATGGATAACCCTGAGCAGTACAAAACCGATAAAAAGACCCTCACCGAAATGCATGAAGAAGAAATGAATGTGGATACTATTCCAATGGAAGATTTAAAGCAGGAAAAACGGGAAGAAAAAGATAAGCGCGGAACGAAGAACAGTTCGTCCAGTGAAGAGAAATTCCCAGAGTAAACAGCATGAATTTTCGTAAAAGTGAATGCTTTCAAAAAAGACCGCCGAGGCTATCCTCAGCGGTCTTTTTATGCTATGATTCTCGTTTGAACAGGAGTGAAAGAAAATGAAAAACTGGATTTACCCACTGATGGTCGTCATAGCAGCGAGCTGTTATGGAGTTCTCTCCACCATCATTAAAGTGGCCATGAAAAATGGATTTACTGCTGCAGAAGCAGTGACCGCCCAATACTTTATAGGGTTCGCCTTAGCGGCTCTTTTATTTTTTGCAACACAACGTAAAATGCCCGGGATTAAAGGATGGAAGATTTTAATGCTATCCGGCAGTTTTACTGCTGCCACCGGCATGGTCTACGCGCATTCCCTTAACTACCTGTCAGCTTCATTGGCCGTTGTGCTGCTGTTCCAATTCACCTGGATCGGCATGTTCCTGGATTGCATCGTCAACCGCCGATGGCTGAAGCGGACGGAAGTCTTTTCTTTGGTTCTGCTATTTGCCGGAACTTTATTTGCAGCTGGCATCATCGGCACAGATCTAAGCGGGATTCCTTGGCAAGGGTGGGTTTGGGGAATGGCTGCGGCTTTTTGTTTCTCAGCGTTCATGTTCGTCAATGGCAAGCAGATCGAAGGCATGGATACTTCAGCCCGCCTATTTTATGTATCACTTTTTGCAGCCATTGTCGTTGGCTTATTCCAAACACCTGAAATTGTGTGGAACGGACAGTTGTTCAATGAAGGCCTATGGGTTTATGGATTATTGTTGGGCTTTTTCGGAATCATCATGCCCATCTACTTCTTTTCCGTCGCAGTGCCGCATGTCGGCTCGGGACTTGCTTCTATTTTGAGTGCTATGGAATTGCCGGTGGCGGTCATTGCATCGGTCCTTATCCTTAATGAAACCTTATCAACGCTTCAAGTCGGCGGAATTTTCATCATTCTGATCGGAATGGTGCTCCCTAGTGCGTTTAACCGGACACCGAAAATAGTCGAACAAATTTAAAGGCCTGCTGCCCAAGCAGGCCTTTTATGTTTAGTAAGGGTTTAAAAAGGAATAGGATAAGTACAAACATAAAAGGAGTGGTATGGATGAATCAGGAAGATGTAAAAAAAGCGGCGTTGAAAATTTTAGAAGACAGCTATGTGGGGACCTTAGCAACGATAAAAGGCCAAAAACCCCATTCACGTTATATGACTTTTTTTAACGATGATTTTACACTTTACACCGCCACCAGCAAAAAAACACAGAAAGTCAACGAATTGGAAGCTAATCCGCATGCCCATATTCTTTTAGGTTATGAAGGCGAAGGGGTCGGCGATACATTTTTGGAAATCGAAGGAACCATGTCGCTGAATGACGATCGCGAAATGATCGACAAAGTGTGGAACGAGCATCTGGAAGGATGGTTTGAAGGTCCTGATGATCCAAATCTCATCATTCTTGCCATCAAACCCGATCGTGTCCGCTTGATGAATACAAAAGGGTTAGAGCCGCACGTGCTGGAACTATAAATAAAAAACGGCTCAATTGATTGAGCCGTTTTTTATGTCTGAAGGATTTCGCGAAGCCCTTCCCTGTTGAACATCAGGTCTTCAAGCGTATATTCATCCAATACGGACAGATAAGCATTGAGAGCCTTGCCCAATACGCCACGCAGACCGCAGATAGGGGAAATTGGACAGCGGTTCGTCGCTGAATTAAAGCATTCAACTAAATGGAAATCATCTTCCATTCGCCTGACTACGGTTCCTACATTTATATTTTCAGGAAGGTCAGCAAGACGTATTCCACCGCCTCGTCCACGGACGGTATGGATAAAACCGGCTTTGCCCAGTTCGAATGTAACTTTCGTTAAGTGGTTTTTGGATATATTATATGCATCAGAAATTTCCTGTATCGTTGCAAGCTTATCTGGTTCTTTGGTGCCTAAGTAAATCAAAACACGTAATGAGAAGTCTGTATACATGGTCAATCTCATTTTTTTCACCTCTTCTGCATGTTCATTATAACGGCTTTTCACAAAGTCCGAAAGTAATTGAGCCTCAAGACTTTATTGAGAAAAGGAGTAGATCAGCATGTTATCGGAAGAAACCCGTACGATCGTCAAATCCACTGTCCCGGTTCTGGAGGAACATGGCGTGGCGATCACCACCACGTTTTACAAGAATCTGTTCGTAGCCCATCCCGAATTGCTGAATATCTTCAATCATGCCAACCAGGCACAGGGCCGTCAGCAAACAGCTTTGGCTAAAGCAGTATATGCAGCGGCGGTGCACATCGATAACTTAGAAGAGATCTTGCCAGCTGTTGTCCAAATTGCCCACAAACATGTCTCTCTCGGAGTATTGCCTGAGCACTATCCAATCGTTGGAGAATATCTGCTGAAAGCGATGAAGGAAGTGTTGGGTGATGCTGCGACGGATGAAATCATTGGAGCATGGGCAGAAGCTTACGGCGTCATTGCCGATGCATTTATCGGTGTCGAAAAAGAGATGTATGAACAAACCCAGGCACAGGACAACGGCTGGATTTTCTTCAAGGATTTCATTGTCTCCCGAAAAGTGAAAGAAAGTGAAGTCATTACTTCCTTCTACTTGAAGCCTGCGGATGGATCCAATGTTCCGCCCTACACACCAGGCCAGTACATTTCTGTGCGTTTATCAATGCCAGGCGAAGAGTTTCTGGTGATTCGGCAGTACAGTCTTTCCCAGGCACCGAAACCGGATGAATTCCGCATTTCCGTAAAGCGTGAAAATGACAACGATCCAAACGGCGTTGTTTCCAATTATCTGCACCGCAGCATCAACGAAGGCGATCAAGTAGAAGTCAGTGCACCTGCTGGCGTCTTTGTCCTAGATACCACAAAAACTTCACCGGTCGCTTTCATCAGCGGCGGTGTCGGTATCACGCCGATGATGAGTATGTTCGAGACAGTCGCAAACTCTACACCAGAGCGGCCGACCACTTTCCTTCACGGCGCCCGCAATCCTCTGCAGCAGGCTTTTGATGATGACATTCAGGCATATGCCATGATGATGGATGATGCCCGTTACAAAACCGTCTATTCAGATGAACCGAACGGATTTATTACCCGGGAAATGCTCGAGGAATATGTTGATCCCGAAAGTGACATCTATGTTTGCGGACCGGCTCCATTTATGGAAATCATGATTCGTGAACTCCACGGCATGGGCATTCCGGAAGAACAGATTCACTACGAATTCTTCGGTCCTGCAATGGATTTGAATACAGGCAATTAAAGCCGACCTTGAAGCCCAACTGATGTTGGGCTTTTTTTGCGCTTTCTTGACGAAGAATTTATTTCTGAAAGTATTTCAATCGTTTTGGAAAGTATTTCAGTGCATTTGGAAAGTATAGCCAATCAATAGAAATGACTGGTTCCTTTATGGAATGAAATAGAAATGATCCCCCCTTCTCTCTTGCAGTTATCGAAGCTGGACAACTGTTTCCGCTTTTCTTTTTGTTCAGCTCCAGCGCCTAGCTCTTTGGGCCATAAGCCAACCCAGCTATGTGGCAAAGAGCGCCACTTCGCTGGTCTGTCTTATGCCCGGCGAATCTACACGGGCGCTTCCGCTTTTCTTTTTGTCCAGTTCCAGCAGCTAGCTCTTTGGGTCATAAGCCAACCCAGCTATGTGGCAAAGAGCGCCACTTCGCTGGTCTGTCTTATGCCCGGCAGAGCTGGACAGCTGCTTCCACTTTTCTTTTTGTCCAGACTCCAGCGGCCAACTCCTCGGGTCGTAAGCCACTCTGGTGTCTAGTTCAGCGCCTAGCTCTTCGGGTCATAAGTCACCCCAGCTGTGTAGCAAAAAACGCCACTTCGCCGGTCTGCCTTATGCCTGTCAGAGCTAAACAGGCACTTCTACTTTTCGTGCTATGCGGCTGAAAACATGCCGCTTCGGCAAACTGCCTTAAGCCTGTCGGTTCTACACAGGCGCTTACACTTTTCCTTGTTGTGACTTTTCTGTGAAGTTAAATGTGTCTAAATTTTAAAGATGTATTTTAAATATATCTTTAAACGGAATGTGGGAGTATAGTCAAAGTATAGAAAACAAAAGGAGAGATTGAGCATGTTATCACAAGAGACAAGAACAATCATCAAATCCACAGTACCGGTATTAGAAGAGCACGGCACAGCCATTACGACGGTATTCTACAAAAATATGTTTGAAGCGCATCCTGAACTTTTTAATATTTTTAATCAAGCTAACCAGAAAAAAGGACGTCAGCAGGCTGCTTTGGCAAACACGGTTTATGCTGCAGCAGTCCACATCGACAATCTGGAGGCTATTCTTCCGGCAGTTGTACAAATTGCCAACAAACACGTAAGTTTAGGAATTAAACCAGAGCATTATCCGATTGTTGGAGAATATCTGTTAATAGCGATCAAAGAAGTATTGGGCGATGCCGCAACTGATGACATCATCAATGCTTGGGCAGAAGCATATGGCGTAATCGCAGATGCTTTCATCGGCGTTGAAAAAGATATGTATGAAAAAATGGAATCTCAGGAGAATGGCTGGAGCTTCTTTAAAGACTTTACGATTGTCCGCAAAGAGAAAGAAAGTGAAAACATCACTTCCTTCTATTTAAAACCAGCAGATGGAAAAAATGTTCCAGCTTATCAGCCTGGCCAATATATCTCTGTACGCTTGTCGATTCCAGGTGAAGAGTATTTATTCAACCGCCAGTACAGCCTATCTCAAGCTGCACAGGAAGATGAGTTCCGCATTTCCGTTAAACGCGATGCAGACAATGATCCGAACGGCCTCGTATCCGTTTACCTTCATGATCAATTGAACGTAGGGGATAGCTTTGAAGTCAGCGCACCAGCAGGTGAATTCATTCTTGATACGGAAAAAAATACACCTGTTGCATTCGTCAGCGGCGGCGTCGGCATCACACCGATGATGAGCATGTTCGAAACTGTTGCTACATTGACTCCAGAACGTCCAACAACGTTCCTGCATGCTACACGCAATGAAACAATGCATGCTTTCGATAAAGATATCCAGAAATACATCGCGTCTATGGACAATGCAAGCTATAAAACACTTTATTCTGATCAGCCTCAAGGCTATATCACAAGAGCGGTTCTGGAAGAATACGTCGATATCACAGGTGATGTCTATGTATGTGGTCCTGTACCTTTCATGGAAGCCATGATTAAAGAATTGCGGGCACTTGGCATGAAAGAAGAACAGATCCACTTTGAATTCTTCGGTCCAGCCATCGCTCTTCAAACTGCATAATTTTATAAAAAGCTGTCCGCTTGCCGGGCAGCTTTTTGTGTATTCATTTTCCACCCAACTCAAAAGGACCCGCCAACAGGGCAGGTCCTTTTGCTATTGGTTGATTCTTTTCATTTCATCTTGCGCAGTAAGTAAAGTAAATAAGGTGTACCAATTAATGCTACAACCAACCCGCTCGGAATGTCTTTTGGCGCAATCAGGATGCGTCCGACAAAATCAGCGGTGACCAGCAGCAACCCGCCAAGCAAGCCAGAAGCCAGCATCAATGGCAAATGGCGGAAACCGACCAGCCGCCGGGCGATATGCGGGGCCACAAGCCCCACAAATCCGATAGTGCCGACAATCGATACGGCCACCGTCGAAATGGCTACACCGATGATCAACGCCCATACACGCGTAGAACGGATATTCAATCCAAGCCCTGCCGCGACGTCATCTCCGAAGGTCAGTGTATCCAAGCTGCGTGTCAGATAGATCGCCGGCCAAATGAATACAGCCAATAGAATCAGCGCAAATTGAACATCGTCCCATCCTTTGCCATAAGTACTGCCTGACAGCCAGACAAGTGCACTGGCCACTGCCAGCTTCGCCTTAACAATAAAAACCTGTGTCGCTGCCGAACCGAATGCGGAAATGGCAATTCCCATCAACGCAACCAGCATCGGCTGGAAATTATTCTTCCAAGCTGTCACCAGGATGATGCCAAGTGCCAAAGCTGCACCGACCGTCGCCCCCAGTGGCATGAACTTAGGTGGAATAGACGGGAAAAGGACCAGCAACAGCATCGCTCCGGCTCCTGCCATTGAAGTGACACCGAGCACACTGGCATCTGCCAGCGGATTTCTGAGCACTCCTTGAAGGATGACTCCGGTAATCGCCAGCATCACACCTACAATAAATGAAGTTAAGACCCGCGGCACCCGGAAATTCCAGACGACTGGTTCCAGCCAGGCGAAGGTCCAGACAGAACCGTTGAAACTCAATGCCATGACTGTGATTCCTAAAATGATCACCACCAGCACTGGTACGATTAATTTTAACCGGATCGGTTTGGTGGTGCCGCCCATTTGGCGCTCTCCGCGCTTCAAGGACTTGGCCGTGCGCCATGCTAGATACAAGAGCCATGGACCGCCGACTAATGCGGTCATAGCACCAACCGGCACTTCCTGGCCCGGCTGGATCAATCTGCCCAGTACATCCGCACCGACCAAAAAGACACTTCCCCAAATAAAGGAATGGATGAAAATTTGGAGATGGCCACGAATCCCCATCATGCGGACAATGTGCGGTGCCATCAGACCAATAAAGCCGATCGGACCAACGACACTTACTGTTGCAGCAGCCAAAACGATGGCGACTCCCCATGCAGCCAGCTTAACTACCCGGACATTCTGCCCCAGTGAAGACGCGATATCTTCTCCCAGCGATAAAATATCCATTGGTTTCGCCAGCAGCATTGCGCAGATGAACATCAGCAGAATGACCGGTGCCGCAAAAGCGACGCCCTCCCAATTCAGCTGAACCAATGTTCCAGAGCCCCATAGAAAGAGACCATTTGTCTGATTTTCAAATAATAACTGGAGCGCTCCAGTAATGGACGCAAACAGCAGTGAAATGATCATTCCCGTCAGCGCTACACGCACAGGCTCCATTTGATTTCCAGCAAGGCCGACGACCAAAAGCGAAGAAAGCACGGCGCCCAGAAGAGCTGTAACAAATGGAAAAGCTCCAAGCAGTCCTGGAAAAAAGATGGTGGACAGAACCACAAAGAAAAATGCCCCTGCATTGATTCCCAATGTTCCTGGAGAAGCCAATGGGTTATTCGTCAAAGTTTGCAAGACGGCGCCGGAAACTGCCAACGCCCCTCCAGCCAGCAGGCCCATCGCAAGACGCGGCAATCGGAAAGAAAGCACAATATCTTGGATACGCCCTTCCGTCCATACTCCTGTCAACAGTTCGGATACTGTATAATCCGCCTGACCTTGAATCAGATGTATGACAGATAGCACAATAAGCAGGAAAAAGCCCGCTGTCAGAGAGACAGTGGACTTGTTCAGTAATCTTCGGAGCATTAGTCAGTCACCAATACATCAGTGATTTGGTTCATCAATGTTTCAGCAGACAACGGTCCTCCGTATAACCAGGTATCCGCGCCTAAATCATATGTCCGGCCTTCTTGGACAAACGCAAGATTTTCCCAGACAGGATTTCCTTTTAGCTGATTTTCATAAATATTATCTTCTTCCGGTACTGTGTAAAGGTAGTTGGCATCTTCGTATTTAACCAATCCTTCTACATTGAATGTACTGGATCCGAAAATTTCAAACTGGTCCGGTTCATGGACATTATTCAAGCCGATGCGCTCCAAGATGATGGAAGCCATCGAGTTTGGCGTAAAGACACGAATTTCCGGAGCCTGGGCCCCGCTATAGGCAAGTGTTAGAATAACGTCTTTTGTTTTCAAATCAGCCGCTTCAATTTCAGCCGCCTTTTCTTCATACTGTGCTTCCAAGTCAGTCAAGACCTGTTCGCCTTCTGTCGTCTTTCCAACTGCTTTTGCAATTTCGAGGAATGTCGTTTCCATTTCCTGATACAGATCGATACTCTCATCTTCGGGATATGGATTGAAAATCACTGTAGGAGCAATCGTCTCCAATTGTTCGAGCATGCCATCGTGGCGAAAACTCACACCGATGATCAGATCTGGTTCTAAAGCTGCAATGGCTTCCAGGTTCGGTTCCTGGCGGCCGCCGACATCCACAACCGTTTCATCCAATTGCGGTTCAATATTCACGTAGTTTCCATAATCTGAAATATCGGCCATTCCCGCCGGTTGCACACCGACTGCCAATAGGTCTTCTGCGTACGTCCATTCCAGAACCACCACTTTTTGGGCTGGCGCATCTAATGTCACTTCGCCATTGGTTCCTTGGATTGTGACCGGTTCAGCTTCTTCAGCTGGCGCCGCCGGCTCTTCTTCAGTTGTTGAACACGCTGCTAGTATAAGTAAAAGGATAGCTGTTAGTACAATTAGTAAGGGCTTCTTCATTTTATTTATCCTCCAAGTTGTTTGATAACGATTCTCAATACGTCTTTATTCTAGGTCTATCTGTCACATTTGTAAAGCATTTTCTGAAAATCTTAGTGAAAATTGTTCTCATTTAATAAGATTTTATGCTATAGTAACGGTAACGAAAATCCTATCAAACAGAATTACAGTGAAAGATATGGAGGAATTGCGCAATGTCAACAGCCGTCAAAACCAACGACTTGTCAATTGGATATACAGATAATCTACTTTTCGAAAACCTGAATTTATCGATTCCGCGCGGCGAAATATCGGTATTTGTGGGCAGCAATGGCTGCGGCAAATCCACCCTTCTTCGCTCGATTGCGCGTCTACTTAAACCTCAAGAAGGTTCTATACTATTGGAAGGTAAAGAAGTCCATAGCATGTCTTCACGTGAAGTCGCGAAAAAAATGGGCATTCTCCCTCAATCACCGGTATCACCTGAAGGGCTGACAGTCCACGACCTGGTCAAACAAGGCCGTTATCCACATCAGTCATGGCTGAAACGCTGGACCGAAGAAGATACAGAAAAAGTGGAAGCCGCTATGAAAGCGACGCGCGTTGATGCATTCCGCGACAAGCCTGTAGACGAATTATCAGGGGGACAGCGTCAGCGTGCATGGATTGCCATGACACTTGCCCAAGATACCGAGATTATTCTCTTGGATGAACCTACTACTTATTTAGACATGACACATCAAATCGAAATTTTGGATTTGCTGTTTGAGTTAAATGAAACTCAAGGCCGTACAATCATCATGGTTCTACATGATTTAAATCTTGCTTCCCGCTATGCCCATAACATCATCGCCATTAAAGACGGCGATGTATTCGGACAGGGAACGCCTGAAGATGTCATTAGCTGCGATTTGGTCCGTTCCGTTTTCGGAATGGAATGCCAGGTTTCCAAAGATCCTTTGTTTGGAACTCCCCATTGTGTTCCGTTTGGCAGAGGCCGTTGCATCGTCCCTGAAATCCGCCAAGCGTTAAGCAGTGCGCAATAATGGAAAAACTGGATCTTTTCCAAGTACACCTCCAACCGAATGCAAATGGATTTATGACTTTGTCCGAAAGCATGGAAAACCGTTCTTTTGAATTGATCCAAAAAGTCACCCGTGAATCCGGGGCACCCACTGAAGCCGTAGCCTCGTCTATCTTCATGCGGCGCTTCGGTTTTTTTATAACCGCTCAGCTTTATTTATTGGCACATCAACAAGTGTGGGCTGGCCCACTTAGTGAAGTCCACTTGACTGAAGCCGATTACGGAATCGCTTTTGAAGTTGATGGAAAGTGGTTGAGGCCTCGCCAGGAAGGCGACCTGGAAATGGTCTTGAAGGAATACGCAAGTCCTGTCGTGGAAAGGTTCCGGAAGATCGGTCCCATCTCCAAATTGATTCTATGGGAAAATATTTGGGGATATGCCATCTGGATGTACGGCATGGAACAATCGGTACAGGCTGAACAGGACATGCAGGCTTTACTGGACGACACACTCTGGCAGCCGGAAATGCGCAAATCGCATTTCAAGCAATTTCTAGGCGGACACAGTCTGGAACAGTCTAAAGGCGAATACAAACGCATAACCTGCTGTCTCTACAAAGAATTGCCGGAAACGGATAAATGCCCATATTGTCCTTTGCGCAAATAAACGCCCTGCTCATATGCAGGGCGTTTTCTTTTTTTTGATTTCTTTTCAGCAGTGATCATTTCAAAAATTCCAGCCGGTTTCCGAAAGGATCGAAGACGAAAAATCGCTGGACGCCCGGAATGCTGTCATCTTCTTTCCATACAATACCGGTTGCTGATAAATGAGCCTTCAGTTCACTATAACCCGCTACACGAAATGCCGGATGTGCTTTTTTGGCTGGCGAAAAGGGTTCCTCCACGCCTACATGCAATTGCTGGCTACCGAATTCAAACCAAGCTCCGCCTCTTCCTTGTAAAGCTTTCGGCTTTTCAATTTCCTGCATTCCTAAAATACCTGTATAGAATTCTCTCGCCTGCTCTTCTTTTCCAGCCGGCGCTGCCACCTGTACATGATCGATGTGTAAAATAGAAAATCCCATGTCCTCACTCCTTTGTCTTCAGTTTATCCAAGTTAGCAACAAAAGAATATACGAATGTTTTTAAGCTTTTCCATAAGATTATCCAATCACTTTGCAAACTCCACTCGTTTGCCGTAGCATGAAAAATAAAGAGGTGATTCCACATGACCTTACCCCAACAGGCAAGGTATTCATTGAGCAGCCAATCCGTAGCAGTGGACCGCCTTCCGCAGCAGCCGCTCAGCCAGGACATTCCCGTTCTGATCGAAGAACTGAAAGCCTGGTGTGAGACCGACTACGCCGGAGCAGCCGTATCCTATTTCTTCCGCCAGTACGCTCTCTTTGTAACTGCTCAATTCAGCCTGATCCATCAGCATGGCGGTTATTTCTCGATCCACTGGAAGGATCTCCAATTTGACCGGGTCCATAATTACGGGTTGCCGCTTCTGCAGACCCATGTCAACTCGTCTTCCTTTCAAATTCTTGAAGGCGATGAAAAATATCAGGCTTTCCACGAAATCCTTCATCAACAAGTAGATGAACTGGTGAAAGAATTCAAAAAACACATAAAAATTTCCCCCATCACCTGCTGGGAGAACGTACTGGGCTCTGTTCTTTGGTTTTATGCCGGACTGGAAACCCGGGAACCGCGAAAAACTGCAGAAGATATGGAATGGCTGCTTGATGCCGCTAATTGGAAGCCGGTCAAAACTTCCTATTTCGCCAAACTGCTTGGCGATACCCCCCTGCAGCAGGCTGTATCAAAGCCGCTTAGAAAAACATGCTGCCTGTACAAAGAGATGCCATCTTTTAATACCTGTACATTCTGTCCAACACCAAAGTAAAGCACCTCAGCATAAATGCTGAGGTGCTTTGCTTATACTTCAAATACTTCGTGCAGGATTTTCCCTGGATCGTTATTGATCAGGTTTTTATAGACGCAGCTTGTCGGTTTCTTTTGGAGCGCTTTAGAGAAGGACTTGGCGTGCTCGGCTTCTCCGACCACGTGGATTTCTTCCCATTTGCGTTCTTTTTTCAATTTCTCGATCTTGCTGCCCATGTCTTTATAAAAGCGTTCGAGGTTTTCTTTCAGCCGGTGATCCAATTCATCGACAGGGCTTCCTCCCCCGCTGCCGCCGATGACCGGACTATTTCCTCCAGCAGCACCGCCGCCAACGGATCCTGCTCCTGAACTGCCGGCTCTTCCCTGAATGCGTCCAGAACTGCGTACGCCTTTCTGTTCTGTCCAAACTTCCAGCCCGGCATCGAATTCATAAAAGAATTCTTCATTGATAATCCCCATCGATGTATCGATTACACGGATTCCTTTAAAGCTCGGCAAAATGATGCCCGCATACGGATAGGCTTTGTACATATAGCGAAGCTCTTCAAGAGCGGGCTTCGTCTCCCAGTGAAAACTTGTTTTCACTGGAACTTGAACATAGTGGACAGACCATAAATCTTTATGCGGTGATGCAAAAATAACGACACCCTTCTGGAGGTCGTTTTGATTATCTAAAATTTCTTTTTCAACTTTTTTTCTCAAGGCTTTATATGCCTGTATTTCTTTTTCATCATTGGAAGCCTTTAAGTATTCGTCTAGTCGCTTCAAGCCATTTTTCAGGTGGATTTTCCATGCCCCATTTTGGGCGTTTAAGTCAGCTGGATTGGTATTGAGATAAACACTTAACACGCAACGGTCTGGACATTCAAAACTCTTCAATTCCTGGATTTCGTCGTATAAAGTCATTCATTCATCATCCTCCTTGTATTCCATCCTTGTTATCTGATTACCCGAAGGAAGTTTATTTAAACGAATCTTCTGAATGATTATTGAGACGACGTTTAAAATTCAGCGGCAGTGGTAAATAGACAGTATGATAAAAAATTTGAAGGAGCGTGTTACAGAATGGAAAACATCAACAAGCAAGTTGAAGATAAACTCAAGAATACAGATGACAAGAAAAAAGAGCAGATTTTAGCGGACTTCTCAGTTTTCATCAATTATTTAGGTGATAAAGTGGAAATCGGAGAAAAAATGGGCTTAAGTGAAGAACGCATCGCACAATTAGCCGAAAAAGTTGCAGGATATTTAGCTAAGAAAGAAGATCCAAAAAACAGCGAAGAGTATTTATTGCAGCGCCTATGGCAGGTCGGCGATAAAGAAGAACAGCATATGCTGGCACACATGCTGGTGAAATTAGCTAAAGACCAAGACAAATAATTTAAAAAGGCCTTCCTCAATGGGAAGGCCTTTTTTCGTATAGATGAAACATCAATAGATAGACGAAGCCGCTGGCGAGTGCAAGCAGACCCAAAAGACCGAATGTCCACGCAAAACCGAACCAGGCTGTCATCGGAATGGAAACCGGTGCAATCATCCGGCCGATGGTGTACCGCAAACTGGCCGCTGCAAAATATTGGCCCCGCATGTCCTCGGGCGCCAATTTTGAGATGAAGTTTTGCTGCAGTCCAACGACCATCAGCTCCGCAAATGTGAAAACAGCCATTGCGACTACAAACATCCAGAACCATGAAGTCAACGGAAACAGCCACATCGCCAATGCGTAGAAAGCAGCAGATGTGAAGAAAACCCATTTCTCTGGAAATTTGGTCATCCATCGGGTAACCACCACCGTCAGCAGCGCAACAAATAATCCGTTTTCAGCCAACAGAATGCCAAAGGAAGTTTCTCCTGTGACGGACCATTCCCGGTCAAAAAGAGTGGCTACTGTCTGACTGTCAATCGTTTCCTTCAAATAGACGGGAATCAGAAGATCCAACTGCATAAACGTCTGGGCACCCAAAACACCGGCAATGATGAATAATAGAAATAAACGATCTTTGAAAATCAGACCGTATTCCTTAAATTGTTTTAAAATCGCGCCAGTCCATCCTGTTGCCGTCTGTGACTGCCATTTGTCCACCATAACCTGGGACAAGGTTTCCTTTGTCAGTAATCTCAGCACCAGACCAAGCAGCATCGAAATCACTGCCACCGCCAGCAATAGCTCGAAACGGTAAGAAAAGAATAGAATCGCACCAAAAAGCGGTCCCACTACAACAGCAATATTCAAAGTTGTGTAAAAAATCGCAAAGACATCGCTCCGGTATTTTTCCGGTACGACATCCGCAATCATCGCCTGGCTTGCCGGCCAGTATAGAGAGCCGCACATTCCTGCAAGAGTGAACGCGACAAAACCAAGTTCTGGTGATTGCAGCCAAGGTGAATTGGCAAAAGCAAATAACAGAAACGTAAAACCCTGCGCAATAGAAGCCACGACCAACATCCGTCTACGGCCGAAACGGTCCGCACAATAACCGCCAACCAGGTTTGCTGCAACTGAAAACACCTGTGAAATCACCAGCAGCAATCCCGCCATTCCTTTGCCGAATTCTTCAGCAAAATATATCGCTAAAAACGGAAATACCATCCAATAACTTGTATTCATGAAAAATTCGCCTACCAGGCGAACTTTTAAACTTCGATCCCAATCCTTCAATCTCATTCCCGTTTCCCCGCGTTCTTTATATATGTTGAACTAATAATCCATAACAGAAACGATTCTGTTGTGGATATTCCACAAAGCAGCTCCTAAAAAACCGATGCTCCTGCATCGCTGCGCTAGCTTCGTCCGCGGAAAGCGTCCGCCTGGAGCGTTTTCTTCTATTTTCTTCAGAAGTGCTACTCGATGATCTCCAATAATCTATAGCTTAAGCAAATATCGATCATCAAATCTTTTCGTTCTTTTGCGAATTGGATGGAAATGCGCTCCTTATCCCGTTCAATGATTTCTCCCGCACCGAATACACGGTGCCGGACCTGAACGCCTTGACGCAAAGCATCTTCTGAATGGATCGCATTCGGATTATCAGGTACCTTCACTTTGATTGGCGTTTTGGCTGCAGTCCGCTGTGCTGTCACCGACCTTTTTTCAGGGATGATCAGTTTGCGCACTTCATCCGCAAAACGGGATTCGCTGCCGTAGCTGATCAGCTCTAAATGGTTTTTAGCCCTGGTCATCCCGACATAGAACAGGCGCCGTGCTTCTTCCAACGTATCTGGATTCTCCGCATCTTCTTCAGTGGGAATGACGCCTTCCACCAAATCGATCATATACACCCGTTCAAACTCCAGACCCTTAGAGCTGTGGAACGTCGACAAAGTCAGCATATCGTCGGTTTTTTCCACCTTTGCCTGCTGAGTTACCTGCTCGAGCTGTTTCAACCGTTTTGCGAACGCAGTCATGGACTCAAGCGGTTCAGCAATCTGTTCCAAAGTCGTTAAAATTTGTGTTAAATAAGTCATTTTCATACCAAATTTCTCCGCGCGGCTCGCAAGCATCTGATCATAGCCCATTTCCCCACGAATGGTCCGGATGACCTTCAATGGCTTCATACCGTTCAATGAAGCAAACCATTTTTTCTGTTCGGCCAGAATTTTAATCTGGTATTCCTTTAAGGTGATCGTCAAATTGATATCTTCAAACGCATTGTTTCCTGTCGGATTCATCCGGCTCAGCATCTTCAGTTGGCTGCCTGACCAATAGGCATTGGTTTTGGAAGCTACTTTCGAATAGATGTCGATACGTTCCGGCTTCAGGCTGAAACGCATGAAGTTCAGCATATCTTCTACAATCCAGTGGGAGAAAAAGCGGTTATCTGAATCCTTCATGTAAAAAGGGATGCCTAAGCGCTCAAGTTCGCTCATCAGCAGAGTGGACGAAGAGTTGTTGCGGTATAGAATAGCCACGTCGCCGTAATCGGTCAATTCCTTGAGCTCTTTCATAAGGTATTTGAATTGGGCTTCTTCTGAACCCAAACGTTTCAAAACAATCGGATCGCCTTCGGGTTGCTTAGTGAACATATTTTTGTCATGGCGCTTTTTATTGGTCTTGATGAATTCATTGGCGGTGTGGACTATGTTTTGGGATGAACGGTAATTGCGCTCCATTTTCATGATGTAGGCATCTGGATAAACCGTTCTGAACTTCAGTAGATAAGTCGGTTCAGCAGCTCTCCATGTATAAATTGACTGATCATCATCGGCTACCACACAGAGATTTTGATGTCGTGCCACCAGTTTTTCCACAATGGCATGCTGGATCAATGAGGTATCCTGACTTTCATCTGTCATGATGTAATCCCAGCGTCCTTGGTATTTCGCCAATAGGCCCTTGTCTTTTTCAAGCGCTTCATAGGCCAGCGACAGCATGTCATCAAAATCGACCAACCTAACGTCATAGTTCTCTTTAAAGGCTTCATAGGTTTTCAGGATTTCAATAGCACCTGGAAATGGTTCCTTCAGCTTGGCCCATTCTGTTCTAGGCAACATTTTGTTTTTCACGAAACTGATAAATGAAATCAACTCTTCCAGTTGGTCATCTGTAATCGGCTCATCGTTTTCAGTTTTGTACATCTCACGAAGCAGCTTTTTCTTGTGAAGGCCATTTGTCTCATTGCCTTCTATCATAACGTAACGTGAACCTGAAAAATAATCACGGGTTATCTGGAAGGCCAGACTATGGATGGTCGAGAAATCGATGGGTTGCAGTGAAGGGAAAAATCGTTTGTAGCGCTCGAGCATATCGTTGGCTGAAGCTTTGCTGAACGTGATCGCTTTGATCCGTTTTGGAGAAACACCTTTTTCTTCAATCAAGTATCCGATGCGCATAATCATCGTAGTTGTTTTTCCAGATCCGGGACATGCCAGCAAAAGCAGGGGGCCTTCCGTCCGCTCTACCGCTTTTCGTTGTATTTTATTTAATTGGACTCCGAGTTCCTGTTTTTTGCGTTCAAAGAATTGGCTCATTATGAGGGGGCTCCTTCATTTTTCAATATCCCTATATTAACACAAAAACGGACCCGTTTTAATGGGTCCGTTTCTGTTCAAGCAGATAAAGAGAAACTTCGAAGTGGAATAAAGCATGTGCTGTGTTATAACCGGCAGAGCTATACGGACGCTTACGCTTTTCTCATTGTCCAGTTCCAGCGCCCAGCTCTTTGGGTCATAAGCCAACCCAGCTGTGTGGCAAAAAGCGCCACTTCGCTGGTCTGTCTTATACCTGTCAGAGTTGAACAGGCACTTCCACTTTTCATGCTGTGCGGCTGAGAACATGCCGCTTCGCCAGTGCGTCTTATGCCCGTCGACTCTACATGGCTGCTTACGCTTTTCTTATTGTCCAGCTCCAGCGCGCCCACCCCCTCGAGTCGCTTCAGCCTTACCAACAATAGCAAAGGACGCCATTATCGGTAAGGCTTCCAGCGCTTGTCGGGGCTACACGGGCGCTTCCGCTTTTCTTATTGTCCAGCTCCAGCGCCCAGCCTCTCGAGTCGCTTCAGCCTTACCAACAATGGCAAAGTACGCCATTATCGGTAAGGCTTCCAGCGCTTGTCGGGGCTACACGGGCGCTTCCGCTTTTCTCTAAATAAAGTTCTTTTCGTCCGGCTTGCTGATTGGGTCTGCATTGCGCTTGTCTTTTCTGAATGCGGGATCTTCGTAATGCCGTTCATCCAGTTCGACCGCTTTCCCTTCGCGTTCTTCTTCTATAGTACGCGGACCTTCCGACTCAAGTTTGTCCTGTTGAATTTCCGTCTTATCGTCTTCGGGCAATTCAAATGCATCGTGTGCATCTTTGTTTACATAAAGCAGTAGCTTGCCTTCTTGTACGTCCCGATAGTAGCGTTCTGATTCATTTTCATCAATGCCCATATTCAGGAAGGCTTGATGAACTTTTTGGTCACCTGTTAAAAAAGTGGCGAATCGATCAGCCCAGCCCGTTTCAGATGAATGGACTTCAACATCTGATTTTCCTTTTAATAAGGATAGCTGGTCACTTGACTTGCCCATAATATACATATCTTTTTCCAAATAGCCATCTTTCTTCAGTTCTTTGATTTTCTGCAGAACTTCTTCCTGTGTATGATAGGTTTCGATGAATCGATTCAGCATGCTGATCTCTCCTTTAATAAGGGGTTATTGTAATTTACCCTTATGCCAGGAGCTCGAAACAACAGTTACTTTTGAGACAAAATCTCACAGACTCGTCCAACCTGTCCGTCTTCTAACCGCACTTTAATGCCATGCGGATGAGTTGCCGAGTTCGTCAATAAATCCTTGACGATGCCGCGGGTTTTCTTTCCTGAACGCTGATCTTGTTTTAAAATCACATTTACTTCAATACCTGGTTTCACGTCACTTCTTTTTTTACCGTCCACGCTTATCCCTCCTTACTTTCTTCTATCATACGCTATTCCTCCCAGCTGAACAAAACAGGCTCAAATCAAAACCAAGGAAGGAAAAGTCACCCTTTTCCTTCCTTGGTGCAAAGCAGCCACTTATGGGTTAATTCTTTCAACTGCCCGCATTGCTTATTGCTCTAAACTTTACGCAGCCGTATAAAAAAAGGCGGGGATATCTCCCCGCCTCATCTTTCATTTCATAGATTATAAACGGTCTCGGTCAGTGCGGTTTTGGCGGTCTTTACGAGTTAACTCGTCGTCTGTCACATTGGTATCTTCATCGATATCCGCTTCTTCACGACGTACAGTCTCATTAACAGTTTCAGTGTCCTGCACTTTGCGTTTTCCGACCACAATCTCTTCAGCTACTACGTCTTTTTTTGTAACTTCAACGCGTTCTTCTGATACTGGGATGTGGATGTTTTCGCCTTCTTGATAAGCATCTCCAGTTAAACCAGAATCCTTATCGAAGGAATTCCCAGTTGTTTCTTCGTTTACAGGACGGCGCTCTACATATACTTCTTCACGCTCTACAGGTACTTCGATTGATTGGTTCTCTTCGACAACGTGTTTCCCGACATTCACTTCACCGGTTTGTACACGCTCTTTGTCGACATTTAACCGTTCTTCATGCAGACGGAGTTTTTCTTCATCCGTGCCAGTGCGATCAAGGTCTCTGTCTTTAGCGTCAAAGTTATCCGTGCGATTGACATCATCAACCGTACGATCTGATCCTAAACCGAAACCTGTGCCTGAATCTTTTCCGACACCGGCTGTTTCCGTAGTATCACGGCTGAACTTATCGTCTTTTTTATTGTAATAAACGTCATTTTCAGCATTTGTATCCACTGTCAAACCATCTTTGGCTACAGCTTCGTCATCCATACGGCCTCTGCTGCTTCCTAATCCCGCTCCGGTAGCCCCGGTAGCTCCGGCTGCACCCATTGTGCCTGCCGCGTTGCTCGTAGAAGTGTTGTCGTATGGTGCTTTACCTTCATAGTTCGCACCGTACTCACGGTCTACAAACAATAGGATTTTGCCGTTCTGTACTTCTTTGTAATAACGGTCAGCTTCTGCTTCATCTACACCCATTCCAGAGAAAGCTTGGCGTGTAGGTTCATCCCCTGACAGGAATCCCATGAACTTATCCATCCAGTTGCCTTCGGATGATTTGTAATCCACATCTGTCCGTCCCCGGACCATTGAAATTTGATCTTTATCGCGTGCCATTACATACATATCTTCTTCGCGGGAACCTTGTGCTTTCAATTCCTCAATTTTTTTCAATACTTCCGTTTCACTGTTGAATGTTCCCATAAATTTATTGTTGGCCATTTTCTATTCCTCCAATTTTTTATGCGTATTTTGAAAATGCTTGCTTAGTTTAGAAAATACCCCGCATGTTTTTTCTTAAACATTTCAGCGTTTTAAGATTTTAGTTTCGGCTGTTTTTTTCTTCTTTATTCGACTTCTCTATCCCAATGGCGATGCGCTGTGATGGCTTCAAGGAACGGCTCTGTAAAATTGGAAGCATCGTTTGAAGCAACGACTCCTGGCTGATCTTCGATTGCGGCTGCCTTCAGCCATTGCTGGCCATCATGTGTCGCACCGATCGGTTTGTAATGATCGAATGCTTCTCCAATATAGCGGGCTGCCTCTTTAGCAAACTTCCTGCTGACATCAGGTCCTCCGACGGCATAAATGGCGTCATATAGAACCGGATCGGTCGTGGTGAATGTATGGTCGACTTCAAGTTCTTTACCGCTCGAGCCCATCACTGTACCTTGCATTTCACTGACCACTTCGTATTGAACACCTTTCGCCTGGAGTCCTTCGAGAATTTTCAGCACTTCTGCATCATTAAAGCCTTTATCTGCCAGGACTCCGACTTTACGCGTATCTGGGGATTTCACGGTATTGTCCAGGCTCAAGGCCGGAGAAGCTTTAATCACATCAGATCCACCGCTTATTGGAGGCTCGACTCCGATATTCTTAGCCACTGCCTGCGCCATTTCCAAGTTGACATTCGTGAACATCTCGACAGCGCCTTCACGAATCCACTTCTCCTGGCATTTTCCAAGCTCGAAGCTGAAAGCTTCGACAATATGCTTTCGTTCGGGTTCTGTCATACTGTTCCAGAACATGGTCGCTTGTGAGAAATGATCCTTAAAGCTCTCACTGCGGGCACGCACTTTACGTCCTTCCATTTTTTCCTGGTAATGAGAATAGCCGCCTTCAGCTTCACTGACAGGAGCTGGCGTACTGTTCGTAAATGAACTCTTTTGGTAGGATACTCGCCCTTTATTGATCGTTTGGCGTCCGAAACCATCTCTTTGGTTATTGTGGAATGGGCAAACTGGACGGTTGATCGGCAGTTCGTGGAAATTCGGTCCATTCAAGCGCAGCAACTGGGTATCTGTATAGGAAAACAGGCGACCTTGCAGCAAAGGATCGTTCGAGAAATCGATTCCCGGTACCACATGCCCCGGATGGAAAGCCACCTGTTCTGTTTCCGCAAAGACATTGTCGACGTTGCGGTTCAAGGTCATTTTTCCGACGATCTGAATCGGAATTTCTTCCTGTGGCCATAGTTTCGTGGCGTCCAACAGATCAAAGTCGAACTTGAACTCGTCTTCCTCCGCGATAATCTGGACGCCCAGCTCCCATTCAGGGAAATCTCCCTGTTCAATGGAATCATACAGATCCCGACGATTGAAATCCGGATCTTTTCCGGCGATTTTCTGTGCTTCATCCCACACAAGAGAATGGGTTCCAAGCGTCGATTTCCAATTGAATTTAACGAAATGTGATTTTCCTTCAGCATTGACGAAGCGGAATGCATGCACACCAAAACCATCCATCATCCGGAAACTGCGGGGAATTGCGCGATCAGACATCAGCCACATCATCATATGCGCTGTTTCCTGGTTGTTGATGACAAAATCCCATAAGGTGTCATGCGCACTTGCGGCCTGCGGCATTTCATTGTGCGGCTCCGGCTTCACAGCATGGACAAAATCCGGAAACTTGATGGCATCCTGAATAAAGAACACCGGCATATTGTTGCCGACCAGATCATAATTTCCTTCTTCGGTATAAAACTTCGTAGAAAATCCTCGGACATCTCTCACAGTTTCAGCAGATCCCTTCGATCCGGCAACTGTGGAGAAACGGACAAATACAGGCGTCTTCTTGCCTTTTTCAGACAGAAACTTGGCTTTTGTCAAATGCTCCAACGATTCATACGCCTCAAACACACCATGTGCAGCATATCCTCTGGCATGGACAACACGCTCTGGAATCCGTTCGTGGTCAAAATGGGTCATTTTTTCACGGAAATGAAAATCTTCCATCAAAGTGGGGCCGCGCTCTCCTGCTTTCAATGAAAATTCATCTTCCGCCATTTTCAGCCCTTGATTAGTCGTCAAGCTCTTACCGTTATCATCCGTCCGGTACTGCTCCAATTGTTCATTCTTGCTGTTTTCATTCACTTCAGGTTCTTTCGCCATTTTGCCACTCCTTTTATTTTTATATTCCTTCTTTTACTACCCTGTCTTGTTTTAATGCACACCTCTATTTTTAATTTATTCAGCAAAAAACTCCGCAGGCTGTTGAAGCCTGCGGAGTTCCTATTAAAAAATGCTTAAATCCCATTCTTTCGAAATTTGCCGCAGCATCATCGTGCCAGCTGCACTGTTTCCTTGTACATCGATTGCAGGGCCATAGACACCAATGCCCGCTCCTGCCCGGAATTCATACGTTTGCGAGTGGAGTTTCGGTGGAACAGCAGCCATGATACCACCTGAGACACCGCTTTTCGCCGGAATCCCGACATGAGCTGCAAAATTTCCGGAAGAATTATACATGCCGCATGTGACCATGAGGACTTTCGCCACCTGTGCGATTTCTTCAGAAAAATGCTTTACCTTTGTAATGGGATTGAACCCGTCATATGCGATGATCAGGCCAATCAATGCCAAATCCTTCGTGCTCACTTTAATCGCGCATTGCCGAATGTAAATATCCAGCGCTTCCTCCACTTCGAGATCCAGGAACTTCGCTTCTTTCAAATAGTAAGCTAATGCCCGGTTCCGATGAGATGATTTCCATTCGGAATCGTATACTTCCTTATCAAGCTCAAGCGGATGGCCCACCAGTTCTTCCAGAAAATGCAGCAGGAATTCATATTTCTTCTGGCTTGTCTGTCCTGGCAGCAACGCTGAAATCGTGATTGCTCCTGCATTGATGAAGGGATTGAACGGCTTGTTCGGACGATGGATTTCAAACGGGATAATTGAATTGAACGCTTCTCCGGTCGGTTCTACATCCACCCGCTCCAACACAAAATCCAACCCGTAATGGCAGCTCAATGCGATGAATGTCAACGCTTTTGAAATGCTCTGCAGAGTGAATTCCTTATCCGTATCTCCTGCGCAATAATAATTCCCCTCATCATCGACCATACAGATTCCGAGTTGGCTCGGATCCTCTTTTCCAAGTGCCGGTATGTACTGCGCGGTGGTTCCCAATACGGCATGGCCCTTATTATCTTTGACCCAAGCCTCTAACTGCTCCTGAATACGCGGATTGGTTTGCACTGCCATCCCTCCTTCTACTTCTTTCCTCCTATCATGAATGAAAGCAGTCGGCTTTGTCAAAAGCTGTTAACCATGCAGGATCAACAACTTTAGGCATTGTCTGCTTTTTGCATCCATACTCAATGAATGAAAGAAAAAAACCTTCCCTGCGTACAGGGAAGGTTTACTTTATAACTTGTCGTACCAGGCTTTGGCGGCTTCCACTTCAGGCATCGTCAATTGATGGCCGAAGTCTTCCCAATGCAACTCAGTGTTTGCACCGGCGCTTGTCAGCAGCTTGTCAAGATCTGTCGATTCTTCTGCCGGACAGATGGGATCGTTGGTGCCTGCTGCGATAAACACGGGAACACCTGTTAAATCGGGCAAATCCGCCTCGCGGTTGGGCACCATCGGATGATGAAGAATTGCTCCTTTTAATGAGTCTGAATACGTGAACAACAAATTGGCGGCAATGTTGGCGCCATTTGAATAACCGATTGCGATGACATTACTACGGTCAAATCCATGCTCCTCAGCAGCCTCTCCAATAAACTCATGGAGCTCTTCTGTGCGGACTTTCAAATCTTCCATATCGAAGACACCTTCTGATAACCGTTTAAAAAAGCGGGGCATGCCATTTTCCGATACGTTGCCGCGAACACTCAATACAGAAGCCTCCGGGTCGATATGGGCAGCGATGGCCAGCAAGTCATTTTCATTTCCACCTGTTCCATGAAGCATCAGAAAAGTTGGTTTAGCAGGATTGCTGCCTTGTTGAAAAATATGTTTCATCATGAATAACCTCCAGTTGTAATCTAGATAAGTTGACGTTGGGAGCTAAATTTCAGCCCATCGATATGCCGGTAAAGAGTGACTTACCGGACTGAGTCGAGCTGCTTCTCCAATTCCCTAATTTCACTAAAAGAAACTTATCTCGAATTCAAGATAATGATATCATAGATTTTCTTTTCCTCCAATAGAAAAGGTCCATCGCACAAACTGCGTGGACCTCCTATAGTTATCCTGCCTCTGGATTCAACATATCTTCCAGATTTTCTTTTGAAAATAGATAGTTTTCATTGCAGAAATGGCATTGTGCTTCCGCTTGGCCGTCTGTAACGATCATGTCTTCGATTTCAGCAGTTCCTAAGCTTTGAATGGCTCTGGAAATGCGGTCTCTTGAACATTGGCATTGAAACTGGACGGGCATTTCATCCAACACCTTAACGTTTCCGATGCCCAATACCTCATTTAGAATATCTTCCGGCGTCATGCCCTGGCGAACCATATTGGAAATAGTCGGAATGACTTTTAAGCGTTCTTCAATTTCCAGGATGACTTTTTCTTCAGTTCCCGGCAGCAATTGGATGATGAATCCGCCGGAAGCCTGGATGGTATTATCAGGATTGACGATTACGCCAACACCTACTGATGAAGGGATTTGTTCTGAAGTGACAATATAATGGGTGAAATCGTCACCCAATTCACCGGACACTAAAGGAACCTGCCCGACAAAAGGCTGAAGCAATCCAATGTCTTTCGAAACCGCTAATGTACCGTCAGTACCTACAGCTCTTTTGACATCCAGTTTTCCCTGCTCGTTCAAATCGAAATGGGTCAAGGGATTCGTCACATAGCCACGGACTTCTCCTTTTGCATTTGCATCCACTAAAATTGTGCCAATCGGACCTCCGCCGTTAATGCGGATGGTCAGTTTTTCTTCGCCCTTCATCATCGCACCGAGCATGACGCTCGCTGTCATGGAACGGCCAAGCGCTGCAGATGCAGTCGGCCATGTATAATGGCGGCGCTGCGCTTCTCCTACAGTTTTTGTTGTACGCGCAGCATAAGCACGGACTTGTCCATCGTATGCTAAAGCTTTCACTAAATAATCGTTCATATTGTTCTCCCTTTCTATATCAAGCTTTTAAGCTTTGATCGCCTTGTTTTTTTGCACGTACTTTGTCAGGCGTGATATCGTCACCCAATGGATCGATGACCGTCATATTGGTGACAGTCCATTCGATCTGTCCGCGGATTGACCGCAAATAATCTTCACGCAGTACTTGACGTTCCACTTGCTCCGCGTTTGTCAGCCCTTCTTCACGTGCTTTTTTTGCCAATTGATTGATGCGCGGTAAAATCGCGATCATTGTTCTCCCTCTCTTCTCTCTTTAACCTACAAGTTTTTGGGACAGCCATTCGGTTAATTTTTTTGTTTTTTCCTGGAATCGTTGCTCCTTCATTTTCTCTGAAAGAACAGCAATTGTTTCCTGTTCCATTCGGAAACGCCATGCATTTTCTGCATCGATCATCAAATCCGTCAACAGACAGCATCGCTCCGGCTCCTCAAGTTCCAGCAGGTCGCCCATCACTCCACTTGAGGTATACAGCGCTTGCTGTCCTTCAATGGCCATATATATATCAAACACATTAATGTCTTCCGGTTTTTTGTTGAGCTTGAACCCGCCTTTAACGCCTGGTACAGAAGTGATCAAGCCTGCACTGACCAGTTTTCTTAAGAGCTTTTGAAAATAGGTCGGGGAAGTCCCGAGTTGCTGGCTGATGGCTTCGCCCGGAAGCACCGCCTTGTCCGGCAGCATATTCAATAGAAGAATTGCATACACCGATTGCTCTACACCTGGTTTCATATGCACCCAAATCACCCTCTTTCAATTACGGATAAACTTTATCCTTGTTGTCCACAATAAACTATCTTGAATTAAAAGTAAATAATAGTGCCTGGCTTTCCAAAACTAAAAAAAGCCATCCGCAATTGGATGGCCTGATCATCTTCAAATCAGCTGATTGAAAATATTTTATATTAGATCGCAAAACTAAATCATTCCGGACACTGCTCCATAAGCAAGCGCCATTAAAATGACAAAAGCCGGATGCACTTTCCTGATTTCCAGCAGCCAATAGCTGATGATGATCAGAATCACTGTTTGTACAGTTCCTGAAGTATCAACTGAAGTCATGAAAAATTGGAGAGTCATAGCCCCGAGCAATACAGCAATGACTGGGCGGACAAGCTTGGTGATGTTTTTGACTTTCGGTGAGTCTTTGTATTTCAAAAGGGTCACCATCAAAAGGACCATCAGTATAAGAGACGGTGCCACTGAAGCGAACAAAGCGACAATCGACCCCAATATTCCGCCTTCCATATAGCCGATGTACCCTGCCATTTTTGTTGCAATCGGACCGGGAAGCGCATTGCCCAATGCCAGAACTTCCCCGAATTCCTGAGTTGTCATCCAGCCATAACGGTCCACCACTTCTTTTTCCACAAGCGGAATGGAAGCAGGCCCCCCGCCATAACCTAGAACACCGGGAATAAAAAATGCTAAAAAGATGGACCAATAAATCATTTTGACTCTACTCCTTTCTTAAAGGAAGTTAAGGAAAGAACCAAAACACCTAATATGACAATCGCCGGATGAATATTCAATAATTCCAGCAGGATAATGGCGATCCCTGTAAACAGGATGGCTCGGCCGATTCCCAATGCCTTGCCGGATTTCTGAAAGAAATCCCATGTCATCACCGCCAGCATGACGCCTACGACGGGAACCACGGCGGCTGACATGCTGTTGACCCATTCAAGATCTTTGTATTTCTGTAAAATACCCAACAGGATGATCATCAGGACCACTGTCGGGACAACGGAAGCAGCCAGTGCTACAAGGCAGCCCACGATTCCATTGACCCTATAGCCAATATAGCCCGCCATCTTCGTGGCAATCGGACCTGGCATCGTATTCCCTAAAGCCAATGTGTCGCCGAACTCATCTTCTGTCATCCATTTGTAGTTGATGACCGCCTCACGGTGAAAAAGCGGGATAGCAGCGGGTCCACCACCGAATCCAAGTAAGCCTACACGGAAAAAAGCGAAGAAAAGGTCTTTATTGATTTTCAGACTGGAAATCCCCTGTTTCTTTTTCTCCGCTTTTCTAGCGCCTACCAAGCAGCCACCGCACCATCTGTACGCGATTCGGTACCTCCGGCCAACACACCTGTTTCGGGATTGCGCCAAATAATCTGGCCTCTTCCGAAACTGCCGCCATCTGTCGCGACTTGAATTTTATGGCCTTTACGGGCTAAAGCCTGCGCCAGGTAGTTCGGGAAGCTCGGTTCCACCAGAACGGTTTTCCCTTCCATCCACTGCCATCTTGGTGCATCAAGTGCAGCTTGTGGATTCATTAGATAATCGATGGTATTGGTGATCACTTGGAAATGTCCTTGTGGCTGCATATATCCACCCATTACACCGAATGGCCCTACAGCTTTTCCGCCTTTTGTCAGGAATCCTGGAATGATGGTATGGAAGGTCCGCTTGCCGCCAGCCAGCACATTCGGATGCTCAGAATTAAGGGAGAAGTCCGCTCCGCGGTTCTGCAGCCCGATTCCAGTCCCTGGAATGACGATGCCTGAGCCGAAGCCCATGTAATTGCTTTGGATATAGGAAATCATATTGCCTTCTTCATCTGCTGCCGACAAATACACGGTACCGCCTTTGGGCAATTCATAAGGTTCCGGATCAGAAGCGGTTTCGCCGATGGTTTCAGCGCGTGCTGCGGCGTACTCTTCAGATAGTAGGTGTCCCGTGCTGACCGGCATATATTCAGGCTCCGTAATGAATGCTTTGCCATCTGTAAATGCCAGTTTCATCGCTTCAATTTGCTCATGGTAAGTATCGGCAGACTGCCATTTCGGTTCGCTCATCTCTTTGAAGATATTCAAGGCCATCAAAGCGACCATCCCCTGGCCATTCGGTGGAATTTCCCAAACTTCATAACCTCGGTATTCCGCAGAAACCGGTTCAACCCACTCAGGTTCGAAAGATTCCAGATCTTCCTTCGATAAAAACCCTTCGTGCTTTTTCATGAAGTCATCGATTTTGTCCGCAATGGCGCCTTCATAAAAAGAACGTGCATCGGTTTGCCCGATTTCAACCAAGGTTCTGGCATGGTCAGGTGATGACCACATCTCACCAATTTCCGGTGCGCGGCCGTTCGGTGCGAAAGTATCGAACCAAGCTTGATACTCGTCACCTGTAAATGAAGATTTATAGTTGGAATAGGCAGCTTTCCAGTATTTCCCGAGAATCGGCGTTAATGGATAACCTTCCTCCGCATAACGGATTGCAGGCTTCAAAGCATCCGCCAGTGACAGCTTGCCGAACTTCTTCGACAATTCTGCCCATGCAGCAGGCACGCCTGGAACCGTTACAGGCACCAAGCCATGTGTCGGCATTTTATCAAAACCAAGCGCTTTGACTGCCTCCGGAGAGATACTTTTTGGTGCAGGGCCTGAGCTGTTTAAGCCGTGCAGCTTGTCTTTGACCCAGACCAGCGCAAAGGCATCTCCACCGATGCCGTTCGATGTCGGCTCGACAACCGTCAACGCCGCAGCAGTTGCGATGGCTGCATCAATGGCATTTCCCCCGTTCTGCATAACTTCAATGCCGGCCTGTGCCGCTAGTGGCTGTGAAGTCGCCACCATCCCTTTTTTTGAAAATACGGTATGCCGTTGTGATGCAAACGGATTTTGTAAGTAGTCCATGAAAACTCCTCCTGTCAGTATAAAAGCCGAATGCGGAAACACTTCCCGCATTCGGCTTATTGGTTATCCGGCAAAGTGGCAAGCTGCAAAATGATTTTTTTCATGTTCGATAAATGCAGGTTTGTCCACTTTGCAAACTTCTTGTGCGATGGGACAACGAGTGTGGAAAGGGCAGCCTGAAGGGGGATTTGCCGGATTAGGCATATCCCCGACCAAGCGGACCCGCTCTACCTTGGCATTCACTGTTGGTCTTGGAATGGCGGATAATAATGCCTGTGTATATGGATGAAGTGGATTCTTAAAAATATTGGAAACATCACTCATCTCTACTGTATGCCCTAAATACATAACCAGTACACGGTCGCAGAAATAGCGAACCACTCCCAAGTCATGTGAAATGAACAAATAGGAGAGATTGTATTTTTCCTGGAGCGTTTTTAACAATTTTAATATTTGCGCCTGTACAGAGACATCCAATGCTGAAACTGCTTCATCACAAATAATGAATTGAGGATTCAAGGCTATTGCACGGGCAATTCCGATCCGCTGACGCTGTCCACCGCTGAATTCGTGAGGGTAACGGTCATAATGTTCGGGTTTTAGACCGACTTCTTTCAACAGGTCCTCTACTGCGTTTCTTCTTTCTTGTAACGGCATGTCCGTATGCATCTTAAAGACTTCATCCAATGCATGCCCAATACGTTGACGCGGATTCAATGAAGCATAAGGATCCTGAAAAATCATCTGCATTTCTTTTACGAACTTCTTCTTCTCTTTTCTCTTTAAATCTTGAATCTCCTGCTCATTGAAATAAATTTTTCCATCCGTCAGCTCTTCCAATCCTAAAATGGTTCTGCCCAAAGTCGACTTGCCGCATCCTGATTCTCCGACTATTCCAAGACTTTCGCCTTTGTAGAGCTTCAGGGAAACGGATTCCACTGCTTTTACATTACCTTTCACCCGTTTTAAAACTCCAGCTTTAATCGGGAAATATTTTTTGACATTATCCAATTCCAATAAGATATCAGACTTTAAGGGTGACTTTTCTTTGATTGTCGTCAAGCGGTTTCACCTCCTTGTCTGCTAGCCAGCAACTCGCATAATGCCCTCTTCCTACATTAAATTCCGGAGGTACGTCTGTTTTACATTTATCCATCGCAAACTTGCATCGGGGGTGGAACCGGCAGCCAGTTATTTTTTCATTCAATCCTGGCATATTTCCCGGAATCGGCTCTAATTCAAATTCTGGATCATCTACATTCGGTACTGAATTTAATAATCCTATTGTATAGGGATGCTGAGGATTTTCAAAAATCTCCTGTACTGGCCCTTCTTCTATCTTTTTTCCGGCATACATGACCATGACACGATCGGCAACTTCTGCCACAACCCCCATGTCATGTGTAATCATCAAGACGCCCATATCCAATTTATCCTTCAAATCTTTGATCAGATCTAAAATTTGTGCTTGAATTGTTACGTCTAAAGCGGTGGTCGGCTCATCCGCTATCAATAGGCTCGGGTGGCAGGCAAGTGCCATGGCTATCATGACACGCTGCCTCATTCCCCCACTGAGTTCATGCGGATACTGATTCAATCGTTTCTCTGCATTTGGTAGACCTACTTGCCTAAGCAATTCGATACTTTGTTTATTGGCCTCTGCTTTTGACAATTTATGATGCAGAAACAGCGGCTCCCGCAATTGATATCCGATGGTCAGCACTGGATTCAACGCAGTCATCGGCTCTTGAAAAATCATTGACATTTTATTTCCCCGAAGCTGACGCATCTGCTCATTTGAAAACGTTTGGAGAGACTCCCCACTTAAGAAGATTTCTCCACTTTCAATGGTCCCGTTCGAAGGCAGCAACCGCATCACAGATAAAGACGTAATGCTTTTTCCGCATCCGGACTCTCCGACGATACATAAGGTTTCGCCTTTATTTACATGAAAAGAGACATCTCTGACCGCTTGTAATGAACCTTCCGCTGTACGAAAAGACGTCACTAAATTTTTCACTTCAAGTAATGTCTCTGCCATACTTTCCCTACTCTCTTGTTACATTTTGTAAGAACCATTGTCCATTCGGATCCAGTTGAAGCCCTTGGATTGATTGATCTGTAGCAGCAGTCACTACACCGTGGTACATGACAATGGCTACATCTTCATCTAACATCAATTGGTTCGCTTCTGCCAGATGGTTTTTGCGCTCTTCCTGATCTACTGTTGTGCGTGATGCTTCGACAAGCTCATCAAATTCAGGATTGCTATACTGTGCTCGGTTAGAAGCCCCAACATTATCTGAGTGGAAGTTTGGATACAGCATTTCAGAACCGTCACTTGTTACATTGGACCAACTCAGGAATGTCAGATCATACTCTCCAGCACGTGCAGTATCAAGGAACGTCGCCCATTCCATTGTTTCAATCTCTACGTTGAACCCTGCTTCTGTCAATTGTGATTGGACAATCTCTGCCATGAGGATAAAGTTGTCTCGGTTGGCAGCCAGCAATTTAATCGGCTCATCGCCGAATCCGTTTTCTTCCACTAATTGTTTTGCCGCTTCCGGATCATAGTCAGTTCCAGCATCGTCTGCTGATTCGTCATACCCAAAAACTTGAGGCCCAAGAATGCTGTCGCTTCTGACACCCAAACCATTTAAGTTCTCCACGAAAGCATCACGGTCGATTGCGCTTGCTACCGCTTTCCGGAAGTCCGGATTCTGATTGCGTTCCGTTGAATGATTGAATGTCAGATAATAAACCGGTGTGCCTTCTTTTTTCGTCACTTCGATATTCTCCAGTGATTCAACACGTGATAGCTGTTCTGATGGTAAAGCGTCGATGAAGTTGACTTCACCGGTTTGCAGCATAGAAATTGCTGTTGAAACTTCAGGTACGACTTTGTAAGTCACTCTGTCCAGATCAGGAGCGCCGTTCCAGTAATCTTCATTTTTTTCCAGAACAATTTGATCTCCTTGATTCCAGCTTGTAAATTTGAAAGGACCTGTGCCTACAGGCTCTTGCATCAAGTCCTGAGCTTCGTCAGCTGTTGGTGAAATAATCGCAGCATTTGAGTGGGACAAAGCTGCCAATAAAGGTCCGTACGGATATTTCGTTTTAATCTCTACAGTCGTTTCGTCAACTGCTGTAACGGTATCAACCGGCTCCAATAAAGAAGCACGCGGAGCGGCAGTAGCTGGATCAATTAATTTTTCAAACGTGTACTTCACTGCTTCCGCATTGAATGGTGTGCCATCCTGAAATTCAATTCCTTCTTTCAGCTTGATGACCCACGTCAGCTCGTCTATATTTTCATAGGACTCAGCTAATTTCGGTTCAAGTTCCATCGTTTCAGGATTACGCTCAAACAAATTTTCATAAATCTGCGACATAACACTTGAAGATACCGAGTCATTCGTTAAAGTCGGCGAAAGTCCTACTGCATCTGTAGTAGAAGCATAAATCACTTCCTGCTCTACATTTTCTGAAGAAGCCGTTCCTTCTCCGCCGGTTGCGTCTTCCGGAATTGTACTTTCCGAACATGCACTTAAAATCAGTATTCCGATTAATGTCAATAAAAGCAGCCATTGTTTTTTCATCAATAAAGTCCCCCAATATGTTTTATTGTTGTAAATCCATGTTTGGATCAAGCGCATCCCGAAGGCCATCGCCTAATACATTAAAAGCAAAAACAGTCAGCATAATTGCGATTCCCGGCACGATCGTCAAATGTGGCGAAGACCACATGAAATCCTGTCCCTGGGAAATCATCGCTCCCCATTCAGGTGTTGGCGGCTGCGCCCCTAGTCCGAGATAACTCAGCGCAGCAGTTGAGAGGATTGCTGTTGCCATCCGCATGGTAGCGAAAACGATGATGGGCGCTGACGCATTCGGCAAAATATGGCGGACCATAATACGAAGATCGGATGCACCCATCGAACGCATTGCCATGATATATTCTTTTTCTTTTATAGATAATACCGATCCCCGGACAATGCGGGCACAGGTCGGAATCGACCAGATACTGATGGCGATCGCTACGTTCACCAAGCTTGTACCGAGAATCGCAATAATCAACATAGCCAATAAAATTCCCGGAAATGAAAAAAGCAGATCTACAAAACGCATGATGATAGCATCCATTTTCCGATAATAGCCGGCCAACATGCCGAGTATTATGCCTCCGACAAGACCTAAAACTACAGCCACACTTCCTACCACAAGGGAAATTCGTGCTCCATAAACAATGCGGCTCCAGACATCACGTCCGTAATTGTCCGTTCCCAACCAGTGTCCCTCGCTGAAAACCGGCATTTCCCTATTCGCTAGATTTTGTGTGACGGGATTATGAGTTGTAATGAATGGGGCGAAAACCGCTATTAGAACCTGAAGAACAACGATAACGAGCCCAATGACCGCTAACTTATTTTTAAGTAAACGCCTAATCGTCGTAATATAATATTTCTCTCTTTTTTTAGGTTTCAGCTCCATAGTGTCGGCTGTTGTCATGGCTTCCCCACCTCTCTATTCATATTTGATACGTGGATCAATATACGTGTAAACGATATCCACGATTAAATTAACGATTACGAACAAGGTTGCCACCAGTAAAACAGAACCCTGTACCATCGGGAAATCACGTGCTGCAATAGCATCGATCATCAAACGCCCGACACCATTGATGGCAAATACTTTTTCAGTGATGATTGTGCCGCCCAAAAGGAAGCCAAAATTCAACCCAATAACCGTAATGATTGGGATCATCGCATTTTTTAAGGTGTGAATCCAAATCACATTGCGCTCTCTCACACCTTTCGCCCGAGCCGTCCGAACATAGTCGGCACGAATCACTTCAAGCATAGAAGATCTGGTCATCCGGGCAATCATAGCAGCAGAGCCTGTTCCAAGAGTGATTGCCGGTAAAACCAATTCTTTAATACCGTCAATTGTATAAAACGGATTCGACATTCCACCTACAGGAAGCCATTGAAGATTTACGGAAAATATTAAAATCAGTAAAGCACCAAGCCAAAAATTCGGAATCGAAATACCCGCGAGCGCAAATGTGGTTGCTGAGATATCCAATAAGGAGTTCTGTTTCAATGCAGAAACCAGTCCAGTTATAACTCCGATGATTACTGCCACAATCATGCTGGCAATCGCCAATTTCAAGGTATTTGGAAACCGCACCATGATAGCATCTGCAACCGGCTGAGAGGTTTGATAGGAGTAACCGAAATCTCCTTGAACCGCATTTCCTACATATCGTACGTACTGGGTGAGAAAGGGATCATTCAAACCTAAATTGTCCCGAATTGCTGTAATATCTGATTCTGTAGCTGTCGGTCCTCCAATCACAGCAGCTGGATCTCCTGGAGCGATGTACATCGAAGAAAATACGAGGAATGAAATACCGAACAATAAGAACAGCAATTGTAGAGCTCGACGCGTTATTAAAGAAATCAATTTCACACCTCCAAATCATTTGTTAAGCATTTATTCAATTTTACTTACTAAAAGTAAATAAATTGATAATTTCGATTATAGAGCACAAGGAAATAAAAATCTACACTATTTTTTCAACAATACGAATTTTTCATTATTTACCTTACTTAAAGTTCTTCATTTTCTTCTTTGTCTAACTTTTTGTATATGTTTTACTACTGAAAAGAAATTATCGATTAGATGCTTTCAAGAAGTTCCCTTACACAAATTAAAAAGCCTGCAGCTCCATAAGCTGCAGACCTTTATAGTTTCATCCCGGTACGGCTCTTGAAGCGCCGGAGAAGAATATGGCTTTCTACTCTTGTAATGCCTTCGAGGGCATAGAGTTCTTCGTTGATGAATTTTTCCAGATCGATAAAATCATCGACCAGCACATGCATGTGAAGAGTGGATGGACCTGTCATTTGGTAACAGCTGGCCACACTGGGGTTATCCGCCAAAGTTTGAGCCACCTCGACCAACGAAGCCGGTTCACAATCCACTTCAAAAAATCCGGATACTTTTTTACCGACTTTTTCACTGTTGATGACGACTGTAAAACTTTCAATGACACCGGCTTCCGTTAATTGGTGGACTCTTTCACGGATCGCTACCCGCGACAAATTCAGTTCTTTTCCAATATCCACATATGAAATCCGTCCGTTTACAGTCAATAACTCCAATATCTTTCGATCGATGTGATCTAATCTCATGAATACACCTCAAGCTTTTATTTTGAAATCTGAATCTCTAGTTACTTTTTTGGGTAAAGACATGGTCCTTTTTAATTGCTCAAGCTGAATTGGGTACATGTAATGCCCGGAGCTACTTCAAATAAGCGCTGCTCCTGGAACCCGAATGTTTTATATAGAGCAATGGCTGGTTTATTTGCAGTGCCGGTGCTGACCGTGAATCTATAGCCTCTAAAATGTCCCAGCAAGTATGCCACCAACTTTCTGCCGACACCTTTACGGAAATGATCAGGATGCACGACGAGCCGGTGTATATCGATTTCTCCTTCTTTTACTTGATACGATAGGAGTCCCTGCAATTGCTCTTCCTTGTATCCGACAAAGGTTTCGGCGCTGTTTTGGATTTGAGCGATCGTTTCATGAAGCTGTGGAATACCGTAGAAACCCATCAATTCTGCTTCTATTCGATAAGCAGCCTGCTGGATTCCCTGTATTTCTTTTGCAAGCTGTTCATTTTGATGATCTACGATATGAATCATCACTATCACCATCACCATCACCCCAACCTAACTTTACCACGATGCGATTCTCATTTTCTAAACTTATTTCTGAAGAAATTCCAGCAGTTCCTGGAATCGGTCGGTGACATCCTGATAGCCTTGGTTGTACAAAGCTTCCAGCCGCTCCTGATCTCTTTCTACACCTCTTATTTTATAAAGGTTCATCGGGCGTATCACCATGGCCAGCCCTTCACGTTCCAATTGCTCGATAAATTCCATTGTTTCATTGTAATTACGATGCCGGCTTTCCATTTTCTTGGCGATAGCAGGATACCGGCGAACAAATGCCGGCATGATTTTAGCGAACCGACTTTGTTTTTTCCGGTAGCCTTTTTCTCTTGTCAAAATGATGATCGGTTTGGTCACCCCGTCCGATAACGCTTTACGGATCGGAAGCGGGTCTGCAATACTGCCATCCATCAATAATTTACCGGCAAATTCCACCGGCTGTGCCATTAAGGGCAGCGTACTGGAGGCTCTGACAATGGCCAGCACATCTTCCGGCCGACTTTGTTTTTCAAAGTATACTGCTTCGCCGGTTAAACAATCCGTCGTGCCGACCACGAACTCTTCCGTTGCGTCATTAAAGCGTTCATAATCGAAAGGAACCAGGCTGTTCGGGATTTCATTGAAAATCAAATCCATTCCGAAAAGCTCCCGCTTCACCAGTAGATTTTTCACAGAGATGTATTCCGGATGGTTAACATACCCGATGGTCACTTCGCGATTGCGTCCAGCTTGTCTGGAAATGTAAGAAGATGCATGGCAGGCTCCTGCCGAAACACCGATGATATAGTCGACAAAAATTTCTTCTTCCAACAGCTTTTCCAGAACACCGCCTGTATAAACGCCCCGCATTCCGCCGCCTTCCAATATCAACCCGCTCTTCATCTAACTCCCCCCTATAATCGCAAAATCAGTAAAGGGTCCAGCTGGTTCAGCCGACTTTTTCAATCAATTCCGATTTATTGTTCTTTGGAGAGTTGACTTCATCTGAAACACGATAGGCTTCCATGTCTTCTGCCTTATAGGGCTTCAACAGTCCTTTCAATGTTTCAACATCGTCGACATCGGGATCCAGCCAAATCTTCTCGTCCTCTTTTGATAGAATGACAGGCATCCGGTCATGGATCGACTCCATCAAAGCATTCGGACCTGTCGTCAAGATGGAACAGCTATTGACCGTTTTGCCATCAGGCGCTTTCCACGATTCCCAAAGAGCCGCAAAAGCAAAGGGCTCCCCCGTTTTCAATTTAATGCGCATCGGTATCTTTTCTCCATCTTTGCGCTGCCATTCGTAGAAAGAATCCGCCACCACCAAACAACGCTTCTTTTTGAAGGCATTGCGGAAGCTGGGTTTTTCCGCTGCAGTTTCCGACCGTGCATTAATCATCTTATAACCGATTTTCACATCTTTTGCCCATGGAGGAATCAGCCCCCACTTGAGTTTGCCAAGCCGATTTTTCTCTCCGTCATTTACGATCGCGACCACTTCCTGGGAAGGCGCCACATTATAGCTTGCCGAATATTCGTCTTCATCAATCGCTGCTGCTTCAATATTGAAGCGTTCAATCAATACAGTGTAATCGGTGAATAATGAGTATCTTCCACACATCTCTACCGCTCCTTCCGTTAAAGGTTTCCTATCTTAAATATACCAGATAATTCTACTACCTTCTTTTCTTCCGCCCTGTATTTTGAAAATATTCAGATAGTATATCCTTTATTGTAAAGGTGAAATCAGTCATTTCCCTTGTTCTTCCGGCGGGTTGTCCTGCTGGATTTTGCATATGCCATTATTCCTTTAAATCAATAGCCCTAAGCCTTTACACCCGTTAAGGCTTAAAATCCAGGGAAAAAACGTTACAGCCCCTTAAATGGCTAAATAGTGTTATAATAGAAGAACAACGAGTTATATTAGGAGGAATCACATGGCTACTGCACGCGAAATGAGTCTCGTCAACAAGGATTTTCTGGTTGAAGAATTAGGGCTGAAACAACAAGGAAACTCAACTATCTTTATGAATGAAGATTGTTTTGTATTATCCCCATCTGTTCAGCGATATGAAAAAGGTTTTGACGTCAGTGAATTCAATTTGGCAAAGTTCGATCCTGAACGCCAACAAGGCTTTTTGCTCGTACGGTACATGGACACCTTTTTAATGGCGAAGCTTGAAAGCTTTACGAAAAAAATGATGCTTCCAGAACTTCAAATCAAAAAGAAAAATACAAAACCGCATTGGAAGTTCACTGTCGCTGAGAATCCGGCCTATCATATCGTCAATACCCAAAACAAGGAACTGCGTTACCGTTTGCAGGAACCTACAAAAAAACAAATTGTCTCATTCTTCAACAAAATATAAGTTTTCCCGCAGCCTTTGGGCATGCGGGCTTTTTTATACCTCTTTAAAGGCAGTGCTTTTTAGACCAATTTGCCATTTGGACTAATTGTTTTTAATGTTAAAATATATGGAAGTATAGAAGTTTTTGCTCATCTGCAGTTTGCCGGCTTAAGGCTGCCGAGACAAAAAAGCAATCAGTGATTGGAAGTGACCTATGGATGCTCAGCGTTATACCGTAAAAGACCGACAGTTTTGGAAAATCATACTCAGTCTTCTTTTTGCCTCATTGTTCATTTTTGCAAATATGTATGCTGTACAGCCTTTGCTGCCTGTTTTTGTAAGCGAATTTCAAGTCTCTGTTTCTACAGCCAGTTTATCCTTGTCATTGACCATAGTCGGTTTGATTCTTGGATTGATCGTTCTTGGGTTCTTTTCTGACCGTAATGGCAGAAAATCTTATATCATCTATTCGCTACTCGGATCAGCGATCCCTTTTTTCATCATTCCCATGACGGATTCATTTACCGTACTGCTGATTCTTCGTTTTATCCAGGGATTTGCGCTGGCAGGTGTTCCTGCGGCTGCGCTTGCTTATATCAGCGAAGAAATCGACAGAAAGAATATTGCCTACGCAACGGCTCTTTACATATCAAGCAACGCACTGGGCGGCATGCTCGGGCGTGTTTTAACCGGCTATCTGACCGACCATTTCTCCTGGCAGTTCTCATTTTATGCATTTGCTGTGACAGGACTTCTATTATTCGCAGCTGTTGTCTACCTCCTGCCGCCTTCACAGAATTTCAACTCCAGCCAACTGAGCTTTGCAAAAGACATTGAAGGATTCCTGTTCCACTTGAAGAATCCGGCACTTCTCGTCGTTTTCGGTTTGGGCGCTATTTTACAAGTTTCCTTTACCGGGATTTGGACGTACTTGCCGTTCTATTTGGAAAGCCCGCCTTACTCCATGTCACTGCAAGCCATCTCGTATTTATTCTTCGCCTATGGCATTGGTGTCATCGGTTCTCCACTCGCGGGACGGGCTGCCGAGAAATTCGGCTTGCGCAATGTCCGTTTAGCGGGAGTTTTTATCCTGTCAGCCGGTATGTTCATGACACTCAGCCCCTATCTTTGGATGATCGTCGTCGGCCTTTGTGTGACTTGCCTGGGCTTTTTCACTTCCCACTCCTTGACTGCCGCTTCCGTCGGCCAGCAGGCAGACCATCATAAGGGCAGTGCTTCCAGTTTGTATTTAGTGTCATACTACATTGGGGTGGCAGCAGGAAGTTCCCTGTTGAGTCCTCTGTGGACCTCTGTCGGCTGGACCGGCCTGGTTCTTTTCACCGCAATCTTGCCGCTTCTTTATATAATGGCTGTCACTCTCTACAGAAAAAAAGCAGGCTCCACCATAAGGTGAGCCTGCTGAGCTTGTAGATAAAAGAATATTGATGTCATTTAAAGCATGAATATACATTTCATCCTGTTTATACCGGAACCTGCGCTTCAGGCGGACGCTTTCCACGGGCTAGCGCAGCGATGCAGGAGCATATCTTTGCCCTTCGCCGCCTTGCGCTACGGATCCTTGAGTGAAGGATTTACCAGATTTGCAGAGACTACATTTCCTGATATTGACTAGTAAGCTTCTCTCTTTGATTGAAGCAACACGCTCCCAAGCGTACTGGCCACGAAGACTCCTGTGGGAGCAGCGCAGCGACGATAGCTGAAGACCCCGCAGGAAAGGCATTGGCCGAAACTTGTGAGGCCAAGCCTTTGCGACGAAGCTAGCGTAGCGATGCAGGAGCATGGGTTTTCCAGTGACGAGGAGGCTGAAGCTGAGCCCATGGAAAGCGAAGTGGCCGGACCGCTTGGAGATTATGCACTGCTATACACTTTGGTCAGGCTTTGTCTACAGTCTGAGCAGGCTCAACCATAAGGTGAGCCTGCTTTTTGTTATTTACTTCACTTTATTCGAGAAATTCTGCTGGGATCGACATAAGATCGAGTCCCCAGACAAGCGGCAAGAAGTAAAACACCGCAAATGAAACAAAGAAAATGCCGAATATATTGAGGGCGAATCCGGCTTTAGCCATATCTGAAATCTTTAAATATCCGGATCCGAAGACAACCGCATTCGGCGGTGTAGCAACCGGCAGCATAAATGCACACGATGCCGCCACAGCTGCAGTGACCATCAGCGCATATGGATGGATGCTGAGCGCTACCGCAAGAGATGCCATGATCGGGAACATCATGGAAGCAGTCGCTGTATTGGAAGTGATTTCCGTTAGAAACAAGACCAGCGCAGCTACTACCAGAACAATAATCAGGACATTGATTCCCTGCAGTCCGATCAATTGATTTCCGATCCACTCAGACAGACCGGAGTTTGTGAAGCCAGCAGCGATGGCAAGTCCACCACCAAACAGCAGCAGAATGCCCCAAGGCAGTTTGACTGCTGTTGCCCAGTCCAGCAAATGGTCGCCTTTTCTGTTTTTCGAAGGGATGATGAACAAAATCATGGCAGCAATCAACCCCACCATGGCATCCGACATTTCCAGATTTGGTGCAAAGGCATCCAAAACAAAAGAGCGGCTGATCCAGGCAAGTGCCACTGCTACGAAAACAACAAAGACTGCTTTTTCTTCATAAGAAGCAGCGCCTAAATCCGTTTTCTGCTGGCGTATCACTTCGCTCCCCCCAGGCAGATGCTTCAATTTCTGTGGGTAAGCGACTTTTACCAAATAAATCCAGGCGATTAAAATAAAAATCCAGGCCAATGGAACACCGAACAGCATCCATTGTGCAAAAGTGATTTCAATGCCGTAGATTTCATTGACCGCACCAGCCAGCAAGGTGTTAGGGGGTGTTCCGATTAATGTTGCAATCCCGCCAAGTGATGCGGAATAGGCAATCCCGAGCATCAAGGCTTTACCAAAACCAAAATTCTCTTTTGTAGTATCGATCGAAGAGTCATCCTTCAGCGCCTCTGATACCTGATAGATGATCGCCAGTCCGATCGGCACCATCATCATCGCTGTGGCCGTATTGGAGATCCACATCGACAAGAATCCGGTGGCAACCATAAACCCAAGAATAATCCGTTCGGTATTGGTACCGATGACAGAAATAATAGTAAGGGCAATTCGCTTATGTAAATCCCACTTCTCCATTGTAAGGGCAATCATAAAGCCGCCCATAAAAAGAAAGATTGTATCATTGCCATATGCAGATGTTGTTGAGTTGACATCAAGTCCACCGGTCATCGGAAAAAGAATAATCGGCAGGAGCGATGTTGCGGGAATCGGAATGGCTTCCGTAATCCACCAGGTCGCAATCCAGATTGTACTGGCCAGTATGGCCTTCGCTTCTGGGGGCAGCCCATCAGGATTAAAGAAAAGCAGCGTCAAGATGAAAAGCAACGGCCCCAGAAATAGACCGATTAACTGAGGCGTATTGTAGCTGCGGTTCTTTTTGCGTTCATCATAAGATCCGGCATCTTCCGCTCGATCACGGTCCTCGGGCACCCCACCTCCAGGGTTGGTGAAGAATCGAAATGTTTCTTTTGCCTGATCGTGTTTTTCCCACATCCAGTTCCACGTTGCAGAAATCATATTATCCCTCCATTGTCTTAAAAAAACTAATTTTTCAATAATTACCTTCATAATTGTATAGCTTTATGCTCTCGCAGACAAGTAGCCCAAAGATGGGTTTCTTTATACAAAGAAAAACGGTCTGTGCCGTTTGATCTATTACTGAGCACCAAAGCTGTCCCCTCAAGGTATTTCTAAGACCGTCACTACCCAATTTCTGAAGCTTTTTAGCTCGCGGACAGTATTGTGACGAGTTTGGATAGTATTTTTCGTATTTGGATTGTATTTCATCCAACTTGGACAGTAAGCTCTATTAATGGAATAAAATAATTCTTCTTTTCAAATAAAATCCAAAAAATCAAATCCAAAACAAAAACCACTGGAGAAAAATCAATGATTTTTCTCCAGTGGTTTTATTTCAGGGACTTACGAGTCAGCCCCTTGCTTTAAATTTCTTTGTAGGCCAGTTCTTTACGAATCAGCTACTTTTCTTCCGATTCTCCGATCGGATTCTGTTCATCGCCCACTCCTGTATTGCTGTGAGCTCCCTTTTTCTGCATCTTGTCGCCATCTTCTCTCGACTCCTGATCAATGCTTTCAAATTCTTCACGCTGCCGGCGATTGTGGCTGCTTTGTGGATTTGTATCTTTTGAAAAATCATTTTTAGCCATTAAGATCATTCCTCCTCTGAGCGTTTGTTCTTCCATTTCCCTTCTGTCATGAAGTAAAACGTTTACAGCGAAAGAAAAACGTCATAACCGAAATAGACGCAAAGAAGTGACAGCAATGCAAAAACCAGGTTTTCTGAAGTGCCGCCAGTCGTAGCAGTCAGCGGAAACCGGACGGTCAATTTTATGGGGAAGAATAGTTTGACTCCCCTTTTTGTCGCCATATCCAAGACGATGTGGCTTACCATCCCGACGAGCACCCCTGCTGAAATTGCTTCCATCGGCATAAAGTTATGCAGCAAAATCGCAAATAGAACCAAAAACAGCAGGCTGTGCGTGAATGTCCGATGTCCGAAAAGACCGTTGATCAATTTCGATAAAAGAGGCAATGCACGCCCAATCTTGCTGCTGCCATGGCAAATATCAGGAATCAGCGCCCCGATGACGCCTGCTCCGAGCAATATGACCGGCTCGTAATTTGTAACTTGTGCAAAAGCAAGAGATGCTGCGATGCCGCCTATGATGTGTGTCTTTCCTGTCATGCTCCTCTTCTCCTTCGTCACGCTTTACCGGTGTCATGTATATTATACTAAAAATCGTGTATGCTGAAGACAAGGAATTTAATTATTAAAGAGTAGGGATATGAAGAATTCACATGAGGCAGGTGTAAGCCTTCGGCAACTCCCATACCTGTTGCAGCCATGTGTGAAGATCAAGGTGGTCTGCAAGTCCTTTTGCGCAGACTCGCATCCTTACAACTTACTATTCAATTCAACTAGAAGGAGGCGTCATTATGGGAATTCATCGATTTTTTACATCATTAAATGATTTGGAACGGATTATCCGTGCACCTGGAAGATTTAAATTTGAAGAACATAATGTTGCAGCCCATTCGTGGAAAGTCAGCCAATACGCGATGTTTTTTGCAACAATTGAAGAACGTGCAGGACGTGAAGTTGACTGGAAGGCATTATACGAAAAAACCATCAATCACGATTTTGCCGAAGTATTCATCGGGGATATCAAGACTCCGGTCAAATATGCTTCTCCCGAATTGAAGGAAATGATCGCAAAAGTGGAAGAAGGCATGATGGAGAAGTTCATCCTGCGCGAGATTCCCGAAGAGTTTCACGATGTCTTTTTCGATCGCATGAAGGAAGGGAAAGATTCTACCGTTGAAGGCCGCCTGCTTGAACTGGCGGATAAGCTCGATCAATTTTACGAAGCGTTCGCAGAGTTGAAACGCGGCAATACCGACAAGGAATTTGTCGTCATGTACCGGATCGCTTTGACTAAAATATTGGATCTTCCCTTGCCTGCAAGCATCGATTATTTCAAGAACGTCATGCTCGACGATGTCATCAATGAAGATACGGCCATCGACGTGAAGGAGATTACACGGCAAATCATTTCTGAGCACTAAGCTTTGCTCTATGTTTCGTGCTTGTATTATGGTAAATTTAACTTCAACAAATACTTTCGGAGGTGAATCCCTTATTTAAGGGAATTTATTGGACCCCATACTTTTAGTGAATTTAGCTTTGCTCGTCTTATTAATCGCGTTAACGGCCGTTTTCGTCGGCTCAGAATTTGCCGTCGTTAAAGTCCGGATGTCGCGCATCGACCAATTGATCGATGAAGGAAACAAAAAAGCTGTGCTGGTCAAAAAAATCACCAGTGACCTTGATTATTATCTGTCAGCGTGTCAGTTGGGAATTACCGTCACCGCCCTCGGACTGGGCTGGTTGGGGGAACCTACCGTTGAACGGCTTTTACATCCTTTGTTTGATACGCTCGGTGTTCCTTCTTCTGCTTCCACCATCATTTCATTTATTTTGGCATTCTCGCTGGTGACTTTTCTGCATGTTGTCGTTGGGGAAATGGCACCAAAATCGTTGGCGCTGCAATTTGCAGAACGTATGACGCTTCTTTTGTCGCCTTTCCTGTATTGGTTCGGCAAAATCATGTATCCGTTCATCTTCATCCTTAATGGCTCAGCTCGCATCCTATTACGGGTTTTCGGGGTGGAACCTGCGAAAGAAGAACAGGCCCATTCAGAAGAAGAGCTGAAAATCATTATGGCTCAAAGCTTCCAAAGTGGAGAAATCAACCAAACCGAATTGTCCTATATGCAGAATATCTTTGCTTTTGATGAACGCAGCGCAAAAGATGTCATGATTCCACGCACGCAAATGATCGCTTTTTCAGATGATTTATCAACTGAAGAACTTCTGGCTGAAATCCGTGAACACCGCTTTACCCGTTACCCCATCTCAAGAGATGGAGACAAAGACGACCTGATCGGTTTCATCAATGCCAAAGAAGTCTTGACGCATTATGCCGTCAACGGTCAATTTGAGTTATCAGAACTGATACACGATCTTCCTTACTTCCATGAAACCACGCCGCTTCAAAATGCCTTGGTGAAAATGCAGAAAGACCGTACGCATATCGCTTTGGTCATCGACGAATATGGCGGAACTTCCGGATTGATAACAATGGAGGATATATTAGAGGAAATTGTTGGAGAAATCCGCGATGAATTTGATGAAGAAGAAGATGAAGAAATTATTAAGGAAAGTGATACCCGCTATCTTTTGAATGGTCGTGTCCTATTGAAGGATCTGGAAGAACGGTTCGGATTTACTTTTGAAGACAGCGAAGACATCGATACGATCGCCGGCTGGATTCAGCACCAGTTGATTGAAGCTGAAACTGGAGATCTCTTTATAAAAGGCGGTTGCCAATGGTCCATCGTTGAAATGGAGAATCACCATATTTTAAAAGTGGCATGTGACCTCTTGCCAAAATCACCTTAAAATAAGCGTCCGCTTGCCGGACGTTTTTTTCTTTGCAAAAAAAAATTTCAATAATGCTGTATTTTTTTCAGCTATTGGAAACCACAGTATATCAAGGTTTCAGGCTTTTGGCTCTCCTCAAATTTGCCCTTTCAATGAACCTTTCACCACATTCGAGATTTCCAGCCCTTTTTCCTGCAAATCAGCTTTTGTTTCCATTTTAGGGTTAATCCTATGTATAACGGGGCATATAAAGAATAACCAATTTTAAAAATGGAGGTTTTCATATGAGTAAAGCTATGGGGTTTGCCAAAGAACTTGGCAGTGAATTTAAAAAAGATAAAGCAACGACCCTTGCAGCGGCGCAGGCTTATTACTATCTTTTAGCTATCGTTCCTTTATTGATCCTGCTGCTGGCTATCTTGCCTTATCTTCAGATCGACCCACAACGTGCGGTGGATTTCATCGGCACCGTTCTTCCAGGAGAAGTGGCTGCCACATTCGAGGAGACGATCGTCAGTGTTGTCACCACTCCATCAGGCGGTTTGTTGACATTCGGTATTCTGGGTACGCTTTGGTCCGCTTCTAATGCGCTGACCGCCTTTATCGACGCAACCAACCAAGCCTATGGCATCGAAGAAACCCGTTCATTCATTAAGTTGAAAGCGACAGCCATCGTTTTAACACTTGGCATGCTCGTAGCGGTTATTGTCGCACTCGTCCTGCCAATTTTCGGCGGTACAATTATTGAGATGGTTAAATCCTTCTTGAGTCTTCCAGAACAAACAGAAATCATTTTCCAGATCCTGCGTTGGGTCATTTCCATTGCGGTCATGAGTATCGTCTTGGCACTTATGTACAAATTTGCTCCTGATAAGCATTTCCCATTTAAGGAAGTCATTATCGGAGCGGTAATTGCAACCGTGCTATGGCAAGTCGTATCATTCGGATTCTCAATCTACGTTGCCAATTTCGGCAGTTACTCTGCCACTTACGGCAGTCTTGGAGGACTTATCGTACTCATGTTATGGTTCTTCCTGACCGGTCTGATTCTGGTGATCGGTGCTGAAATTAACGCTATCCTACACAGACGCAAACATGCGAAAGCAGATACTTCATCTGATCCTGTCGCACAAAGTGAAGCAAATCAGAAAGAAGCAAAGGATGCAGAGTCATCCATGAACAAATATTAGACAGGAAAGCCCCTTCATCGGTTTGGTGAAGGGGCTTTTTTTGATTTTCTCAATGGTCTGTTTTTTCGTACAGAGCCATCCACTCATCAATTGTGAAGGTTTGAATCTTTCCAGCACTGGTTTCTATTGAAAAATATTCAGTGGCTTTTTCATCCGCACTAAGCAAATGCAGGGAAACCTGCTCCATCTGCGCTTCACTTTCAACAGTTCGAGCTACCCACGAAGGATAATCGAATGTCTTCTTCCGGTCCGCTGATTTCAGTTCCACCAAGCCATTCTGTTCCAGCAGATTCGCCCATTCTTCTTTCGGCAAGCAGCGTGAATGGCTGTCATCCCGCAGTTTTTCGGTGGTGTTCATAAATTCTGCAAGCTCCTGATCTGCAGGTGCCACATTGTCGATCAGGATAAATTTTCCCCCTTTTTTTAAGACCCGTGCCGCTTCTTTGATAAATCGGTCCGGATGCGGAAAGTGATGCGGTGCAATCCTGCACACTGCTGCATCAAAACTTTCCTTTAAAAATGGCAAAGCCTCAGCATCCGCCACTACATATTGGATGTTATCGAAACTGCCGCGCAGATGCTTGGCCGTATTCTCCAGCATTTCTTCTGTCAGATCTGTAGAAAATACCGTCCCTGCATGGGGAGCCAGTGTTTTAGTGACATGACCCCCTCCCGTTGCGATATCCAGCACAGTCCAGGTCTTCTTAGGCTGAAGCCATTCGACAATCAGCGGCAGATCATCTCCTTTAGCGTGACTGTTGCTGGTTACGTATTTATCGGCATTTTTCCCGAAAACTTCTTTCACTTTTTGTTTTGGCGTCTTCTCCATACTTCTCCCCCTCACTTACATCCCGGGACGATGATCCAGGAAGTTGCGGTATGCAAATCCTTCCACTTCCACTTCGGTATAATGCTTCTGCAGCTCATTGATCAGGTTAGGGAATTCTGATGCATCCCCGAGTTCTGTAATGTGCGAAGAAATCCCATCAAAATCGGACCCGATGCCTATTTGGTGAATTCCACCCAAGGAACTGAGGTGATCAATGTGGCGAATCAAATCGGATATCGTCGCCTGTTCACTGTCATTATTGATAAACTGCGGAGCAAACACAACATCGATCATTCCATTATTGGCGAACATCGCCTGAATTTGCTGGTCATCCAAATTGCGTGGATGATCGCAAAGGGCCCGCGCATTGGAATGGCTGGCAATCGGATATTTCGCCAGCTCCATGACATCCCAAAATCCTTTGACGGACAGATGGGAGACATCGGTGAAAACATGGTGGTCATTATTGAGGTGGACCACTTCTTTGCCGAGCACCGTCAATCCAGCGCCTCGCGGATCACCCACACCATCGGCGCAAAGATTGGCATTGTTCCAGGTCAAGCCGATCGACAGTACACCTAACCGATAGAGATGGCGAAGCTTCGCTAAATCGTTTCCGAATGCATCCGCACCCTCCAAAGTCAAAACCGCTCCAATTTCATCGGGCTTTAACAAGTCGATATCCTGCCAGCTTTTGATATGCTTCATCAGCGGGTTTTTCTTCAGTATCTCACTGTAGAACAAATCCACCTGTTCCAGCGCATGCTGCCATTTTTCGTCGGATGGGAATTCCGGATGGATGAAGACAGCAAAAAACTGCACTTTCACTCCTCCAGCCTGCAGCCTTTCAAAATTGGTTTCCAGTTCATTTGATTGCCGATAGTCCAATGCTTCGCCTTTGAATAAGGTATTCCGCTTGGCGATCTGCAGCTTCAGCAACGCGTCACAATGCGTATCGAAAATCTTCATCTACTCATCCCCTTCTTCGCGGCATGCCTCGATAAACCCTGTAAAAATGCCGAGCGATGCCGAGTCTTTAGCCCGTGCCATGTTTTCCGGATGCCATTGCACGCCTAATGCAAAATGATGCTGCGTGCTTTCAATCGCTTCTATAATCCCATCACTCGATACGCCACTGACGATGAAAGGCTCGGGCACTTGCCGATTTGCCTGGTGATGACGGCTGTTCACTTTCATGCGTCGCACTCCTGATAACCGGTGCAGCAACGACCCTTTCGTTACGTCAATAAAATGAGAACCATGGAATCGCGGCGCTTTCTGCTGATGTTGCAACAGATCTGTTTTTACTTGCGTCGTGATGTCCTGATACATATCGCCGCCGACAGCGATATTCAAAATCTGAGCTCCGCGGCAAACACCCAAAATCGGTTTTTTCAAAGCCAGTACTTTTTTTGCCAACGCCAATTCAAATGCGTCGCGCGATGGGATGATCACCCCAAGGTTCGGATGCGGCTCTTCATCAAATAAAGTAGGATCGATATCATAGCCTCCAGCAAGGAACAACCCATCGATATGCTCTGCAATTTCATCGATATCCGCTTCTTCCATTAAGTGCGGAAGCATGACCGGCAAGCCGCCTGCTGCTACAATCGCTTCTGTATCCGCAAGTTCGATGCCATATTCGTCACGTCCGAGTTCCAAAGACGCAGTAACTCCAATAATGGGTTTCATCTATGTATAGCCTCCTTTTGTAAAAACTGAATATAATAAACATACAGAATTTGTTAATGGAATACCAGCTTATCCAGGAAGTTTATCGATTATGAATTCCATTATAAAAACGGGAAGCCTATGAGCTTCCCGTACTGGTCTTACTGTTCTTCACCTGATTCAGCGATTGCCGTGGCAATGGCGTCTTCAATGGGCGTGACTGATGCCAGATCATTATTGATGATGATTGAAAAAATCAATGGCTTGCCGTCTTTGGTTGTGGCATAGCCAGACAAAGCGGATACAGCGGTCAATGTACCTGTTTTCGCTTTGACATTATTTTGAGCTGCTGTTTCTTTCATCCGATTCCGTAATGTACCACCGACAAATCGTTCTGAATTTCCCGCAACCGGAAGAGAATTCAGGTAGCTGCCGAACCAGGATTTGTTCTGGGCTCCAAACAATAGTTGCGATACTTCGTTCACAGGAATCAAATTGACATGGGACATCCCAGAGCCATCACGCAGCAAAATTGTATCCGTGTTGACGCCAATTGTACCGGCTACATCCTCCATCACTTCCAATCCTGCTTCCCAGCTGCCTTCCCCTTGGGCGACGCGGCCCATTTCCTTGATCAATACTTCACCATGGCCATTATTGCTGAGCTTCATGAACGGAATCGAAAACTCTGCGAGCGTCATCGACTCATGCTCGAGCAATAATGTACTTCCTTCAGGAGTTACGCCCATTTCCAGCGTATGCTTACCGGCCCATTCGATGCCTTCAGCAAGCAATGCATTTTCAAACAAATCCAGGGCGTAGCCTGAAGGTTCATCCACAGCGATCCATTCCCGCGTCCGCGAACCTTCCACGGGGATATTCCCTTCAACTATTATTTCGTTGGTTCCATGCTCACGGCTGATGGAAACCGTTTTGGGCTGGTCTGCCGGCACTGTCTGCGCCTGGTTAACAATGGTTACGTAATCCGTTTCAGGCGACATGGACACTTCCGGCTCTGCACCTGCTGAATCGCCCGGATTCACTTCAACGATAAGCGAGCCCGCATCATAATCTTCATTGGGCGAGGCAGTCAAGGCGGATACCTGTGCTCCATAATAATAAACTTCGTCCTGCCAGGTGATATCCTCTGACAGTCGAACATCGTCATACCAAGTATCATCGCCGATCAGATCGCCTTTAATTTTTTCGATCCCTTGGTTTTTCAGCTCTTGTGCAAACTGCTCAAAATCTTCCTGCAGCAAGGTCGGATCCCCTTTGCCCTTTAAGTAGAGATTGCCCTTAAGCAACTTGCCTTTTATTATGCCGTCCGTATGTATCTCAGTGGAGAACCGGTGGTTTTCACCCAAGGTTTCAAATGCTGCTGCAGCGGTGAAGAGCTTCATATTTGAAGCCGGTATCAATCGGGTGTCTCCAAAATGATCATAGATTTTTTCACCTGTTTCCGCTTCCCGGATGCTGACGCCTGCCAAAGCTCCATCCAGCCGTTGATCCTGAAGAATCTGGTTGATTTCGCTGACCAGAGATGCGTATTCGTCGTCTGCCCCTGCTGTTATTTTTTGATCAGCCAAATGAATCGGCGAAATCGCTAATACGCCTGCCAATAATAGAAATACACTTCCTTTTAGAAACTTTTTGCCATTCATCATTCCAACCCCTATCCCATAATATGTTAAAGAATGTACCATATTCCCCTCTCGAATTTTCAGTTAATTCATTAAATGAACCTTTAAACATAGAACTTTTTTATACTTATAGGAATATTATCCATTTAAACTTCTTTGTTTTTCCTCTCTTAGTGAAACCAGTAGCCCGATTCACCTACTCCATCTCATAGAAAAAGGTTCAGCGGAGACTTCAAGTCTCCGCTGAACCTATTCGAGTATGTGTATTTCTATTGCCACGGAGTCATCCGCCCCATTGCAAATCTGTTGTATAAAGCAGCCGGTCGCCTACAAAAATCCGACATTCCACTTTGTAGAAACAAGATCCAATCGACACCTTGATTTCTTCATATTGGCCATCTTCGTTCTTCACTTTTCCAAACAGGCGGGAAGTTAAATGAAAACCAACCTGTTCATCCTGCAAAACTCCATCCACAAACAGTTTTTCATTGGTCCATGTATTGACGACTCGGATTGTGTGCTCACCGTACTTCACTATCCATACATCTTTCATAACTTGACCTCCTGTTTCAGCTTTTGACAACAGTATAACAGAAAAAGACCGCAGACCACTCAAGTCAATTGAGTGTATCTGTGGTCCTTAAATGTTACCCGCATATCTATTCTTTATTTTTTTACTCCACCAATTCCAGCTCGACAGGAATCGATGCTTCAACTTCTTCACCTTCAAGTGACTGGACTGCCGTTTCAACGGCCATTTCACCGATCATTTCAGGTTTTTGAGCAATGGTACCGTCTAACCGGCCTTCTTCTACAGCTTTAACTGCATCTTCATTTGCATCAAATCCGACAACCGCAATATCTTTTCCTGAAGCTTCAATTGCTTCAAGAGCACCTAACGCCATTTCATCGTTATGAGCAAAGACACCTGTAATGTCAGGGTTTGCCTGAAGAATGTTCTCCATTACGGATAAACCTTCAGAACGGTTGAAGTTCGCTGTTTGTTTAGCGACCACCTCAAGGCTGTCAGCCGCGACATTGTTAAAACCTTCTCCACGCTCGCGTGCAGCTGAAGATCCTGAAACGCCTTCAAGTTCTGCAACCTGAGCACCTTCACCCACGATTGAAACCAAGTGTTCGCCTGCCATTTCACCGCCAGCGATATTATCTGAAGCGATATGGGAAACCACTTCGCCACCTGCAGCACTGCGGTCAACGGTGATGACCGGAATGTTTGCAGCATTCGCTGATTCTACTGCGGCCGCAACCGCTTCAGAGTCTACAGGGTTGATCATGATCAGATCCACTTCCTGCTGGATCAAATCCTCTACATCACTTGCCTGCTTTGAAGCATTGTCCTGTGCATCTACTACTGTCAATGTCGCACCAAGCTCTTCAGCTTTCGCTTCAGCACCTTCATTCAGTGTAACGAAAAATGGATTATTCAATGTCGAAATTGAAAACCCGATTGTGTAATCGCCGCTTGCTTCTCCGCCATCGCCGCTTTCCTCTTCAGAACTTGAACCTGGAGCTTCCATTGAACAAGCCGCCAAAATCATCATTGCCATTAAAATGAACCCCAATTGCATTTTTTTCATTTTCCTGCACCCCTTATGCTGTTTTTTTACGGTCCAGAAGAACCGCTAATAATATGACTGCACCCTTCACCACTTGCTGGAAGAAGGACGGAACCCCAATCAAGTTCAAACCGTTATTCAGTACACCAATGATCAAAGCACCGATTAGCGTGCCCACGATCCATCCACGGCCACCGGTCAGGCTTGTACCGCCTAGAACAACAGCAGCGATGGCATCAAGCTCGAACATCTCACCGGCAGTCGGCTGAGCCGAATTTAGCCGCGATGTTAAAATCAGTGAAGCTAATGCCGCCAATAACCCAAGCAACGAATATACATATATCTTGATGCGGTCTGCATTGATCCCTGATAAGATCGAGGCTTCTTCATTGCCGCCTACTGCATAGACACGGCGCCCGAAAGTCGTCTTTTTCAATATGAAATACAAAATTGCGAAACTGACGATCATGGTTACTACCGGAATAGGAATTCCAAGGAAATAACCTTTCCCAAGCATCTGGAACGTCAGGCTGTCGCCCAATCCTGAAATAGGACGTCCGTCTGTGTAGACCAATGTCAAACCTCGATAAATGGTCATTGTCGCCAATGTAGCGATAAAAGGCGCCACTTTACCTTTTGCAATAATGACTCCGTTAATTGCGCCCAGAACTGCCCCAAGCAAAAGCCCAAGCAGCATAGCAAAAATCGGATCTACCCCGCTTGCCATCATTCCTGCTGAGACAGCTCCCGTTAAAGCGAGAGTCGCTCCGACCGATAAGTCGATGCCTCCTGTCAGAATGACGAAAGTCATCCCGAAGGCGATCAAAGCGTTGATGGAAACCTGCCGAAGGACGTTCATTAAATTGGATACCGATAAAAATCCTGGATTTAAAATGGTGATAATCACGATAATGAGGATTAACCCGATAAATGGAGCGATTTTTTGTAAGATTGATTGATTATTGGTCTTCAACTGCAAGTTTTCCACCTCCTGTAGCAAAATGCATAATTCGTTCCTGTGTCATTTCGTTTTTCGCTAAATCAGCTGTTATTTTTCCTTCGTGCATCACCAGGACGCGGTCAGCCATGCCGATCACTTCCGGCAATTCTGAAGAAATCATTAGAATCGCCACACCACGCTCAGCCAGTTCGTTGATGATGGAGTAAATCTCCTTTTTCGCACCGACATCAACTCCGCGTGTCGGTTCATCCAAAATCAGCAATTTCGGTTCAATGCCAAGCCATTTTGCAATCACCACTTTTTGCTGATTTCCGCCGCTTAAGGATTTCGCTGCCTGGTCAGGGCCGGATGTACGGATGCCGAGGCGTTTGACCATCGTGTCGTAAAGCTGGCGTTCCCTGTCTTTAGAAATCAAGCCGTTTTTGGATATGGCCGCAAAATTCGTCATGCTGACATTTTCCTCAACTGTAAAGTCGACAACAAGCCCTTCTGATTTCCGATCTTCCGTGACATAGCCGATGCCCATTTCTTTGGCTTTTTTTGGCGTATCAATTCTGACTTGTTTGCCGTCGAACTCGATCGTACCACCGTCCAGCTTCTTGTAGCCGAAAAGCGATTGTGCCACTTCTGTACGTCCCGCTCCCATGAGCCCTGCAATGGACAGCACTTCACCTCTTCGGAGTTCAAAAGAAATATCTTCGAAACAATTTTTTCGGCTTAGGCCTTTAACAGCCAGTTTGATTTCACCGATTGTCGATTTCCGTTCCGGGTAACGTTCTCCCAGCTCCCGGCCGACCATCATCTGAACAATTTCATCGAAGGAAGTTTCGCTTATTTTTCGCTCTCCGACAAATTCACCATCGCGTAAAATGGTAATTCGGTCGCAAAGAGAAAAGATCTCTTCCATTCGGTGAGAAATATAGATGAAAGAAACACCGCGCTTCTGGAGGTCCCGGATGGTTTTGAACAAATTATCGATTTCACGGTCTGTCAGCGCTGCCGTGGGCTCATCCATGATGATCACTTCTGCATCCACTGACAATGCTTTGGCAATTTCTAAAATCTGCTGTTTGCCGACTGATAAGGAACTGGCGGGATCAGCAGGATTGATATCAAGACCCAGGTCAAGCAGAATTTGGCGCGTCTTTTTTTCCATCTGCTTGGTTTTCAATATTCCGGTGCGGCCAATGGTTTCTTCCCGTCCAAGAAATAAATTATCCGCAATCGACAGGTGAGGCAGGATGTTCAATTCCTGATGGATGACCGCAATGCCTGCCTTTTCAGCTTGTTTTGGAGAAGTGAAATTGACTTGTTCGCCTTTCACTTCAATCATTCCTGAATCACGTGTGTAAATTCCGGACATCACTTTCATCAAAGTTGATTTGCCGGCGCCATTTTCGCCCATCAAAGCATGGATTTCACCTTTTTCGAGAGCGAAATGGACGTTTTTCAATACTTTATTGCCGCTGAACGATTTGGAGATATCGGTCATTCTAATCATTGGATTCACCTGCCTTTTTTAAAAAATAACGCCAGATCGAAGGACAATATTAGCGTATGGTGTCGCTTCCCCTGTGCGGATGATCAATTTCGCCTGTTTGGTGAGTTCTTTCAGTTCATCGTGTGTTATATAGTCTGCTGTTATTTTTTCCAGGATCGCTTTTTCAACTTGAGGATTGCCGGCTGTTATTTCCCGGGCAATAAACGCTGCTTCTGCTTCGAAGTCAGCCAGTACAGCTTCCAGGATAGTCAGGAAGGCAGGCTCCCCTATCATATAAGATAAGTCCACACACGGAATGTCTTTCGGAATCGGCAACCCGCAATCCGCGATCACCAGAAGATCCGTATGTCCAAACGACGCCAAGGCTGACGCTATGTCACGGTTGATGATGCCATGTTTCTTCATGGACGGCCACCTGCCATCCGCTCGATTACAGCTGCCCGTTCCGGCATGCCTCCCTGGGCGCCGAACTTCTCTACGGACAAGGATGCAGCAGCATTCGCAAAACGCACAGCTTCTTCAAAAGCCTGCCCTTCTGCCAGCGCTGAAGCAAGTGCGCCGTTGAAGGTATCACCGGCTCCAGTGGTATCAACTGCTTTTGTAGGAAAGCCTCCAACAAGGACATGCTTTTCTCCATCATAGAACTGCGCACCCTTTTGTCCGAGCGTCACTACAAGACGGTTTGGGTATTCCTCTAAAGCTGCTTCCCAATCGCCGCCAAAAATTTCTTCCGCTTCTGTTTCATTGGGCGTCAGGTAGGTGCAGTAAGGCAGAAGTTCAGCCGTAAATCCACTTGCCGGTGCTGGGTTCAAAATAGTGGGAACGCCGTGTTGATGGCAAATCTCCAGAGCCCGTTGAATAACAGGAATCGGCATTTCCAATTGCATCATCACCAAGTAGCTTGCAGCGAGTTGATCCGTTAACGCATCGATTTCTTCTGTTGTGACGCTATGGTTTGCCCCTGGCACCACGATTATGCGATTATCGCCTTCGGACAGAAGAATATTGGCGATCCCGCTGGCACCGTCAGTCTGTTTGACGTGCTGTACCTGAATCCCCTCTTCTTTCAATCCTGCCACCAGCTCATCCCCAAATGCATCCTGCCCGACAGCTCCGATCATATGGACACCGCTTCCAAGCCTTGCAGCTGCCACCGCCTGATTGGCGCCTTTACCGCCAGGAACTGTCGTATAAAGGTTCCCTAAAGCTGTTTCTCCTTGTTTTGGAAAACGGTCTGTTTGTACGACCAGATCCATATTGATGCTGCCTACTACTGTAATCATTCCGACACACTCCTTGTTGTTCCACGAATGACCAATTTCACGGGAACTTCATAAAAACTCTGATCGATTTCTTTGTTTTCAATTTGCTTAATCAGGACCCGGGTCGCAACTGCGCCCATCTTGTAGACATCCTGAGCGACTGTCGTCAATCCAGGCGACAGCATCTCGCCCATTGCCACTCCATCAAAGCCGACAATCTGCAAGTCATCAGGCACATGTTTTCCAATCGTACTTGCCGCTTTTAAAGCACCTGCCGCTGAAACGTCACTGCTGGCAAAGATGCCATCGATTGTTGGATCGGCCTCTAGTGCACGTTCCACAATCTCCTGTGAATCAGCAAAGTGGAAGGGGCTAGTCACTACTCGGTAATGCACCTTCGAATTTTGAATTGCTTCCATAAATCCTTCATACCGGTCGTTCGCCGGATTCAATTCTTCAGGTCCCCGGAGGAACAGGATATTTTGGCATCCTCTTTCCAGCAAAGCATTCGTCCCCATGACCGCGCCTTCTTTGTTGTTTGAGGAGACAGTCGGAATTTTCTCGTTGATCGCCCGGTCAAGTGCCACAATCGGCACATTGGCATTGGCATAATGCGGCGCATCGAGCTGATTGGACGTCACGATAAAACCCGCAATGTATTTTTTCTTTAATGTTTCAATATAGTTCTTTTCTTTTTCGGGATCTTCGTCCGAATTGCACAGCACCACTGTGTACCCATAAGTCAAAGCCACATCTTCAACCGCCCGCGCAAGTTCCGGGAAGAAAGGGTTGGTGATGTCAGGCAAAATCAAGCCGATTAAGTTCGATTTCTTCGTATTCAATGAACGCGCGACCGGATTCAACTCATATTGCAGTTCTTCAACTGCGGCGGTTACTGCTTTGGCAGCTTCTGTACTTACATATCCACTGTCATTTAAAAACCTGGAAACCGTAGCCACGGAGACCCCTGCTTTTTTCGCTACATCTTTAATAGTGGTCATAAAAAACGACTCCGTTCTCCCCCTGATGTGTAACCGGTTACACATAATATATATTGTTAAGGTTTTGTTGTCAATGTGAACATTTTCCAGTTGCACGAATTTTTTTTGCTTGAAAATCAGTGTTGTCTTCTATAGATAGACAAAAAGGATTCCCGCATCGCTGCGGAAACCCTTTTCTCATTAAGCATTCATATTTTCCATTCGTAAATCTCTATCTTTTTCAGTTTCTGCCACATAAACTGCACATGCCGCATCTCCTGAGATATTGACTGCTGTCCGTGTCATATCCAACAGGCGGTCAATTCCGATGACAAGGCCGATGCCTTCTGGCGGAAGACCCACACTGCTCAATACCATCGCAAGCATAATCAATCCAACGCCTGGAACGCCTGCCGTACCGATACTTGCGAGTACAGCTGTCAGAACAACTGTGACAATGTCCATTGCGGATAGATCAATGCCGTATGCCTGGGCAATGAACATCGTTGCAACCCCTTGCATGATGGCCGTCCCATCCATATTGATCGTAGCTCCGAGTGGTTGTACAAAGGAACTGACGGACTTCGGCACACCTAACTTATCCTGCGCCACTTCCATAGAAATCGGCAGGGTGGCCGTACTGCTTGATGTACTAAAGCCGACACTCATTGCTGGCGCAAAGTTTTTGAAAAACCAGATTGGGTTTTTCTTCGCCAAAAATTTGATGGTCCCGCCATAAGTGAAGAGTGCGTGAACCAAAAGTGCCGCTACAATTACCAGCATATAAGAGCCCATCGCTTTCATAGCGGAGAACCCTTGCGAACCGACAGCTGTAGCAATAAGGCCGAATGTCCCGTATGGAGCGAACTTCATGACGATTCCCACCAGGTACATCATGACGTCATTGCCCTGCTCAAGTAAATGGACAATTCCCTTGGTCTTTTCGCCAAGAGCCGTCAGTGCCAATCCTACAAAAACAGCAAAGACGATAATTTGCAGCATATTCCCTTCCCCTAAAGCCGCAATCGGATTGGAAGGAATCATATTCAATAGAGTTTCACCTACAGATGGCGCTTCCTGCACTTCAAAATCTGCACTTGAGAGATCGAAGTCCCCAGCAAGCCCCGGCTGGATGAGCGCTGCCAATGATAAGCCGATCACTATCGCAATAGTGGTCGTAATCAGAAAATAACTGACCGTCTTAATGCCGATCCTTCCTAATTTAGCAGGATCGCCAAGCCCGGCTGTACCGAGAATAATGGAAAATAAAACAAGTGGAACAACCAGCATTTTAATCAAACTTAAAAATATTTGGCCAAGTGGCACAAATAGATATGTATTCAACGCTTCAAAAGATCCAGGTGCGAATAGGTTTATCAACAAACCTACGAGTGCTCCCAAAACGAGTCCGCTCAGTACTTTTACGGTTAAGCCAGGTTTTTTCATTCATTTCCCTCTTTCGTTTCTAGACATAAAAACATTTTATAGGAAAGTGTATATTGGTGACAACTTTTAAGTAATTCGCCGAATCTACTGTGTTTTCAAAATAAATTTACTATTTTAAGATATAAAAAACCTATGTAAATGAGATCTCATTTACACAGGTTTGAGGTTAACAGCATGCGGTATGCATTTTGTCTTTACGGTTTTCGTTCATTAAACTATAGCTGGCCACATTGAATCCTTTTTGATGGAGCAGGCGGGCTGCTAAATTTTTTTCCAATTGATTTTCTGCAATCAGGTGAATCGGCTTTTTCGGTATTTCCTGGTAGCCTCTTGAAAAATAAGAAATCGGCAGATTGAAAGCCTCGGAAACCGGCTCTTTATCGGATACATTATAAGCCCGGACATCCAGCAAAGCGTAGGAGCTGCCATCAATCCGGTCAAGCTGCTCCTGTCTTACTCCATGAACCGGAACATGCCGTTTATAAACTCCATAGGCTGCTATGGAAACGGGGAGGCCAATCAGCATTACACTTGCTATCATTTCATTTCTCCTTCTTCTTGTGGAGTTCACTCATTTTTTCAACTGGTGATTTCGTATGAAATCTGGTTGAAGTTCCAAAACGATTAAACCGTCATTTTTTCTTTCCACTTTGAATAGCCACCGGTCAGGTTCACCAGGTTGTCGATACCATTCGCTTTGAGGATGCTGGCCGCAATTGCAGAACGTGCACCTGCCTGACACTGAACGATTACTGTTTTGTCTGTCTCGACTTCTTCCAGACGGTTCTTCAATGTGCCGATCATAATATGGTCAGCTTCTTCAATATGGCCTTCTTCATATTCAGTCTGGCTCCGGACATCCAATACATAGCCTTCTCCGTCTTCAATGAGCTCCTTAGCTTGTTCAGGAGTCACGTTTTGGTAGGTATCCAAATGCGCTGCTTCATTGATTGCCTTCGAAACGTCGGCATAGCCTGCTATACCATCTATACCGATGGAATGCAGAACCTCAAGCACCTGGTCCAAGGATTCCGGCTCCAGCAACAGATAAAGCGGCTTTTTATAATCGGTGATCCAGCCGGCCCAATTGGCAAAAGATTTATTGAACGGAATATTGATGGTTCCTGGAATATAGCCATTACTGAATGAAGGGGCAGGGCGCAAGTCCAGAACCTGGTGGCCATCCGCAATCAATGCCTCAAGCTCTTTGACTGAACCGATAACTTTTGGCTCCGGGAGATCTTTCACTAATTCCACACCTGTTTTATTGACCGATTTCATGACCGCAAAATAATAAGGCGGTTCTGGTTGTCCATCCAGCAGTTCTTTTTGGAATGCTTGTGCATCATCATACTGCAATGCCCAGTTGAACAGCTTCTCATAGCCGACAGTAGTCGATGGCACGGCGCCGAGTGCTTTCCCGCAGGCACTTCCTGCTCCGTGGGCCGGCCATACTTGAAGATAGTCCGGCAGCTTTTTAAAGCGTTGAAGTGACTCGAACAACTCTTTTGCCCCCGCTTCAGAAGTCCCCTGTATGCCTGCCGCCTTTTCGAGCAGGTCAGGTCTTCCCACATCGCCGACAAATACAAAGTCTCCAGTGAAAATACCCATTGCTTTATCCGCTGAACCGCCACGGTCCGTCAATAGGAATGAAATGCTTTCAGGCGTGTGGCCCGGTGTATGCATCACTTCGAACACCAGATTGCCGATTTTGAACTGGTCGCCGTGCTGCAGTAATCGATGATTCAGGTGATCGATATTCTGATATTTCCAATCCGCATCGCCTTCATCAGACAAATACAAGGTGGCTCCGAAACGATTCGCCAATTCACGCGAACCTGAAACAAAGTCAGCATGGATATGCGTTTCAAGCGCTCCGACAATATTCAGATTTTCTTTTGCCGCGAGCTCTTCGTAGGCTTCAATATTGCGCATCGGATCTATTACCACCGCTTCCCCGGTCGCCTGGCAACCTACTACATATGAAGCGTGCGCTAAATTTTCGTCATAGAAGTATCGTAATAACATCTCATCAATTCCCTTCAGCATTTTTTTATTAACCTCAATATACCACCAGGGGTATATGGTGTAAACTATTCTGCTTATGGAGAAGCAACTTGCGCTTACCTACAAAAAAGTTGGATCCGAATGCCATTCTCATGACGTTTGGATCCAACTCTAGTTTGATCTTTTAATTTTTCTTCTCAAAAAACTCCGGCAATTCACTGGCCTTCATCGGGAATTCCGCTTTGCGCTTGTCGACAAATGACTGGATGCCTTCATCAGCATCCGCATTCTGACCGGCCCAGTGCAGAAATTTGGATTCAACCAAATGGGACTCAAGCGGATGATCCTGCCCCAGCATCTTCCACAGCAGCTGACGGGTAAAGCTGTTTGAAGTGGCAGCAGTGTTTTCGACAATTTCCCGGGCGATTTCATAAGCCTTAGCGAGCGGATCTTCCGATTCGTATTGCATCAAACCGCTTTCCACTGCTTCGGCAGTCGGTATGTAACGGCCCGTCAATGTCCATTCGAGCGCTTTGCCGATTCCCACAACTCTTGGCAGGAACCAACCCGAGGCCGCCTCGGGACCGATACCGCGCCGGCCGAAGACAAAACCGATTTTCGTGTCTTTTTTGACGATCCGAATGTCCATCGGCAAAGTCATCGTCATGCCGATTCCAACAGCCGGTCCATTGATTGCGGCAATGATCGGCTTGTTGACTTCGTATACTTGAAGGCTGACCTGGCCGCCCAGGTCCCGGTACTCATCGGAGGATTGCTCAGAGGAAAAAGTCGATCCCCCTTCCGATAAATCCATACCTGCGCAGAATGCCCGGCCGCTGCCAGTCACCACAATGACGCGCACGCTGTCATCGCCATTGACTTCCCGATAGAAATGCAGCAATTCCTCATTCATTTTTTCGGTATAAGCGTTCATGTGATCGGGACGATTCAAGGTTAATGTCAGAATCCCGTCCTGAAGCTCAGTTTTAATCGTTTCGTACAAGCCCAGCCACCCCTTCCTCATATTCAGCAAGCAATTGGTCCACAATTTCCTTTGTCGTCTCCCGTTTGGTGATGGTGGTGACTCCATGGCCAGCCGACCAGATATCCCGCCAAGCTTTGGCATTCACCAAGTGAGACAGATCGATTTCGTCTTTCGGCTTCAAAGTCTTAGGATCGATTCCCTGTTTCACTAAGCTCGGAATCAGCACGTTGACCGGTACTCCACTGAAAGAATCGGTATAAAGAACATCTTCCACTGACGAATCGATGACCATCTGCTTGTATTCTTCCGGTGCGCTGCTTTCTTCCGCTGCCAGAAAACGTGTACCCATATAGGCGTAATCGGCTCCCATCAACTTAGCTGCAGCCACATCCGCTCCTGTAGACAAAGAACCGGACAAAATAATCGTTCCACTATAGAACTTTTTGACTGCGGCAATAAAAGCGAAGGGGTTGATCGTGCCGCCATGCCCTCCCGCTCCAGCGCAAACAAGTATTAGGCCGTCCACTCCGCTGGAAGCCGCTTTTTTCGCGTGCCGGATATTGGCGACATCCGAATAGACCAGACCGCCATACGCGTGGACGATCTCGATGACATCGGCCGGCGAACCAAGTGAGGTAATGACGATGGGCGGTTCGAATTGGCGGATCAACTCAAAATCTTCTTCGTATCGCTTATTCGAACCGCGGTGGCAGATGAAATTGACTGCCCAGGGCTTTTCTCCAAGAGATTCCTTTACTTCTTTCAGCCATTCGGCACAGGTTTCGATCGGACGCGCATTCAACAGCGGAAACGATCCGACCACTCCTGCATTCGATGCTTCAATGACCATTTTTGGTGTTGACACCAAGAACATCGGTGCAACAATGACCGGCAGCTTAAGCATGTTCAATCACCACCGCAATTCCCTGGCCTCCGCCAATGCACAGACTGGCTACTCCATATCTGCCGCCCCGGCGCTTCAGTTCATATGCCAAAGACAATAAGACCCGCGCACCGCTCGCACCGACCGGATGTCCCAAGGCAATCGCACCGCCGTTGACATTGACCTTTTCACGGTCCAAACCGAGCTCTTTCTCCACCGCCAAATACTGCGCCGCAAATGCTTCATTCAGTTCAAACAAGTCAATATCATCAAGCGTCAATTCAGCCCGCTCCAATGCCTGTTTGATAGCGGGTACAGGTCCGATGCCCATGATGGTCGGATCCACTCCAACGACTCCCCAGGATACAATGCGCGCCATCGGCTTGAGGCTATGCTTTTTCACCGCTTCTTCGCTAGCCACGATCAAAGATGCCGCTCCATCGTTTATACCAGAAGCGTTGCCAGCCGTAACCGTTCCATCTTTTTTGAACGATGGCCGAAGTTTCGACAAAGCTTCCTGACTGGCATCCGGTTTGATGTGTTCGTCTTTATCGACCACCACGACACCTTTTCGCGTTTTTACTTCGACACCGACAATCTGTTCCGCAAATGCACCGGATTCCGTTGCCCGTGCCGCTCTTTGATTTGATTCCACTGCAAAAGCATCCTGCTCTTCACGTGAAATATCATATTGTTCCGCAAGTTTTTCGGCGGTCATTCCCATCCCGCTGCCTGTATACTGGTCTGTCAATGTCGCCGTCAGCATATCATCAAATTGCAGATTGCCCATTTTTGACTTGCTGAAGCGCTGATCAAAACTGGAATACGGAGACATCGACATATTCTCCGCACCTCCCGCCAGCACCAGGTCCGCCTCTCCCAACAGAATGTGCTGGGCTGCCGTCACGACAGCCTGAGCGCCTGATCCGCACAAACGGTTCAGTGTCAGGGCAGGCACTTCCTTCGGTACCCCCGCTTTCAAACCGATATGGCGAGCGATATAAGCAGCATTCAAACTGGAGTGAATGACATTTCCGTAAAAAACATGATTGATGTCCTCCGCTTTGACGTTCGAGCGCTTCATGGCCTCCACTGCTGTGGCCGCTCCAAGTTCCGTAGCATCGGTATTGGCGAATGACCCTCCAAATCCTCCAAAAGCCGTTCTCGCTCCATCTATTAAGTAGACATTATTCATATTCCAACTTCCCCTTCCTCGATTCTAGGTTTTCTGAAGAACCTTAAAATGACTTCTAATAGAACAAATAAAAAACCAATGGGCACTAAGAAATAAATAGGCCAGACCGAGACTAAGCTCCCTCCTAATGGGACAGCCATCTGGCTTTCAAAACCTGACATGGCGAACAGGAATCCATAATAGGTCAATAGAGTAAAAACGCCCAAATCAATAACAAGAATCAATATGTCATTGAACTTCTGAAAAGCTTTTGGCGTTTTTGCAATTATTTCTGAAAGCCTCGGCAAAACACCTACCCAGTAGACATAACCCAATGCTGGAAAGATGGCCATGGGCATCAGGAAAAATTGAACGATTTCATAAGTTCCTGAAATCGGGCTTCCAAAAACGTTTCGCATAAAAACATCTGCTACAATAATCAACATCATCAGAAAAATGGAGATACCACTAAAATATTTTCCTGCATTTCGAAGAATATTATTTATCTTTTCCAAAATCACCATGCTTTCACCTTCCTTATCTCATCTGGCTTGGTAACCAAGTCACTAATTCCGGGAATGCAATCAATAACCCGATTACAACTACTGTTGCGACTACTGCAAAAATAGTCGAAGTTTTAAATAGCCGCTCAATAGGAATACCGGACACTCCTCCAACGGCATATACGCTGATTCCAACTGGAGGTGTAATCATTCCGACTGTACAGACAACCGTCAGCATAATTCCAAACCAGAGAGGATCTACAGCAATTGTCTCCAATATAGGCGTAATGATCGGTACAGTCATCAGAATAACCGCCACTCCCTCGATAAACATAAATAGGAAGAAGTAGAAGACCATTATAATAATTATGACTAAAGTTGGCGTTTCAAGAAGAGGTCCCAATAAATCAATGATTTTTCGGGGTACCAGAGACAACGAAATAAATCTTCCGAAAAGTGAGGCACCAATAACAATGAACATAGCCATAACTGTAATTTTTGTTGTTTCAACCAAGGAGGTTCTCAGAAAATCCAAATTCAGTTTCCCCAGTAATGCAGCCATGATCAAGGCTATAAATGCACCTACAGCGCCTGCTTCTGTAGGAGAAAAAATACCAAGGTAAATTCCTCCGAAAATAGAGATTCCCATCAATGAGCCAAGAATCGTTACCACGATGTAACGGGAAATCGGCACATTATCGCTGACAAATGTTTTTGAAGCAGCATTCAGTGCTTCCCGATTCATCCGCAAATAGAAGATTGCAACTACAGAAAAGACCAGCATAAGCAAAAGGCCTGGGATGAGTGCCGCTGTAAACAAAGATCCAATTGATATTTGCGCCACCACTCCATACAGAATCAGAATGACACTCGGAGGAATGATGGCAGAAAGCGAACCGGCGGCGGCTGCAATCGTTCCAGCCAAGTGGTCCGGATACCCTCTTTTTTGAAGCTCCGGCACAGCAATCTGTCCGAGCGCAGCAGAAGTTGCCGTTCCAGATCCAGATACTCCACCCAATAACCCTCCCAGCAGAATGGTCATCACGCCCAAAGGTCCTGGCCTTCCACGTGATATGGTATACATCAAACTGTACAGATCTTTGACAATGCCGGCCTGCATGACAAATTGGGCCATTAAAATGTACAGTGGAATTGTAGTCAATGCATAGCTGGCTGTTCTGGTGAATGGTTCATTCTGCAAAAAACCACTTAAAAGATCCATCCCGCCAATCAGAAAAATCCCTAATATACCGATTGAAAACATTAAGGAGCTGATATATTGGCCTGCGATCAAAAAATAAAGAAAAAGAACAAGCGAGATGATAATTATAATATTTTCCATAGACAAGTTCCCCCTAACTTTAAAAAAGGAGCACAGAGGCTCCTGATTTAACTACTCTAAGTCTAAAATATCCTGAGGAAGAACTGCGCCGGATTCAACAAGCATATCTCTCCATAGAAGAGCCATCTCCTTACCGCCCAACCCCTGTGAATCCAAATCTTCAATCCAATCATTCCAAGAGTTGACGACGGCTGATTCCAGCAAATCATGCACTTCCGGAGTAACATCGTCAAAATGAGTTATTTCTCCACCCTTTTCTTTATTGGAAGCAATATTCTCTTCTGTTTCGCCCATTGTCAAAGCCGCACCTTCATGCACAATCGACTCAGCATTTTCCCGGAATACCTCTTGAGTTTCAGGGGATAATGAGTCCCATGTCTCTTTAGTCATTGCAGTGTGTCCGACAAAGTGTCCTAAGTTGACTCCTGTGATTGTATGTTTGATCAGTTCATCCAATCCGAATGCAATCCAATCAGGTGCATTATAGATGATTCCATCCAAGGCATTTCGGCTTAACGCATCATAAGCGTCAGAAATCGGCATTGATTGCCCTGTTATCCCTAACTCGTTCGCCAAAATTTCATGAACGCGAGAAGCGGTACGAACACGAAGTGCAGCTGTAAAATCAGCCGCAGATTCAAACTTCTGGTTTGTCGTCGAGAGCACGTACGGCTCTGTTGCAGGATTCGCAAAAGCTACAAGATCTTTATCTTCGAACTCCAATTGGTAGTATGTCTTTCCATCAGCGATTTCGCGGTCACTCTCCATCATTTTGGCCATGGCTTCTGTGGCGATACCCGCATCAGAAGTCAAAGTTGGAAGCATTACCACTTCGGTATAAGGAAATCTTTGCGGATCATAAGGCGGCATCAAGGTCAGCGCAATATCGATCTGTCCCGAGTTAAGCGCGTCCAATTCCCCACCGAGCGTCACCAGTTCTCCAGAAGTGAAAATATCAAATGTTGCTTGCCCGCCGGATTCTTCTTCTACAGCAGTTGTTAATGGTTCAAAGAAACCTCGATGCCAGAAATGCTTGTCGGGTACACCAGAAGAGGCACGAAAGTTCTTCGCCTCTCCACCTGCTTCTGCTTCACCTGACGAAGATGAACCAGTTTCTTCACCACAGGCACTTAAAACGAGAGCACTAGCCAAAACAACAGACATCCACTTCATTTTTTCCATAATGAAATCCCCTTTGTATTTATTATTTTTTCTATTTTGCTGTAATACGAGAGCTCCGGTGGCAGCAACATGGCTTTTCTGCTTCTGATAAATCCCATTTACAAGAAAACGCTTACACTTTTTCCTCCTCTTCAACCAATTTTTTCTTTAGCCCGTAATGTATGTTTTAATACTTTACCGGAAGCATTTCTTGGCAGTTCTTCCATAAATTCAACTTCGAAAGGCACCTTATATTTTGCAAGCTGCGTTGCACAATAGCTTTTGATCTCTTCTTCAGTTATAGACTGACCATTCTTCAGTACCGCATAAGCCTTCGGAACTTCGCCATAAACTTCATGTGGCACTCCCACTACAGCAGATTCCATGAGCTGTGGAATCTGGTAAAGAACTTCTTCCACTTCGACCGGGTATACATTTTCTCCGCCTCGAATGATCATATCCTTTTTCCGGTCTACGATATACAACAGCCCATCTTCATCAAATTTACCCAAGTCCCCACTATAGAGCCAGCCGTTTTTGATTGCCTGGTGAGTGGCTTCAGGATTTCTCAGATAACCTTTCATGACCTGAGGCCCTTTCACTACTATTTCTCCAACCTGCCCAACAGGAAGAGGCTCGCCAAACTCATCTACTACCTGAACATCTGTTTGGGGCAATTTTTCTCCAACTGACCCGATTTTTTCTAGAGCCAGATGATCTTTCAAGGTGGAGGCGGCTGGAGCATTTTCAGTCTGGCCATATAAATTTTGTACGGCTACATTCGGAAACGTTTCTTTCAATGTCTTCACCAGTTCATAAGGCATGGGGGCTGCCCCATAACCAAACAGACGAAGGTTCGGCAGTTCAACTTTCTTGATATCAGGTAAGTTCAAAATAATACTGAACATGGCCGGTACTCCAAAGAACATTGTCGGACTCTCCTGCTGCAGCATATCAAGCGTTTTATCAGGAGAGAATGCTTCTTCGATGATGATGCTCCCGCCCTTATAAGTGACTGGAACAACAAATACATGGCTTGCTGCACAATGGAAGAGCGGTGTCGAAACTAGCATCCGGTCACTTTCTGTAATCGACATGGCTTCAGACCAGATTTCACCCGCGGCTTTCACATTGTTGTTGGTCAACATTACTCCTTTTGGTTTTCCGGTCGTTCCTGATGTATACATGACAACTGCCGTATTTTCACCCGCTAATTCAGCAGCAGTAAATAGAAGGGATTCATCCTCAAGTATTTTTCCTAACGAATCCTTTTCGCCGCCAATTACGAGTAAATCCTCAAATGAATAACTGGTCTGATCAACTGTCTCTTCAATCCGAACATCATAAATCAAGGCTTTGGCTTCAGAATTCGAAAAAATATATTCAATTTCTGGTGCAGCCAGTTTCGTATTGACCGGCATAACAGTAAACCCTCCGAGCTGGATCCCGTAATAGCAAACTAGAAAAACATCTGAATTCAATGAATACAAAGCGATGATGTCTTCTTTTTGATACCCCTTATTCTGAAAATAAGCAGCTACACGCTGAGCTTTTTCGAAGAATTCTCTATAAGTCCATTCTCGTCCGTTGTAGGAAGTGTAGATTTTATCCGGATACTTTTGGACATTTGCTTCTAAATTTTCAGTAATGAACATTCTTCCCGCCCCTTTATTTCAATAATTTAATGATCGAATCCCCAAATGTCTTTTGCAGCTCTTCTTTTGAAAGCCGTCCCCCAGGCCGATACCATTGCTGTATCCAGTTCATCGACCCAAGAATGATCATTCTGGAAATCAGTGGATCATTTACTTCGAATTCACCGAATTCGACTCCCCTACCAATGATCTGATCAAATAAATGGGAATAGAATTTCCGAAGATCCAGTACTGCAGTCAACTGTTCTTCCGTAAATATCTGTTCAGGCTTCAAAATCATATTGAATGTCTCTTTTTCTTCAATTGCATAATCAATATGTGTAACGATCATTGCTCTTAGAACTGCTTCTGCTGTACCGCTTTTTTTTAGATGTTCTTCCTGTTCCTCAATGGCGGCTCCAAGCACCAGATTATGGCATTGGAACATCAAGTCGCCTTTATTTTTGAAATAGTAATAAAGCGCTCCTTTAGTCATCAGCAGATCAGCAGCAATTTCTTCCATCGTAGCGCCTGAATACCCTCTGCGATTCACGATAGCCACGGCGGCCATCAATATTTCCTCTTTTTTCTTTAAGGCCCTTTTTTCCGCAAGCTTCATGCTTTCTTCCACCCCTAGGCCAGAATTTTCTTGGCAATGATGTTTTTCATGATTTCTGTTGTGCCCGCATAAATGCTCGTGACAGGGATGTCGCGATAACGCCGGGCAATTTCGTATTCCTCCATATAGCCATATCCACCATGGAGCTGAAGGCATTCAGCAGCAACCCTTTTTGCCATCTCACTAATCCACCACTTTGCCATGGATACTTCTTTGACAATTTCTTCGCCCGCGATATGTTTTTCTGTCAGTGTATTGACGTACGTTCTTCCTATATCGATTTCCGTTGCCATTTCGGCGATTTTGAATTGGGTATTCTGGAAATCTGCGATACGGCTTCCAAATGCTTTACGTTCTTTTACATAATCAATCGTCAAACGCAACATTTCTTCCGCCTCTATTTGAACCTGTAATGCGACAACCAGACGTTCCTGCTGCAACTTATCCATTAAGTAATAGAACCCTTTTCCCTCTTCACCGAGCAAGTTTTCGGCAGGAACTTTGGCATCTTCAAAAATCAGTTCAGCAGTATCCCCCGAATGCATGCCCATCTTGTGGAGTTTTTTGCCTGTTCGGAATCCTTCTGTACCTTTTTCAACGATCAATAAGCTGATGCCTCTGTGAGCAGGTTCCGCTTTCAAATCTGTTTTACACACCACCACAATGTAATCTGCATTCTGCCCATTGGTGATGAATGTTTTTTCACCATTCAGGATATAATGATCTTCGTTTCGTTGCGCAGTCGTTTTGACGCCTGCTAAATCGGAGCCTGCACCTGGTTCAGTCATCGCAATAGCTGAAATGAATTCACCAGTTACACTCTTTGGAAGCCATTTCTCCTTTTGCTCTTCTGTCCCATAAGAAGATATGTAAGGGCTTACAATATCAGAGTGAAGGCAAATCCCGCTAGCGAGCCCAACTCCCACACGCTCTAATTCCTCTGTCAATATGAATGAATATGAAAAATCTAAAGCTAAACCGCCATACTTTTCATCCACCCATGGCAATAAGAAACCATTCTCGCCAAGCTTGGTCCAAAACTCTCGTGGAATCGCTTTTTCTTCCTCCCATTTTTCATAAAAAGGATAAGCTTCTTTATCCAACATTTTTCTCAAGGATTTTCTGAACAGTTGATGATCTTCAGTTAAAAAAGATGCTTCCATGTGTCTCCTCCTTTAAGCATTTATAATTATCTGAAAATTTGTATTTATTTTATATTACCTGCCTTTTTTTGAATATGCAATAACTTTCTTACTAATACTTTAATTTTTAACGCATAGTTTAAATAATATGTTATATTACCTACTTTCCTGACTTCCACCACCTTGTGCCATCAGGCAGAAAAATACCTCAAACAAATATTGTTTGAGGTTTTAGGAAAAGACTATTTTTTAAAACTTTCCTTTACCGAGATATTCTGTTCATCCGCCCACCGATAGACGGTGCTGACAGAGACACCTAAAGTTTTTGCAGCCTGTTCTATTTTTTCTGAATGCCGCAAGACTGCTCTCAGCATTTGTGCCTTTGTTTCTTTTGCTGTTATTTTATATAATTCCGGATTTTCCTGCGGTGATGTTTCTTTCGCTATATAAGCTGGTAGGTATTCCAACGTTAAAATGCTCCCGTCACAGAATACCTCCATTTGCTCTAATACATTTTTTAACTCTCTGAGATTCCCCGGCCACTCATAAGCCATAAAGGCATTTACTGCTTCAGGTGCCAGTTTTTTTGTTCTTGAAAAATAATCGACCAGAAGCGGCAAGTCACTTTTCCTTTTCCGGAGAGGCGGAATCTCCAAAGTCAGGATATTCAATCGATAAAATAAATCAAGCCTGAATTTCTTTTCTTTCACCAGAGACAATAAGTCCTGATTGGTGGCTGCGATGATTCTGACATCCACCGACTTTGAGCGGTTTGACCCGAGAGGTGTAATCTCTCTTTCCTCCAAAACACGCAATAAGTTCGCTTGGAGGTCCAAGGGCATATCGCCGATTTCATCAAGGAGCAATGTTCCTCCATGAGCCGCTTCGAACTTCCCTTTCTTGCCGCCGCGTGCCGCATTCGTGAAAGCACCATCTACATAGCCAAATAATTCACTGGCAATCAGCTCCTGCGGAATTGAAGCACAGTTGATGGCAAGAAAAGGACCACGCTGTCTTGAACTGTCATTATGGATAGCCTGGGCAAACAGTTCTTTCCCCGTTCCGCTTTCGCCGATCAATAAGACATTTTTATCTGTTTTGGCTGCTTTTCTTGCATAGTCCACTGTTTTCCGAAAACCCTCTTCTTCTCCCACAAGAGAAGAGAACTGGTGTACCGCCGTCCTGTTCATCAATTCTTTCGACACTTTCCGTTTGAGGATCAGAATATTTCCGATATGCTCCTTTTCGATGCTTATTTTTCGGGAAGTCAGAAAGAATTGGGTTCCGCCTCCGCTTTCTACACTGGATTCGCCTTTCAATATCACTTCATGTTCATTGATCGTTTCAGTTAAGTCCGTTGAAAAAGACTTCAGCTTTTCAATCTCGTTTATCTTGAGCTTTTCAAAATTACTTCCTGGAAGATGAAGAAGGTGTGCAGCAATTTTGTTCATACGAAGAATTTCACCATGAAGGTTAACGATGACTATTCCATCCGAAACCGATTCCAAGGCAGCATTAAAGTAATGGTTGCTCATATACTTTTCATGCTCCAGCTCTTTTTGTTCAATCAATTTCATGATTGCTTCGGCAGCTGCCTTCACCAAAGCCAAGGAATGCGGATGAGCGGTATTCAAATAGCCGACCACTGTTATAACACCGATAATTTCAGATGAAAGCGAATCACGGATAGGGGCACTTGAACAATGGGAAGTATGCCACGCTACACAATAATGCTCTGCTCCCACCAGTTGGATCGGACCGCCGATTGCAATTGCTGTTCCGATGGCATTGCTTCCAGAATGCCTTTCACTCATTTTGGCGCCAACTTTGAAATTAGCACTTGCCGCATTCATAGCAATTTCACTGTCTCCAAACAATTCCAAAATGACACCCTCTTTATCTGAAAATGCAATGATGCTATCGCTTCCACGGACCACAGCGAAAAGATCATCCAATAAAGGACGGATCAGGTTCAAGAGTTCTATGTTTTTCCGGATTTTGCTTTCTATTGCTTTTTCAGTGCAGATTACCGGCGCTGCCAAAAGATCGGGATTTATCCCATACTCTTTGGAACGGCTCCAAGACTCCGCTATGACTTCCCGGACTTCACCTTCCGGCGTATTCCATTTAACATGATTTGTCCAAGCCATTTTCAGCTTCCTGTTTTTTTCGGGGCGCCTGACAGTTGCGTCGGTGGGTTTATATACATGTATGTCAGCCAAATCCAACCACTCCCGTTTTTAGTATGTATAGAAAAAGGGCGGACTTCCGCCCTTTTCCGATATGAAGCCGCCTGCTTAAACTGTGCTCCATCCGCCATCTACCGGCAGAATGACTCCAGTTACATAACTGGCTTCATCAGATGCCAAAAACAACGCAGCTCCGGCAATTTCTTCCGGTTCTCCCACTCTTCCAAGCGGACCCGTTTCGTAGTTTTTAGCGATTTCCGGAATATCCAGCACTTCGCTGATCATCGGTGTATTGATTGCACCCGGGCAAATGCAATTGACACGGATATTGTGCTTCCCGTAGTCGGCTGCCATCACACGTGTCAATGCTACAACCCCGCCTTTTGACGCCGTATAGGCGTCTGCTCCAGTGACACCGATTATGCCATTTAAAGAAGAGTTATTGATGACACTCCCTTTCCCTTGCTCGATCATTACCGGAATGACATACTTCGACATCAAAAAAGTGCCATTCAGATTAATACCCATAATGCTGTTCCAGTCATCCAACGGTGTCTCTAGAATAGAGGCCATGGTGTACTTGGAACGGGAAGAAAAACCGATGCCGGCATTATTGAATAAAATATCGATGCGGCCGTATTTGTCTTGAACGACGCTAACCAGTTCTTGGACATTCTCTTCATTTGAAATGTCCGTTTTGAAAAACATCGCTTCATTTCCGGCATCAATGATTTCTTTTTCCACTTGCTTTCCCGCTTCTTCATTCCATTCGGCAATGACAACTTTTGCTCCCTGTTCAGCGAATAGCAAAGCAGATGCTTTTCCCTGACCACTTCCTGCCCCCGTAATGATCGCTGTTTTCCCTGCTAACCTCATAGCCATCCTCCTATTCTTCAACTCAATTCTTCCACTGTTAAATTTTCAAATGCTTTCTTCACTTCATTCGTAAAATGGGCACCTGTCACGCCATCGATAAAGCGGTGGTCGTAGCAGATCGACAAAACCATAATCGGGGCAACAGAAATTTCGTTATCCTCACCCACGATCGGCGTCTTCCGGATTGCGCCGGCAAAGATGATGGTTGATTGTGGGCTATTGACAATCGGGGTTCCCGATTCTATGCCAAGGCTTCCAAGATTGGAAATGGTGATCGTGCCATTTTCATAATCCTCCATTGCCAATTCTTTGTTTTCCGCTTTTTCGGCCAGCTGTTTGATTTCTGCAGAAATCTCCTGAATCGATTTGCTCTCTGCATTTTTCACAACCGGTACCACCAGTCCATGAGAGCTGTTGACGGCTACAGAGATATTCACTTCTTCGTAGACAGTGATTTTATTGTCGTCTTCCAACTTGCTGTTGACGAGCGGATAATTCTCCACTGCATTGCCGACTGTTTTTACAATAATGTCATTCAATGAAACATCGCCAAGCTCTTTTTTCACCGCTAATGCCTTCGTCATATTAACAGATACCATTTGAGTGAACTGAGGAATGCTTTGCCAGCTGTTCAGGACATTTTGTGCCATTGCTTTCTTAACACCATTGAGCGAAATCGTCTCTTTCACTTTAATAGTTGAGCTTGAAGCTGGAGCTGATGCATTACGGATATCTTCTTCAGTGACGATTCCATCTTTTCCAGTTCCGTCTACGGTATCCAAAGAAACCCCAAGTTCTTTTGCGAGTTTCCGCGCTCTCGGTGAAACTCCGCCTTTTCTTGCAGCTGGCTTCGATTGATCCTGAGCAGCCGCTTCTTTCACAACTTCTTCTGTTTTTTCTGCAGGCGCTGCTTTCGCGTCATGTGTATATATCGACAAATCCGCTTCTTCATCCGCCGCACCTAAAATGGCAATGACTGTATTGACCGGAACTTCAACATCAGCAGGAACGATGATTTTTTTCAATATCCCAGATTCCTGAGCTTCTATTTCCAAGGTCGATTTTTCGGTTTCCAACTCAAATAAATAATCACCTTTTTTTACTTCCTCACCTTCTTCAACCAACCATTCGGTAACTGTGCCGTTTTGCATCGTCACCCCTAAACGAGGCATTTTCACTTCATACATCTTATGCACTCCCCTCCAAAAGTAATCGTAAAAAATCTAAAGAGGGGCCGGTTTGGAATAATTCCTTGTCCAGCCCCTGGCTTCTAATATTCCATCAATTCATTGACCACTTTGGTAATCTGCTCTTTATTCGGTGTATAAAATTGTTCCAGATAAATACTTTGCGCAATTGGAACATCCGGACTACCGATTCTTCTGATCGGTGCACTGAGATCAAACAAAGCACCTTCCTGGATTTGAGCCGCAATTTCCGCGCCAGAGCCTCCTGTTTTTGGTTCTTCATGGACAATTAAGGCCCGCCCTGTTTTTCTGACTGATTCCAGGATGGTCTCCATATCCAAAGGAGCCAAAGTACGCGGATCAATAACCTCCGCTTCCACTCCCTGAGCCGCCAGCTCATCGGCAGCTGCCAAAGCAGTATGGACCTGCAGAGCCGTGGCGATAATGGTGACATCTGTGCCAGAACGTTTAATGTCCGCTTTACCGAATGGAATCAAGTATTCCTCTTCCGGAACTTCGCCTTTCATATCATAAAGAACTTTATGTTCAAAGAATAATACGGCATTATTATCGCGGATTGCGGTTTTCAACAACCCTTTAGCATCGTAAGGAGTGGAAGGAATAACGATTTGAAGTCCGGGACCGTGCATGAATAATGCCTGAGGGCTTTGTGAATGCTCTGGCCCTGCTCCGCCCGCAATACCGATAGGCAAGCGCAAAGTTACTGGCATTTCCATCTGGCCGCCATGCATGAACCGCCATTTCCCCATTTTGTTGAAAACTTCATCAAAAGCGATTCCTACAAAGTCACCAAACTGCAATTCAGGAATCGGACGGGCATTTCCAGTGATCGCCATTCCCACTGCTGCCGCGACGATTGTCGGTTCAGCAATCGGTGTATCAAATACACGGGTACTTCCGAACTTTTCATACAATCCTTTTGTTACGGCATTGATGCCGCCGAATTTACCGACGTCTTCCCCAAACAGAACGGTCGTTTCATCCCGCTCCATTTCCTCATTTAAAGCTTCCAGTAACGCTGCACGCATAGTAATCTTTCTCATCCATTTCTCCCCCTTTACGCGAATAGTCCTTCGTAGATTCTTTCAGGATTCGGCAGTGGTGCCGCTTCTGCTTTTTGAATAGCTTCCGCTATTTCCACATCAATCTCTTTATTGATCTTTTCAAGGTCTTCTTCTGTCACTACTTTATCGAGCATCAGTTTAGCTGCAAAATTGGTGATTGGATCTTTCGTGTCTTTCCAGTTCTGCAGAATTTCCACATCCACATAATCGTATGGATCACCTTCAAAATGTCCGCGATGGCGGAACGTCTGAGCTTCGATGAAAGTTGGGCCTTCTCCGCGTTTCGCCCGCTCTACCGCTTCCTTTACAACTTCGTGCATCAGCAGCACATCATTGCCGTCTACGACACAGTTTGGAATTCCATAACCGTCGGCCCAATCCGCAATATTTTCTTTGACGGAATGCGTTTCAGATACATGGCAGGAAATGGCGTATTCGTTATTTTCACAAATATAGATGATCGGCAACTTATAAAGTCCGGCCCAGTTCAAAGAACCGTGAAGCATTTCACGCGACGCTGCTCCGTCTCCAAAATACACCACTGTCACCTGATCGCTGCCAGTCAACTTCGAAGTATAGGCGGTTCCGACGCTTAACCCCAATTGGGAACCGATTGTTCCTGCCTGTCCCAGTACACCTCGCGATGGATCCGCACTGTGGACGATTCCCGCACCCAAGCCTCTCGTAGTGCCTTCAATCGTCCCGAGGAAATCCCCGTAAATTTTCGACAGCGGTACACCCTTCGCGATCTTCTGGTTACACCCTCTATGGTTGTAATAGATATAATCCTCATCCCGCAGGTTTTGCCGGATAGAGCCCGCTGACAGCCCTTCAGAACCGATGCCGGAATGATAAAATCCCGAAACTTTCCCTTCAGCCATCAACTTGATCAAATTCTCGTCAAACTTTCTGATTTTCGCCATTGTCTTGTAAAAATCCACCAGCACTTCTTTCGTGTAGCTTTTTGTTTCGACTTCCTTCACATATGTCTCAGCCATTCTTTTTCACTCCTCTTTTTTGATGGTTCAAAAAAACGCTTTGATATTCGGAAAGAGATTATCCTTCTTTTCTGCTCCGATCTTTGTTGCCTCCCCGTGTCCAGGGTAAACTTCTACATCGTCATTTAATGAATAGAGTTTTTCTTTAACGGAAGCTTTCAAGAGTTCCCGATTTCCCGAAGGAAGATTGGTCGGTCCCACTAATCCCGCCAGCAAGGTGTCCCCCGAAAACAGATAGTGGTCATTCAGCAAATAGCAGATACTTCCGGGAGAATGCCCAGGTGTATGGATCACCTTTACCGAAAACTTTCCGCATTGAACCAACTCACCTCCATTCAGCAAAATATCCGGCCATTCACAAACTACTGGTTTGCCGCTTTCCGATGATAGGTTCAACACTGGATCACTCAAATATTCCGCTTCGGCATAATGGATGGCGACTGATGCGTCAGTTTTCTCTTTGAGAGTGGCCACGCCTCCAATATGATCGTAATGACCATGGGTCAATAGGATGTAATCAACTTTCCTGTCCCCGATATACGTCAATAGTTCCGTGGATTCTTCTCCCGGATCAATCACTACACAAAATGACTCTTCATCCGATACCACATAACTATTGCTCTGGAGCTTCCCTGAGACAAACGGGACGATGCTAAGTGGCTTCATCTCAAGCCTCCTTTCCCGCAAGCTTGACTCCTTCCAAAGAAAGCGTTTTCATAAATGCATTGATCGCCTCTTTCACAGTCTTGTTTGCTTGCATATATTGCCTTCCGCTTTTCAAGAGATTTTTCTCTACCTCCTTTTGTGTCTTTTAAGGCAATGGCGCCTTCATTATTTATATATGCAAATTCCGTGCCAACTCAAAAAATGAGAACCATAAGGAATTGGCCGTGCTTTGAGGCTGCATTTTTCTCATTTCCGAGAATTTCCTATAAGAAATTCCTATTTCTGCTCAGTAGCGCCGCCTGTTCATGGAATTCGCAAATTTCAATTGTTCCCGATACTTGGCTATGGTCCTTCTTGAGATCGGTACACCTTGCTGTTTCAATAAAACCTTTAATTGTTCGTCTGAATATGGTTCAGATGGATTTTCATTTTCAATCAAAGATGCCAGTTTAACTTTTATGCTCGACACAGACTCTGAATGGCCAGTAGTCGAATTTGGTAGACCATGAGTGAAAAAATACTTGAAAGTATATAAGCCATGGGGTGTCTGAATATATTTATTGCTGGTGATTCGACTGATTGTCGATTCATGAAGCTGCAATTTTTGAGCCAGATCTTTCAAACGCATAGGCTGTATAAATGATTCACCTTTTTGAAAAAAAGCCTCTTGATGGTCCATGATCATTGCCGTCACATGGTATAAGGTTTCTTTTCGGCTCTTTAGGCTATTCCTTAAGAATTGGGCATCCTTTAATCGCTGTTGCACATAGCTCTCAACTTCATCTTGTTGTGATGCCAGAAGGTTTTTGATATATTTTTCATTCAATTTAATGGAAGGCAATAAATGATCGGTTATATGGATGATCCATCTTCGATCAATCTCTTCGATCACAACATCGGGTATTACATAGGGAACCGGAGATCGGGAATATTCCTCTGCTGGATACAGCTTCAGGTTCTTGATGAAATCTGTAATTTCCTGAAGGATTTGTCTGTTGACCTGATATTTAGCCGAAAGAAAATGAAAAGAGCCCGACGCCATTTTCACCAAGTCATTTTCAATCAAAGTTTTCGCAATTTCTTTGTAGTGAAAACTCAGACTGGAGTCAATTTGAAGCAATAGAAAATCCTTTGAGTTTGCTGTACCTATCCCCATTGGTTCCAGTTGCTGAAGCAAGCCAATCAACCCTTTCGCTTCAGCCCTAGAAATTCCGAGCACCCTCTCAGCTTCAGGGACTCCCCCACTTAAAAATCCATGGCTATCTAAGTTGGAAATTAAAAACTTCATCATCTTTTCCTGTCTATGTTCGAGATTCAAAAGAACTAGTTGTTCCAGCAGTTCGCTTTCCAGTTTATTTTCTGCCGCTTCAATAAATTGAATAGGATCGAGTGGACTTTTAGCCGTTGAAAAACATCTCTCCCCTTTCACATGATCAGGATGCTGAAGAAGTGGGTTCGCAGAAATCTGCTCATTTAGGAATTCCGCCAATTCCAGTGTCGAATACTGCAGAAGCTTTATCGCCTGAGATAAAGCAGGTGTCATGTGGATTTTTTTTACTTGCTTTTGCTGCAACTGAATACCGCCATACATAGACATCACCTCTGGTTTATTGGGTGTAACGGGGATTGATCTGAAGAAGAAAGGAGAGCAGGTTGGATAATGGCGCTCTTAACTGCTAAACGATTGCCCCCCTTTTAGAGGGCAACAGCTCAACAGCAAATCTATTAAGGAATCAGTAGAACTTTGCCGATACTCGCCCGGCTTTCAATATGGGCATGCGCTTCCGGGGCATCCGCCAATGCAAAGCTCTTGGAGACGACAATTTCCAATTGTTTTTGCAGCAGATATTCGGTTACCTTTTCAGCACCTTCTCTCAAGAATTCCGGGCGGTGCTTTCGGTATGTGCCCGTACTGTATCCAATGACTGAGCGGCAGTTTGAATGAAGCTGATCCGTTTTTGCGATTCCTGGAACTGATCCATCATTGGCATGCCCGAAAGAGACGATTCGCCCAAATGTAGCCAAGCATTTCAAGCTCCTTTCGAAATTCTCGCCTGCTATTGTATCAAGAATGACATCTGCACCTTTTCCTCCAGTCAATTCATTGACTTTCTCCACAAAATCCGTTGACCGATAATTGATGACTTCGTCTGCACCAAAAGATTTGGCATGCGCTATTTTTTCATTACTGCCGACAGTTCCGATAATTTTGGAAGCTCCGAAAAACTTGGCCAGCTGAATAGCGGTTGAACCGATTCCTCCTGCCGCCGCATGGATTAAGATAGTTTCCCCTTTTTCCAGCCTCGCCATTTTTTGGATGACGTTATAGGCAGTGATGCCAACGGTCAAAGAAGCTGCGGCCGTTTCGCTGCTGATTTCATCAGGTAACGGATAAGTTAAATTCTCAGGCGCCACGACGTATTCAGCGTAGGAACCGCCTGCCGGAAATGCCATCACACGATGTCCAGGCTGAAACCGGCTCACTTGATCTCCAATTTCTACAACGACTCCCGCACAATCCAGGCCTGGTGTAAAAGCTGCATCTGCAGCCACTCCATGGTACTGCCCTTGGCGAGCCTTAATATCTGCAAAATTAACACTGATTGCTTCAACACGGATCAGGACCTGATGTGCATCAGGCTTCGGTTTATCCATTTCCTGAAGCTTCATCACTCCAGGCGGACCGGTCTCTTCGACGATAATCGCTTTCATGGTACCCTCTCCTTTTCTTTCTAGAAAATCAGCATACAGGCGCCTATCACTAAGCCTCCATAAATCAAAGCAATCATGGTGTATCCCATGATGTCGCGAATCTTAAGACCGGCAATCGCAAGCAATGGAATCGCCCAGAATGGCTGGATCATATTGGTCCAGCTGTCACCCCAAGCAACAGCCATCACCACTTTTGCTGGTTCGACACCCATTTCGAGCGCAGCTGGAATCACCAGTGGTGCCTGAACCGCCCATTGTCCACCACCCGAGGGGATAAAGACATTCAGAATTCCAGCCGATAGGAAAGTCCAAAGCGGCAAGGTCGTATCCGTTGAAATATTAATGAAGAAATTGGATATCAATACTGCTAAACCGGAAGCACTCAGCATTCCCATAATGCCTGCATAGAATGGATATTGCAGAACAAATTGGCCGACGCTGCTGACGGATTTCAACAGTCCTTGAGCAAGTTCCCGGACATTCGAGAACAATAGCAAGGCCGCTGTCAGGAAAATCAAGTTGACTGTATTCAAATCCAGTGAAAATCCATTGGCAATAAAATGATTCACCAAATAACTTAAGCCGAGGAATCCACCTATAAGTGGAATCAAACGAGTCTTCTCAATCTTGTCATTCGGATAATTGGTTTCTTCACGCGAGTCTTCTTCGACTACCGGATCCTCTAAACGTGACTGTTCCACAATGTAACGATCTTTGGGATTTTTCGGATGGACCAAGCGCATGACAAAAGGCAGCGTGAAGAACAATATGACTACAATGGCAATATTGACAGCTGACAGCAAAGTTTCTGAAATAGGGATTAATCCGATTTCCCCTTCAAAGACATGTCCCGCTGTCGCAACGAAAAGCGCTGGAGAAGATGACAAACCACCTTCCCAAATCAGGAAGCCCGAATAGCCTGCTGCTACGAGTACACGATAATCGACGTCATGGACTTTCTTCGCGACCAGTTTCGCGATGATCCCTGCCACTACTAAACCGAAGGCCCAACTGATCAGGGAAGCACCCAGAGCTGTGAATGTCACCATCAAAATGGCCGAGTTCGGCGACTTGGGAATCGCCGCGATTTTTTCAAGAGTGTTAGAAACTGTCTTCGTCAATGCTAAGGCGTAACTTAAAACAAAGGTGGTTATAATCTGCGCCGTGAATGTCAACAGTCCCCACATTCCATCGCCCCAATAGGTCATCATGTCAAAAGGGCTTGAGTCTGTGAAAATAACTCCTGCAATAAAAGCGATGGACGTCAGTATAATGGCAAATACGAATGCATCAGGCAACCACCGTTCTGCAATGCGGGCAAACAGCCCCGCTACTTTTGCGAGGGGATTATTTTTATTTGCATTCAACACTCTTTCCCTTTCCAGCTCTTCTGCACTTTTCACTTTAGTCATTCCTGCTCCCCCTTAAATCCATTTTTTCATTTGCTGTTTCTGTATCTTTCCGACTGAAGTACGTGGAAACTCTTCTGTAAAGTGAATTTCCTGTGGCACCTTGAATTTAGCCAGACGTGCGCGACACCATTCCAAAAGCTCTTCTGAAGTCAACTTCCGACTCTCCTTTAAAATGACAAAAGCATGTATAGATTCTTCATATACCGGATCTGGTACAGAGATGACCGCACTTTCGAAAACGGCATCATGTTCATTGATGACCGCTTCAACTTCTCCAGCTGCTATATTTTCCCCAGATCGTTTCATCATGTCTTTCTTTCGGTCGACAAAATAGAAAAGCCCGGTCTTCGGATCCACTTTCGCCATATCTCCGGTATACAACCAGTTGTCCTGAATCGTTTCCGCAGTAGCAGCCGGATTTTTAAAATACTCTTTCATGATTGTCATACCCGGTTCACCGTAAACCGTAATTTCGCCTTCTTCGCCAGTATTGACTTCATGCCCTTCTCCATCTCTTAATACGACAGAATATCCGCAGGCTTCTCCACCGATGCTGATATGGTCCTGCAAGTCTTCCACAGGATTCATCAAAGGGATGGCAATGGTTTCGGTCATTCCATATAATTGGCGGAGTTCAACTCGATACCTGGTGCGAAATTCATCATATTGCTGGTCTGTCAACGCTTGTGCATAGATGACGAGTCTTAATGGATTCTCCGCATCTTCAGGATCATAGTCTTTTTTTAGAATCATTTTAATGGGAGCTGAAAAAAGTGAACCCACTGTGGCTTTCAGCCGTTTGGACTGTTTGACATAATTGGTTGCACTGAAGCTTTCAGTAATGGCGATACTCGCTCCAGCATAAAGCGCAGGCATTGCCATATAGTATTGGCCATTGCCATGGAACATCGGCAACACGATTAGGACTCGGTCATTTGAGCTATAATCAAGCGTTTCCGCCATCTGCTTTCCGGTATGCAGATAATTCTGCTGCGTCAGCACTACGCCTTTCGGTTTTGAAGTTGTTCCTGATGTATACAAAATCGCGGCTTCGTCCTGGGGCGAAAGTTTCGGCAACTTCACGACTGGTTCCGCTTTTTCAATTTCAGCCTCCAGCCATGTTCCTTTGTGATCTTCTCCGAGACGAGAAAACAGCAAAAGTAGCCCAAAGCTCGAAAATTTCTGCTCGTACTCTTTTTCAGTGATGATCAGCTTGCTTTCCGAATGGCTCACCAGGTATTTCATTTCTTCTTCAGGCGACAGGATATTTGTCGGCACCATCACAGCACCGATGGACAGAATGGCAAACCAGGATTTCATAAAAGCACTGCCGTTCGGCAGATGCAGCAGAATCTTATCCCCTTTCCTGATTCCGTTTTCGCTTAACACCTGTGCCAGCTTTCGGACCTGTTCCTGGAATTCAAGATAGCTCAACCTCTCCACCGAACCGTTTTTATCTTCGATCACTAGAAACTCCTTATCAGGAGCTTCTTTGCACCTTGCTGCCAGCAGCTCTGAAACAGTTGCGTATTCCATTTGTCTCCTCCTTACTTCCGTCACATCTTCTCAATTTGCTGTCCATCCTCCGTCGATATATAGAATTTGCCCAGTCACATAAGTAGAGGCATCTGACGCAAAAAACAAAGCTGGTCCAATCATTTCATCCGCTCGCCCCATCCTTTTCATCATGGTCCGGCTGATGATTTTCTCCAGCCTTTCTTCATCCTGTAAAAAAGGTTCAGTCATGGGAGTGATTATGTAAGCAGGAGCTAAGGCATTGACGGTTATCCCATGCTCTGCAAGTTCAGATGCCCATACTTTTGTCAGCTGATCGATTCCCCCTTTACTGGCCGCGTAGCTGGTCTGAAGCGGATTGCCGATTTTACCGAGAATCGATGAGATATTGATGATGCGTCCGCCTTTTTGGACAATCATCCGCTTTGCCGCCTGCTGCCCCACTAGGAAAATCCCTTTTAAATTGGTACCAATCACTCGGTCCCAATCTTCTTCCTCCACTTCAACGAGGGATTTCCGGATATTCATGCCTGCATTGTTGATCAGGATATCGATTTGCTGAAACTCTTGATCGATGTAATCAAATAGTTTCTCCACTTCTTTCTTCACTGTCACATCAGAAGTTTTCCAGGAAACCCGGTACCCTCGTTTCTTCATTTCATCCACAGCATCTATAAGGGCGGATTCATTTCTACCGGTGATCAGCACTTCCGCTCCTGCATGTGCTAAACCTGCGGCAATCGCCAGCCCAATTCCCTTGCTCCCTCCGGTTACCACCGCTTTTTTTCCAGTCAGATCAAATGTTGGGTACATGTAGTTTTGCATTGCATCTATTCTCCTTTTATATAGAAAGAATATTCCGTCTTTTTGTATTAGGAAGAGCTGTTTTTTACAATAAAAGAACCCATCAGTTTCGTTGAATCCTGCTGATCTTTTATCAAGATTTCCCCACTATTTTCAGCCACCATCGTTCCAGTGATGACGAGAACGGTTCCCGGATGGGTGACAGCTTGAAAACGGACATTAAAAGACGCCAACTGCCGTTCTGGAAACCATTCTTCTATAGCCGCCGCTGCCCAGCCCATCACGAACATGCCACGGACAATGACATCAGCAAACCCTTTTTCTTCAGCAATCGCCGGAACAGTATGGATTTCGTTGAAATCACCGGATGCACCCGAATATTTCACGAGATCGATTGGAAAAATAGGCTTTTTGATGATGGTCCGCAGCTCAGTCATCAGTCCACCTCCGCTATTTCTATGATGGTGGCCCGTCCCACAGCCGTGATTTCATTCCCTTGGTTTCTGTAGATTGTCTCCAAAAGAAAGAAATTCTTCCCTTTTTTATGGAACTGCTCTTTGACCCTTACTTGTGCTGAAATGGTATCACCAGCCACCATAACTTTATAGTAGTCGTACGCCTGCTCACCATGGAGTACGTGATTCGGATTCAACTTCAGAAAATCCGCGAAAAGCTGATAAAAGTTGTGGTCATTCCAGAAATCAATGACTGTCATGAATGTCGGAGGTACCGGTATTCCTCGGTACCCAGCTGATTTAGCCGTTTCTTCATCTCTGTATATGGGATTTTCCAGCTGCAGCGCCTTCGCAAATTCCTTTATTTTGCCTGCTTCAATCAGAAAAGGGGCATAGTCGAAAACCATCGCTTGTCCGCTCATAAATCCACCCGCTTTACGAAAGTTATTGTTAAATCAATTGTCCGCTTCTGGTTAGATTGGCCATGTCCATTAAATTAGATACAGCCTGATTCAAGTCGCTGAAGCGGTCATCATCGATTTCTCCGGTTTTCCAGCGATAATGGATTTGCTGCAAAATAACGGCGAGTTTATAAAAGCCGAATGTCACATAGTAGTCGACATTCGAAACGTCACGTCCGCTTTGTTTTGCATACTCCTCAATAAATTCTTTTCTGCTGAAGAATCCTGGTTGGCTTGTAACGATATTGATGCCCATATCCGGATCATCCGGTTCGCCCCAGTAAGCGACAGTTGAGCCCAAATCACTTAAAGGATCACCGATAGTAGACAATTCCCAATCCAATATACCGACGGCTTTGCCTGGATTCTCTTGGTCGAGCACCATATTATTGAGCTTAAAATCATTGTGGACGATGGTTGTTTCCGCGTTGACTGGAATATTTGCTGACAGCCAACTTTCCAGCTCATCTAAATTTTCAATTTCCTCAGTTTTTGACTGACTGTAGCGTTTGATCCAGCCCTTCACTTGGCGCTCCATGAACCCTTCCGGCTTGCCCATCTCTTCCATTCCTGCTTCTTTGTAATCGATGGACTGAAGCTGAACCAATGTATTGATGACATTTTTTGAAATCGCCGTCCCTACCTGCTCAGAGCTGCCATAAGACTCAGGAAGCTGGTCATCGATCACGACGCCTTGTTTTTTCTCCATAACATAAAAATGCTTGTCCATGATTTCAGGATCTTCACAGTATATATATGGCTTTGGAGCCAATGGAAAAACTGGATTCACTTTTTCAAGCATCCGATATTCCCTTTCCATATCATGTGCACGCGGCGGCACTTCGCCAAAAGGAGGACGTCTCAGAACACCTTCCCAATTGCCAATCCGTATCAAATAAGTCAAATTCGAGTAGCCCTCGGAAAATTGCTGAACTTCCATTTCGCCTTCCGGCAACCCCGATATCGACTTGCGAAGATGTTTTTCGATTTTGGTCCAGTCAATCGGCTCAATCGTTTTATCTGCGGCACTCATCCTATCCACTCCCTGATCATTAGTCATAAGTAAAGAATCCCTGTCCGGATTTGCGTCCCAGACGGCCTGCCCGCACATACTTCTTCAAGAGAGGGGCTGGACGATATTTAGAATCATTGGTTTCGTTATAGAGGGTTTCTGCTACAAACAACATCGTGTCCAAACCGATCAAATCGGTCAATGCCAGCGGACCGATCGGGTGGCTGGCCCCGAGCATCATCCCCTTATCGATATCTTCCGCCGATGCGATGCCTTCCGATAAGACAAAAATCGCTTCATTGATCATCGGTGTTAAAATTCGATTGACTGCAAATAATGGGGCTTCTTTAACCGAAATAGCTGTTTTGTTGAAACGCTCGGCCACTTGATGGGCGATTTCAAATGTTTCATCACTCGTCTGTTCGCCTCTGATGATTTCAACCAATTGCATGACTGGCACCGGATTAAAGAAATGCATGCCAATCACTTTTTCGCTGCGTTTTACAGAGCTGGCCATTTCTGTAATGCTCAACCCGGATGTATTGGAAGCAAAGATTGTGGAAGGCTTACAGATTCCATCAAGTTCTGTCAGCAAACTTTTTTTGGGTTCAATTTGTTCGATAATCGCTTCGATCACCAGATCGACATCTTTCAAGTCTTCGATATTTCCCGTCGGTGTAATTCGCCCGCGAATGCCATCGCTTTGGTTTTGATCAATTTTCTTCTTTTCGACATTCCTGGCTAATGTCTTTTCAATTCTGGATACTCCTTTCGCTAGTCCTTCGGCATTGACATCATACAAGAAAACTTCGTATTCTCCTTCAGCGGCTACCTGGGCAATGCCGTTTCCCATGATTCCCGCACCAACTATCGCAATGCTTTTCATCGCTCCATCCCCCTTCAGACTTTAGTTCCCTTTAAAATCAGCAGACCGCTTTTCAGTAAAAGCTTTAACACCTTCCTGCATGTCCTGTGTTTCGGCTAATTCTGCAAACAGTTGTGTCTCCAAATTCTGGCCCGCAGCTAAACTCAGCTCCAGTCCTTCATCAATCGCTTTCTTGGCATTCGCTACTGCCAGCGGTGCTTTCGAAGCTATTGCCTGAGCAAGCTTTACAGCATTTTCGAATGCCTGTCCCGAAGGCACCAGCCTTTCCACCAAGCCCGCTTCATGTGCTTCCTTACCGGATAAAAATTCACCTGATAAAACCAGCTCTTTGGCCTTTCCTGGACCGACCAAACGCGCTAAGCGCTGTGTCCCACCATAGCCCGGCAATATACCCAAGCCTGTTTCAGGAAGCCCAACTTTAGTATTTTCTTCAGCAATTCGAATATCACAGGCAAGCACCAATTCCAACCCCGCTCCCAGAGCCAACCCTTGAACTGCACAAACAACCGGTTTTCCTGCAGCTAACTTATCAAAAATTTCCTTTCCTTTTTCCACCAGAGCTGTGCCGCTTTCTTTTGTCAGGCTTGGAAATTGGCGGATGTCTGCACCTGCAGCAAATGCTTTCTCCCCGGCTGCCCGCAGCACAATTGCCCGAATCCCCTGATCTTTTTCAATTTCTTCTACAGCTTCATTCAATTGGTTCAGCAACTCATCTGTCAGTACATTCAAAGGTGGATTGTTCAAGGTCAATACTGCAATCATTTCCTGGCGCTCAAGTTTAATCACTGTCCACTGTTCTTTCTGCAATGGCCTTCCTCCTTCAACTTCTTTTAAGAGTTATTTTCTGATGATCATTGACAATTTCCCCATTTCTAACAAGCGGCACAACATCCACCATTTCATGGTGCCGAAGAACAAATTCCACCGAGTCTGTAAAATCGAACCGCTTCAATAAATCGGCGGTTTCGCATTCATGCAAATCTTTGAATGATGTTGCATGTGCATGAAGATAAGCCTCTCTTGCCAGCTTAGAGGAATCGGATAATTCATAGCTCGCTTTTCTCGATAGATGTTCAACTATCTGTCCGGCTCCAATAAAATCTTCCATTGAAAAACGGTCATCATTTCCTGAGCAGACCAGAACAATGGAGGAAGCATCTTCCTGCAGATGGATCCGTTCTGCAATCAAGTGGCCGTTAACCAATGAAGAAATGAAGAGCACATTGGCTTTGCTCGCTTTTTCAATGGCAATGGTGCCGTTTGTGGAACAGATGATTGCTGCCTGCTTGTCATCATTTAATTTGATTAGGCAAGGATCAGGATATTGAAATCCTTGAATGGACTCCCCTTTTGTCTCCCCTAATAGAATATGAGGTTCACTGTGTTTTTTGGATAACTCAACTGCCTGATCGCTGTCCCTCACTGCATAAATGGGCTCGAAATTATTTTCGAGTAGAAAAGCAATCGTCGAAGTCGCGAGGAAGACATCGATGACCACTGCTGTACAGCCTTTCAACTTTTCTTCTGCCACCGCTTCTTTTTGCGTAATGACATGAATTTTCCTCATCGCAATCAATTCCTTTGAATTAATTCCACTTTAATAAGTTGATATCACTCAATGGATATAAAGAAACTTAGTCCGAGTAATGTTCGTGGATTCTAATTTATGCCAGCATCTTCAAAAAATACTCTGCGTATATGTTCTCTATCTTTTCTTTGCTGAACTTGCCTTCAGGCGAATACCAAACCTGTACCCAGTTGGTGGCGCCAAGAATGATCATACGTGCCATTTTTTTATCCGAAACGTTGAATTCTCCCCGTTCCACCCCTTCGGCAATAATTCTGTCAAAAATTCCAGCGTATTGATCACGTTTTTGAAGGATTGTTTCTATATTTTCTTCTGAAAAAAGCTGTTCCGGCTTCACAATCAGATTAAAAACTTCCTTCTCCTTTATCGCAATGTCCAAATGCGTTTTAATCGCCTTTTCCATCTTTTTCATAGAAGATAATTCTTCTGCACAGATGGCTTCCACCTTTTCCATAGCCGCCGATAAAATCAGATCATGGCAACTGTACAACAACTCTTCTTTACTTTTAAAATAATAATAAAGAGCTCCTTTGGTCATCAGTAATTCTGCTGCAATGTCTTCCATCGTTGCATTCTGATAGCCGTTCCGTGAAATCACCAGGCTCGCGGAACGAAGAATATCTTCTTTTTTCTTGGCTGCTTTTCGTTCCCGAAGACTCATGCCACCACCTCATTCATTTATTCAGTTTCAAAGCAACTCTTCAGGCTTTGCCTCTGTTTCCTTCATCACCATGGACGGCTTGTTTTCCAAAATATTTCGGATCAAAATAAAAATATTTTCAATCACAATCATGGCAAACGCAATAGGAATTAGGAAGAACAATGGATACAGCGGATACAAGGTGCCGGCAGCAGGAAAGGCGGTCTTGCGTTCGAAGCCGCTCATAGCATATTCCCAACTGAATTGGACAATCAGCACAAGTACGAATAGTTCAAGCAGCACCATAAGAAAAATCAAAATCCTTTTTGCAGAGTTATTCAATTTTTCAAGGATTAAATCCATTTTCGGCAATACACCCGATGCATATACATAGGCGAGACCTGGAAACACGACAAGAGGCATCATGTAATTTTGAATAATTTCAAAGCCGCCGCGTATCGAACTGGAAAAGAAGGTCCGCATAGCAACGTCGTACACAATCAGCAGCATCATTACCAGTACACTGATTCCACTGATCCATATTCCTGCCAGTTTTATATAATGAAAAATTTTATAGGCCTTCCATACACCTTTCACTCAAGCCCACTCCCTTCAGTCGCTCACATGGAATTCGGCAGCCATGTGGCAAGTCCCGGAAACGCAATCATCAAACCACAGACAATGACCATTGCGACGACGGCAAAAACCATCGAAATGCGGAATATTGATCCTGAACTGATGCCGCTGACCCCAGCAACTGCATACACACTCAATCCAACGGGCGGCGTTATCAATCCAATCGTACAGATAACGGCTACAAATACACCGAACCAGAGGATATCAACCTGCAACTCTTGAATGATGGGAAGAATGACTGGAATTGACATCAAGATTACAGCTGCGCCTTCTATAAACATGAACATGATGAACAAAACAACCGAAATGGCGATCAACACCAATACCGGAGTATCCATAATCGGTTCGATCAATTCAATCAAACGCCTAGGCAGCAGAGATAGCGAAACAAAGCGACCGAATATCTGTGCCCCGATCATGATGATCATGACCATCCCTGTCAGTTTGATGGTTTCAACAACTGAGGTTTTGAAAAATTGAAAATTGACCTTACCTAGAACCAGTGCAGCAAGTAAACCGACAAATGCTCCCACTGCTCCTGCTTCAGTCGGTGTAAAGACGCCTGAATAAATCCCGCCGAAAATCACCAAAACGATGAGTATAGCGATAACGCTCACAATAAGTAAACGGATGGCAGATAATTTTTCTGTTACCGGGGCCTCTTTGATTGCCGGCTCTTCTGCTTGTGTCCGTTTTTTTCTTTCCAATCGGAAATACACCAGCATCACCAGGATAAAAATGGCCATGGTCAGTATGCCGGGAATAAATGCCCCGACAAACAAACTGCCCACGGGTGTCTCAGTTGCCACTCCGTAAAGGATCAGAATAATGCTCGGTGGGATGATTCCCGATAATGAACCTCCCGATGCCGCTATCGCTCCAGCGAGTGGTGCACTATAGCCATGTTTCCGCAGCTCCGGAATTGCCACTTGGCCAAGTGAAGCTGAAGTTGCGGTTCCCGAACCGGAAACTGCCCCCAGCATTCCACCAATAATCAATGTTAAGACTCCAAGTAGACTGTTTTTTCCTTTTGAGACCTTATGGACCATATAAAAAATATCCTGAACCAAGCCTGATTGAAGAATAAATTGCGCCATTAAAACAAAAAGGGGAATGGTTGTTAAGGTATAGCTTGCGACCCGGTTAAAGGGTTCATTTCCAAGCAGTCCGGGAAGTATCCCGAAACCCTCCAATAAAATCAAACCGATTATGCCGCTGGCAAGGAGAACCGAATGTATATAAAGACCTGCAATCAGCAGGACAATCATCATTACCAGAATAATTCCTATGACCAGTAAGTTATCCACCTCAAGACCTCCTTGCATGAAATTATAGAAAGAAAAGGGAACGGCTCACTGGATGATAAGCTATTCCCTTGTCCCAAACGGCTACTCCAGATCCATGATGGCTTCCGGTACCTCGCCGCCTTCTTCAATTAGAAGATCTCTCCACATTTTAACCAATTCATTTCCTGGCATTCCATTTTCCTCTAGCAATGTTGCGTAATCTGTCCATGTCTCTTCGATCCCTTGGTTGAAATGGTCCTGGACTGCCGGATCCAAATCAGCAAAGTCAACGAATTTCCCGCCATTCGCTTCATTTTCCGGGATGATTTCTTCTGAGCGGTTGATCCACTCCTGAGCGCCAGGCTCGAAGATCTCTTCGTTTGCTTGCGTCATCGCTTCCTGTACATTTTCGGGCATCTCTTCCCATTTATCCTGGCTCATTCCAATAAAGGCGTTGAAATGTCCGAAATTGATGCCAGTCAAAGTATAACGGAACAAATCCTGGAATCCGTATCCTGTCCAGTCGGCAATACTGTAAAACGCTCCTTCGAATGTGCCTCTGCTCAAGGAGTCATAAATTTCTACAGCAGGCATTGTCACACTGTTGATGCCCGTTTTAGCCGCATACATTTCATGGATCCGTGAAGGCGTGCGAAGTGAAGTACCTTCTACATCGCTGACTGCATTGAATTCATGGCCGGTTGTTGAAATTGAATATTCCTGTGTAGTAGAGATTGGGAATACTTTAAAATCACCAAATTGCATCTCAGTATAGGTCTGTCCATCTGCCAGCTCCTCTTCACTTTCAAGAAGATTTTTCCAGGCGTTGGAAGCGATTATCGTATCCGAATGATTCAACGGCAGCATTGTCACTTCCGCCATCGGAAATTGATCCGGCTGGTAAATCGGCAGAACGAGAGCAACGTCCACTGTACCGGTTTCGAGAGCTTCCGCTTCATCGGGAACCGCCACCAACTCGCCTCCGGTGAAGGATTCAAATTGAACCTGTCCTTCCGTCAGTTCCTCGACACGTTCCATCCAAGGCACCATCGATGCTTCCCACCAGGCGTGCTGGGCACTGAGTCCAGTGGCTGCACGCAATGTGATCGTTTCTCCTTCTGAAGAACCACCACCCGCTTCTTCACCGCCTCCACATCCTGACAACAAAAGCACCAATCCTAGACCTGCTACTGAAAAACGAGACTTAAATGATTTCATAATTTCTCCCTCCATCCATTTAATATAGTGATCGTGTTTTTGTATCCGCTTACAAAACCAAAATACTATTTGCCATAAAATTGAGGAACCCGCTTCTCGAAAAATGCTGAAATGCCTTCTTGATGATCTTTAGTCTGCAGCAGCATCGCCTGAATCATATTTTCCTGCATAAAAGCAGTTTCTTTATGAAGTTCTCCTACATGATTAACCAAGTATTTGACGTATTTATTGCTGATGGGCGGTCCGTCTACAATAAACCCTGCAAATTCAGCTGCTGCTTCCACTGCCGAACCTGTGGAAATTTTGTTGATCAAGCCATGCCTGTAGGCTTCTTCGGCTGACAGAGTCTTGGCTGAAGAAATCCATTCCTTGGCAATCGGCGGGGATACACGCTCAGTTAATGCTTTGATCAAGCCCAGATCCGGAATCAAGCCGATATTCGAAAAGCTCAAAGCGAATTTGGCATTTTCATCTGCGACAATGAAATCCGCAGCAAGAGCGATGCTGAAGCCTGCTCCCGCAGCGTAACCATGCACTGCAGCTATTACGTATTTATCCAGGCTGATTATTTTTTTCGACAGACCCGAAACATACTCGATCCATTCTGCCACTTCGTGGGCATCCGCCAACTCCTTCATGGATGAAATATCGCCGCCTGCAGAAAATGCTTTGCCTTCTCCTGACAAAACGATGACCTTGACTTCCTGGTTGCCGGACAATTCATCCAAGGCAACCATGACTTCCTGCACTAATTCACGCGACAAGGCATTCAACTTCTCCGGTCTATTCAATTTCAAATAACCGATTCCTGCCTGTTTATTGATTTCCACCAATTTAGCCATCCGCTTTCCTCCCTTTTCATTGGGGTTTCACAACCAACTTTCCATAGGTTTTGCGGTCACCCAATAGATCCAATGCCTCTGGAACCTTTTCAAATGGATATTCTTCATAGATCATCGGGCGAATAGCTCCCTTTTCGTATAAATCCATCAATTCGTGATGAGCTTTCATCACTTCTTCCGGATATAAATTGCGGAATAATCCGAAATGGACCCCCACAACCGAATAGTTTTTAATCAAGGCATGATTGGTCGGTGCATCTGCAATCCTGCCTCCAGCAAAGCCAATAACCAACAAACGGCCTTCAAAAGCGATGCATTTTCTGGAACGGTCAAAGGTGTCTCCACCGACAGGATCGAAGATGACATTAGCGCCTTTTCCACCTGTCGCTTCTTTAACTAGGGAGACGAAATCCTCTGTTCGGTAATTGATGACCTGGTCGGCACCAAGCTCTTTGCAGATCGCTGTTTTCTCGTCGCTGCCGGCTGTAGCGATGACAGTAGCTCCTGCTGCTTTTCCAAGCTGGATGGCAGCTGAACCGACACCGCCTGAGCCTGCATGTACCAACAGGGTTTCACCTTTTTGAAGGCGCGCTGTCCGGTGCAGCGCGAAATATGCCGTCTGGTACGTGATGAATAGAGATGCTGCTTCACTGTAGGAAAGCGAATCCGGAATCGGGAAGACCCCTTCTTCCTTGACCACCACCCATTCGGCAAGGCCGCCAGCGGGCAACTGAGGTGTAGCGAGAACACGCTGGCCGATCTGTATGCCCACCCCATCTCCCACCTTTTCAACAATACCGGCAATTTCAGCGCCCGGTGTAAATGGCAGATCAGGTTTTTCCTGATATTTTCCCTGACACTGAAGGATATCAAAGAAATTCAAGGCGGCTGACTCCACTTTCACAAGTACTTCGCCGTTTTTCGGTTCAGGATTCATAAGCTCCGTAAGCTCAAGAGCTTCCTGTGGATCTCCTATTCGGACCACTGTCCAAGCCTTCATCACAATACCCCCTTATTTTACGTTTGAACTTTCCTTCAATTGTTCGCGCAATTCCAGGCGCCCGACATCACGTAGATGGACTTGGTCTGGACCGTCAACCAAACGCAGTGTCCGGGCATTGGCATAATGTGCCGCAAGCGGGAAATCTTCGGTTAAACCGGCTCCACCGAATACTTGTATAGCGCGATCGATGACATTCAATGAAACGCGAGGTGCTGCAATCTTGATCATGGCAATTTCTTTACGTGCCGCTTTAGCACCTTCCTCATCAATTTTATGGGCAGCATGCAAGGTCAAGAGACGCGCCTGTTCAATTTCGATTCTGCTTTCGGCAATGATTTCTTTGATCACATCTTTTTCGGCCAAAGTAGAGCCGAATGCTTCTCTGCTGTCAGCACGTTTGCAAAGGAGCTCCAGTGCCCGTTCGGCTGCTCCGATGGCACGCATGCAATGATGGATGCGTCCTGGTCCAAGGCGGCCCTGTGCAATTTCAAAGCCACGTCCTTCACCCAATAGCATATTGGAAGCCGGTACGCGCACATTCGTGTAATGAACCTCAGCGTGACCTTGCGGTGCATCGTCGTATCCGAAGACAGTCAGCGGACGGATGATTTCCACTCCCGGTGTATCAAAAGGCACGAGAATCATTGATTGTTGCTGATGTTTCGCCGCATTCGGATCTGTTTTCCCCATGACAATCGCAATTTTGCAGCGGGGATCCATCGCTCCGGTTGTCCACCATTTTTTCGCATTGATGACATATTCATCGCCATCACGGACGATGCTGCTTTGGATATTGGTAGCATCGGAAGAAGCGACAGCTGGTTCCGTCATCGAGAAGCACGAACGGATTTCCCCACGCAGCAGAGGCTCCAGCCATTGTTTTTTCTGTTCTTCTGTTCCGTATTTGACGAAGACCTCCATATTGCCGGTATCGGGTGCGTTGCAATTGAACAGCTCCGGCGCAATCAAGGAACGGCCCATGATTTCGCAGAGATGCGAGTAATCGTAATTCGACAAGCCAGCTCCATATTCCGGGTGGTCTAAAAATAAATTCCACAGTCCCTGCTCTTTCGCCTTTTCCTTGAGCTCTTCGATAATCGGAGGAATTGTCCAACGGTCTTCCGCTTCCTGTAGATACTTTTCGACAGTCGCTTCATTCGGATAGACGTAATCATCCATGAACTTCAGTAGTTTTCCTCGTAACTCTTCGGCTTTCGGTGATAATTCTTTAAGCATTTGTTTTTCCTCCAATGTTTTTTAATGTATTTTTTAAAATTTTTCCGGATGCATTTCTTGGCAGGCTATCGATCAGTTCAAATTCTTCAGGAACCTTGAATTTAGCCAGAGACTTTCTACAATGTTCCTTTAACCCAGTGAAATCATCGGCATCCAATTTCGGACCCACCACGAACGCTTTCACTTTTTCCCCGAAAACCGGGTCGGGTTCCCCGATGACAGCAGCTTCCACTACATCGGGGTGGGCTTTCAATACATCCTCGACTTCAATTGAGAATATTTTTTCACCCGCACGGTTGATCATGTCCTTCTTCCGGTCCCGAATATAAATAAAGCCATCTTCATCTTGAATGCCAAGATCTCCTGAATGCCAATAGCCATCCGTAAAACTGGTTTGGTTGGCCATCGGGTTATCCCAATATTCCTTGATGATCATCGGACCCTTAATGTAAAGTTCTCCTGATTCACCGGTTTCGCATTCTTTTCCTTCTGCACCGATGATTTTGATATCCGCCACCTCTACAGGGAGTCCGACTGAAGTCACTTTAGAATCAGGATAGTTTAAGGGCATTAATGTTGCAGGTGAAGTTGTTTCTGTTGCGCCGTAGGCATTGTGCAGGTGTGCATTTGGAAATGCGTTTTTCAGCATCGTAAAGGTCTGCTGATAAATTGGTGAACCTCCAAAAGCCACTTTCTTCACAAAGTCAAACGAGTGTTTTTGAAATTCTTCACTGGTGGACATCATAATGAAAATGGTGGGTACATTAAAAAGAAAGTTGATTTTATGCTTCAGTATTCGATTGATATATTCCTCATTTTGATAGCGGCGCATGCTATATACTGTGCCTCCGACATAGAACATATGCAGAAGTTGACCAACCAGCCCGGTTACATGGAACATGGGTACAGCAATCAGCGTATTGAACGTTTCATCGGTTTTGAAAACCAATTTATAATTCATGAGGCTGTGAATGACATTGATATGAGTCAGCACAGCGCCTTTGGGACGCCCTGTCGTCCCCGACGTATACAAGATGAAAATACCGTCTTCTTCTGTAACCGGAACTTCGAGAAAAGGCGTATCCCTCTTCAATAGTTGTTCGTATGAATTTTGGCCATCAATGACAAAGATGTTTTCTTCAGGTACCACAGCCTCTTCCCTATTAGCCTTCTGCACTTGTTCCAAAAACTCCAGCTCACTGATGATAATGCTCGGTTTGGAATGTCCGAGGATATAGTGAAGCTCTTCTGCCGCCAATTTAACGTTAATCGGAACCATGATAGCTCCAATTTTTGCACAGGCTATAACCAGCAGTGGAAATTCAGCACGATTTCCAACAATGACTGCTACACGATCTCCCTTTGCAATTCCCCGGCTTTGAAGATTGGCCGCAATTGCTGTCGCCAGTTCTTCCAATTGTCGATAGCTCAATGATTGATCTTCGGTTACAATGGCAGGCTTTTCGCCATAAGTTTTGCTGTTGCTACGAATGATTTCTCCAACAGTTTGTGGACGATCTTTAAACACCTTGACTCCTTTTCTCCCAAACAAGCTTACTTCCTGTTGTTCCATAAAATGCCCCCTTTCTTTTCAAAACCAAAGATGAAAGCCCTTACATATAAATTTAAATAAATAGTCAAAATTTTTATACTATTGCTTCAAAGTTAGTATAATTGTTCTTTTTTTGAATTACAAGTCAAATTTCTAATTATCAGAATATTTTTATCGATAAAAAAAGAGACGTTGTGATTTACACAACACGCCTCCTGCTCTATTTCTATTTTATTCGCCTAAATCGACATTGTGATAGACTTGCTGAACGTCTTCCAGATCTTCGATGGCATCAATCATTTTTTCGAACTGTTCCTGGGCATCTTCCGGCAGCGGCAATTCATTTTGCGCGAGCATCGTCAATTCAGCAACCGTAAATTCGGTGATGCCGACATTTTTGAACGCTTCCTGCACGAGGTGATATTGATCTGGTTCGGCGTAGACGATGACGCCATCCTCTTCTTCTGTGATGTCACGGACATCGATATCCGCTTCCATCATCAACTCCAGCACTTCATCAGCAGTTTTGCCTTCAATGCCGAATACCGCAGTATGGTCGAACATATAAGCAACAGATCCGCTGACGCCCATATTGCCGCCGTTTTTTCCGAAAGCCGCGCGGACATCCGAAGCCGTACGGTTGACGTTGTTTGTCAATGTATCTACGATCACCATAGAACCATTCGGCCCGAATCCTTCATACCGCAATTCATCGTAGCTCTCTTCAGACCCGCCTTTAGCTTTTTCCACTGCACGGTCAATGATCGCTCTTGGAATGCTATAGGTCTTTGCACGTTCCAGAACCACTTTCAAAGCCTGGTTAGATTCCGGATCCGGTTCTCCCTGTTTGGCAGCCACATATATTTCACGTCCAAATTTTGCATAGATTCGGCTGGTGTTGGCGTCTTTTGATGCTTTCTTCTCTTTAATATTATTCCATTTGCGTCCCATTGAACTTCCTACTCTCTATAAAGTCTCATTCTGAATGATATTCACTATGTACTATTATAGTACAAATTTTTCGGATGTAACGTATTTTACAGTCAAAAACCGCAGTTTTTGTACGAGCGAATACTTTGAACGGGAGACAAATAGGGTGTACGGTGAAGTTGTAGGAATAATTTGAATCTATTAGGAGGAGTTCATCATGGCAGAAAACAAAGTACTCATCATCACTGGCGGAGCAAGTGGAATTGGCCGGCATGCTTCGTACCAGTTAGCAAAAGAAGGTTACGCCATTGTTGTAGCTGATTTCAATGAAGACGGTGCCAACGAAACCGTTTCCCACATCGAATCCGAAGGCGGAAAAGCCGCATCATTTAAAGTGGATGTGTCGAAAGCGGAGCAAGTGGAAGCGATGGTTGATTTCGCCGTCGAGAAATTCGGAACCTTGAACGGTCTTTTCAATAACGCAGGCATCGGCCTGGTGAAGCCTTTGCTTGAAATGGAGCCCGCCTCTTATCACAAAGTAATCGATGTCGACCAGCACAGCGTCTATTATGGAATCTATTACGGCGCGAAGAAAATGGTTGAACTCGGCACAACCGGAACAATCGTCAATACAGCGTCTATTTATGGATCGATGGCCGCAAAAGGCAGCTTCAACTATAATGCAGCGAAAGCCGCAGTCGTCATGATGTCGAAGTCAGGAGCATTGGAGCTTGCTGAGCATGGCATTCGTGTCGTCGGTGTGGCACCAGGCTTTATCGACACCCCAATCCTTGGAGACGATCCGGAAATGAAAAAAGCTCTGTCGGCTCTTCATATGCACAACAAACTGATCCAGCCTGAAAAAGTGGCCAACGTCGTCAAGTTCCTGTTCTCTGAAGAGGCAGCGGCCGTTAACGGCTCTACCGTCGCAGTGGATGATGGGTTCTTAAGCTTTAAATAAAAATAATAATGCTGTTATTCCGAAACAACCGAAGAAACTCGCATAAAATCTTAGGAAAGAGCCCTTTGCCACTTGGCAAAGGGCTCTTGTCTGTTTTGAGATGCATGCATCGTCGATTTATGGGCGCTCAAATGAATTTGTAGGCGTTCGTACGAATTTGCAGTCGTTCAGCTGAATTTGCAATCGTTCAATCTTATTTGCAGTCGTTCGATTCCAAATCCTAAAAAAAGCAGCGTCTCCTCAAAAGACAGCGCTGCTATTTCACACTTTATCCGTCCGATGGTATTCCGATATCTGGATGACCCGGACATCCCGTGTACTCAGCTCATGGTAGATTCCGCGGCTGTCATGAAACGAAATATACTGATCCCGCTCACTTTGTATCAGCCTTTCTGCCTTTTCCTGTGACTCGACGTGGATGAACCGGCGGATATAATGTTCTTGGTCGAAAAAATAGGTCACTTTGAATTCCTTCATCAGTATCCTCTCCTTATGATTGATAGGGAGCTTTTTGATGGAAATAATTTGGCTTAACCAGATCGTTCTTGTAGGGCTTGTGGAAAATATGGGTCGTAGCCGGAGACATCGGCGGGATTAACCAGACCCAGTTTCCGGTAACATCCCGCCCTTCCACTTCTTCTTTTTTCTCGAAATTCTTGAATTGCTTGGCTGCTGTATGATGATCGACGATCGTCACACCTGCTTCTTGGAACGATTCCAGGACAGCAATATTCAATTCGACTAAAGCTTTGTCTTTCCATAACGAACGGTTCGATTGCGTATTCAATTCCATGAGTCCCGCTACAGCGGGCAGGAAGTTATAGCGGTCTTCGTCTGCCAGATTTCTGGCGCCGATTTCAGTTCCCATATACCAGCCGTTAAAAGGAGCCATCTTGTATGCAATGCCCCCGATTTCCAGCTTCATATCTGAAATGATGGGAACTCCATACCATTTGATGCCGAGTTGTGAAAATGCTGGAATTTCGGGATGGGTGATGTCGACCTCCATGATCGACTGCTCCGGAATCGCTTTCAGAAAAGGCACGTCTCCTGGCAGCTGAATCACTAAAGGCAAAACATCGAAAGCCGTTCCAGCTCCCTGCCAACCAAGTTCCTGGCAATATTTCGTGAATTCCACTGAACCTGGATCACCGATGATGCCTTCTGCAGTTTCGTATCCCGCATAACGGATCAGTTGATGGTTCCATAAACGCATGGATTCTCCATTTTCCTGCTCAGCACGGAACACCGTTATGGCTGGACGGATTTTGCCGTTATTCGAAGCATAGTCGATGTGCTGGATCAAGGCATCAAAAATCCCTTCTACAGTCGTTTGATGCCGTTCGTCAAAAACCGTCAGTGAATTCCAGAACAATCGACCGATGCAGCGGTTATTATTTCGCCATGCCATACGTGCTCCATGCTCCAGTTCTTCAAAAGTATGGGTATAAGTTCCAGTGGTTTCAATTTCCTCTATAACCTCGAGCAGCCTGTCAGCTTTCTGACGCTCACTCTTCCCTAATTCGTAGCAGCAGATCTCTATATAGTCAGTGGCTTCTTCCAATAAAAGCATAGTCGAATTGCTTATTGTCATTGCATTCACTCCTTGCCCCTATCATATCACCTGCACCTTATTCTTTTCAGTGACAGAACTCTGAACTGCCTATGTTTTTATTCGTTTTTCCAGTACACTAGAACAAAGTAAAGATATTGTCAGGAGGAGCTCACAGCGATGGTCAAAGCGATTTTTTTCGATTTGGATGATACCTTATTATGGGATAAAAAAAGTGTTGAAAAAGCATTCGAGGAAACCTGCCAGTTGGCTGAAGAATTGACAGGCCAGGACTGTCCAGGTTTGGAAGAAGCGGTAAGAGCTGCAGCGACCGAGCTTTATGCAGGATACAATACATATGAATTCACCAAGATGATCGGCATCAATCCTTTCGAAGGATTATGGGGGAATTTTGACGATGAAGGAACTGATTTTCAGCAGATGAAAACCATTGTACCGGCATATCGCCGCGAATCCTGGACAGCCGGACTGAAAAAAATCGGCATCGACAGCCCTGACATTGGAGCTCAACTTGCGGAATACTTCCCCGAAGCGCGCAAAAGAAACCCGATCCTCTACGAAGAAAGTTTAAAAGTGCTGGAAGATTTAAAAGGCCATTATCAATTGCTTTTATTGACCAACGGTTCGCCAAGCCTTCAGCAGACCAAACTTGAAATCACACCGGAAATCGCTCCTTACTTTGATCACATCGTCATCTCTGGCGCGTTCGGTAAAGGCAAACCAGATCCGGACATCTTCCATCATGCCTTATCGAAATTCGATTTTTCTGCTGATGACGTGCTGATGGTCGGTGATAACCTCATGACAGATATTATTGGTGCTGAAAAAGCAGGGATTCGCTCCGTCTGGGTCAACCGGGAACAAAAAGCTCCCCATGAATCCATCATCCCAACATACGAAATCCAGCATTTGGAGGAATTGCTTCAACTGCTGGAACAAATTTAAACACAAAAGAGGTCCTCGCTATGAGGACCTCTTTTGTGTTTCTTATAGGTTGATGGGTGTGACTCCCTGGATTTCATCCAGTTTCGATAATTGCTCCAGGCTGCTTGATTCTGCAGGCTTATCAATCGATAACATCATAATGGCGTCTCCACCGACATTCGAGCGCCCAACCTGCATCGTCGCAATGTTGACGTTTTCCTGGCCAAGCAAAGTTCCGACACGCCCGATGACGCCTGGACGGTCATTGTGGCGAACATACAGCAGATGGCCTTCCGGCACTACATCCACCAAATAATCATCCACTTTAACGATACGTGCACCTTGTCCATTCAACAGCGTTCCAGCGGCTTTTCTTGTGCCTTTTGCTGTTTTCACTTCCACAGTGATCAGGCTCGTAAACCCTTTCGATTCCGTAGTCTTTTGTTCGCTGACCACAATTCCTTTTTGATTGGCGATATACATTGCATTGACATCGTTGACGTGCTTGCCAAGATGGCGCTTCAGCATGCCTTTCAGCATATTGCGCGTCAATGGCCCCACTTCCATATTAGCCAAATCTCCAGCATAGCGAACCGTAACTTCCTCTGCGGCCGCACCGCTTAAATCAGTTAAAAAGGCACCCAAACGCTCTGACAAATCAAAGTAAGGTTCGATTTTCTTCATGATCTCTTTCGGTACTGACGGCAGGTTCACTGAGTTTCGGACAGTTCCAGTCGTGAAGTAGCTGACCACGTCCATGCTGACATCTACAGCTACACTTTCCTGAGCTTCAAATGTGCTGGCGCCCAGATGAGGCGTTGCGATAATTTCCGGTAAATCCAATAGTCGGAAGTCAATCATCGGTTCCTGTTCAAAAACGTCAAGTGCAGCGCCGGCTACTTTCCCTGATTTCACTGCGTCGAACAATGCGTTTTCATCGATGATGCCGCCGCGTGCACAGTTGACGATCTGGACGCCGTCTTTCATGATTTCAAAGGCTTCTTTATTGATCAAGTGCTTGGTTTCTTTCAGCAAAGGCGTATGGACAGTAACAAAATCCGCCACTTTCAGAACATCTTCCACTGATCCAAAATCCACACCCAGCTTTTCCGCTTTTTCAGCAGTCAAGAATGGATCATAGGCAATGACGTTCATCCGCTGTCCTTTTGCACGTGCTGCCACTTCCTGTCCGATTCGGCCAAAGCCGACAACTCCAAGTGTTTTGTTCTTCAATTCCACGCCGACATATGATTTACGATCCCATTTTTGATTGCGCAGCGCGTGGAACGCCTGTGGAATTTTGCGTGCCATAGACATCAGCATCGCCATGGTATGCTCAGCGGCCGAGTTGGTATTGCCATCCGGCGCATTGACGACGATGATGCCATGTTCTGTAGCAGCTTCCAGATCGATATTGTCGACGCCGACACCTGCACGTCCGATAATTTTCAAGTTTGATGCTTTTTCAATCAGTTCCCGTGTCACCTGGGTCTGGCTACGGACAAGCAGGGCATCAAACCCATCAATGCGCTCTCCCAATTGTTCCGGAGTTAAGTTGGTTTCCATGACGATGTTTACGCCGTTTGCCTGGCGCAGGGGATAAATCCCCTCTTCGCTGAGTGGATCGCTGATCAATACATGAAAAGTCATTTGGTTTTCTTCCCTTCTGTTAAAAAGACTTGCTGTGCAGCGGCAATTCCTTTACCGAGTTCGATTTCTTTTCCTACTTTGACCAATCCGATTTCCATTGCGGCAATTGTCTGCAGCATATCTGCCGGAGAACAATAGCCCATGTGGCCGATGCGGAAAATCTTTTTCGCCAGATGCTGTTGGCCCCCAGCCACTTCTAATGCAAATTCCTTCTTCATCACTTTACGGAATTCTTCCGCATCAAAATCATCCGGTTTCACGGCTGTAACTGTCGGTGATGCATCTTTGTCAGAAGTCAGTAACGGAATGCCCAATGCTTTAAACGCAGCACGGGTCATATCCTTCATCAAGTGATGTCTTGCGTATACTGCTTCCAATCCTTCTTCCTCCAGCAATTGGAGTACTTGCTGCAATCCGAATAAAATCGACAGAGCCGGAGTGAACGGCGTTGTGTCTTTTAGAATATTGTCTCTGTGTTTTTTAAGGTCCAGGTAAAAACGTGGCTGGGGGTTCGCTTCGATCTTCTTCCATGCACGGTCACTTGCCGCTACGAATGATAGGCCTGCCGGAAGCATAAAGGCTTTTTGTGAACCGGTGACTACAACATCGATTCCCCATTTATCCATTTGGGTTTCCGTTCCCGCCACACAAGATACACCATCTACAATGACGAGCGCCTCAGATACTTCTTTGACAGCTGCTGCCAATTCCTTGATCGGGTTCAGCACGCCAGTGGAAGTTTCACAGAAGGTGGAGAAGACTACCTTAATTTCAGGATGTTCCACAAGAAAATTCTTTACAGCTTCCGGATCGACTGCAAGACCCCATTCCACTTCGAAAACGTGGGTGTGAATACCATATGCTTTACAAATCTTCGCAAAACGATCACCGAATGCACCGGTTACGAGAACCAAAACTTCTTCACCAGGAGCAACTGTATTAACCACTGCGGTTTCCAGCCCCGCAGTCCCACTCCCCGTCAAAATGACAACTTCCTGCTTGGTTCCAAAAACGCGTTTCAATCTCGGTCTGATGTCACTGATCATTTCGGATGTACTCTGTCCACGGTGGCCGATCATCGGTTGTGCCATTGCACGTTGGACACTCGGTGGAATTGGCGTTGGTCCTGGGATTCGTAAAATTTGTTGGTCAGTCAGCATAATGATTTCATTCCCCTCTCGATTTCCCCGCTTTTGCGGGCAGTGATTGTATAAAGACGACAAAAAAGACTCTCCGCCCTTACATAAAGATGCAAGGGGCGAAGAGTCTTCCATTTCGCGGTACCACCCTAATTCACCGTCAAAAAACTGACAGTCTCATTGGTTCACATGCGTAACGGACATGAAGCGGATGGACCTACTGGGGTATTCAATCCATCTATTCAGAAGTGCTGCCAAATGCCGAAACCACTGATTTTCACCAACCATCAGCTCTCTTGAGATTCCCCTGCATAAAGCGTATCTCCATCAATATAGTTAATCTGTATATTTGAATTGACTCCATCATATACAGCCTAAAATACGTTGTCAATATATAAAAAATATTTAGACTTCTTTGCAAACGTTTCCATCTTTCACAAACCCAGAAGCCCCATGCTCTAATAAAAACGAAAAAATATTTTCATAATTCGGTGAAGTGGACCAATTCAACCTCATTTCCGGAAAAGAACATATTTTTGTTATAATGATTATGAATTTATTTCAAAGGAGGAATTGACATGGCAATTAACTCTTCTGTCACTAACTACTTATCAAGCAACAGAGACCACTTCGAATCAATCAGCCAATACGTGTGGGAACATCCTGAAACGCGCTACGAAGAATTTGAGTCCGCTGCTTTCTTAGCTGATGAACTGGAGAAAGAGGGATTTTCAGTCGAACGCGGAGTAGCCGGCATTGAAACCGCATTTGTGGCAACCTATGGAGAAGGAAAGCCGGTCATCGGATTTCTAGGTGAATTCGACGCCCTTTCCGGCCTCAGCCAAAAAGCGAACTCTACACAGCAAGAGCCCTTGGTACCAGGTGGCATCGGCCACGGTTGCGGCCACAACCTGCTCGGCACCGGTTCACTTGCAGCGGCATATGCCGTCAAAGCTTATCTCACTGAAAATAAAATCGACGGAACCGTGAAATTTTACGGCTGTCCCGCTGAAGAAGGCGGCTCCGGCAAAACCTTCATGGTACGTGAAGGCGCCTTCGATGGTTTGGATGTCGCTTTGACCTGGCACCCTTCCTATGCCAATTCCATCATGAGCTTATCGAGCCTCGCCAATTATCAAGTCTATTTCCGTTTCAAAGGAGTGGCTTCGCACGCAGCAAATTCACCGCATTTAGGACGCAGTGCATTGGATGCGGTAGAACTGATGAATGTCGGCGCCAATTACTTGCGCGAACATGTCGTCCAGGAGGCACGGATGCATTACGCCATCACCAACAGCGGCGGATTTTCACCAAATGTTGTCCAGTCGGAAGCGGAGGTTCTGTATTTGATCCGTGCGCCGAAAGTGGGGCAAGTCGATGAAATCTACAAACGCGTCTGCAAAATCGCGGAAGGTGCTGCATTGATGACAGAAACCGATATGACGATCGTCTTCGATAAAGCCTGCTCCAACTATGAACCGAACCGGACATTGGAGGCGATTCTAAATGAGAAATTGCAGGAAGCCGGAGCAGTCCAGCCCACTGAAGAAGAAAAGGAATTCGCTGCCGGAATTTGGCAGACTTTATCTGAAGGAGAAAAAAATAATTTTCTCGCCGGCATGAAAACTTTTGGCTACAGCGGAGATGGCAGCGAGTTCGAAGGAAAATATCTTGCGGATGTGATTTCTGAATATGTCCCTTCGGATGAAGTTATGGCAGGTTCCACCGACGTTTCGGATGTCAGCTGGATTGTTCCAACTGCTCAAGTGACAACGGCCACATCGGCCCTCGGCACGCCTCTTCACACATGGCAGATGGTGACGCAAGGCATCAGTTCATTTGCACACAGCGGCATGCTCTTGTCCTCTGAGGCCATGGCGAATACCGCCATCCATTTGTTCAATAACCCTAGAGACCTGCAGGCGATCAAAGCTGAACACGAAGCGAAGCGTGCGAAAGAGCCTTATACCTGTCCGATTCCGGAAGGGGTTCAGCCCTCTGCTTTGAAATAACGTAAGAAGTAAACATTCTTATAGACGCAAAAAAGACGCCAGAAAAATTTCTGCCGTCTTTTTCTTATGGCTATTAATAGGAGCGCGGCATCTTCAGTACATTCTGGCCGAGATAAGCCAAAATCATATTGTTGCTGACGGGTGCTACTTGGTACATCCGGGTCTCCCTGAATTTCCGCTCGACGTCATACTCATCGACGAATCCATAGCCTCCGAATGTATCCAGGCAGACATTGGCCGCCTGCCAGCTTGCTTCACTTGACAGAAATTTCGCCAAGTTGGCCTGTTCACCGAATTTCTCATTTTCGTCAAATCTTTTTGCCGCTTCGTAGCGCATCAAATCAGCGGCTTTGATCGCTGCATAAGCCCGGGCAATCGGGAATTGGATGCCTTGATTTTCTCCGATCTTCCGGTTGAATACTACCCGTTCATTGGCATAGCTGGTGGCTTTGTCGATGAAGAAATAACCATCGCCAATCGCTTCCGCTGCCAATAAGGTCCGCTCTGCGTTCATCCCGTCCAATACATAACGGAACCCTTTGCCTTCTTCCCCGATCAGGCATTCGGCCGGAATTTCCATATCCTTGTACCAAACTTGATTGGTTGCGTAATTGAACATGGCCCGAACCGGTTCCACTACCAAGGATTCGGGCTGCTGTTCGCGGATGATCCGCAAATCGACGAGGAACAGGCTAAGCCCTTCAGCCCTCTTTTCCCCCACATCCGCAAGCGGCGTCGTGCGTGCCAGCAACATCAACAAATCGGATTGCAAAAGCCGGCTGGTCCAGTTTTTATGGCCGTTGACCCGGTAGCCATCTGCTGTTTTTTCAGCGAAGGTTTCGATTGCGGTGGTATTGGAGCCGGCTTTCTCTTCCGTCACCGAGAAAGCCTGGAAGCGAATCGAGCCATCTGCGATGCCGGGCAGATACTGTTGTTTCTGCTCTTCACTGCCATGCTTCAATAAGGCACCCATTGTATACATCTGGGCATGGCAGCCAGCGGCGTGGCCCCCGGAGCGGTTAATCTCTTCCAGAATGATGGTCGCTTCTGTCATGCCGTATCCTTTGCCGCCATACTGTTCAGGAATCAATGCGGAAAGATAGCCGCTTTTTGTCAACGCATCCACAAATTCGTAAGGGTACTCCCGCTCAAGGTCCAGCTTTCTCCAATAGGAATTCGGGAATTCTGAACACAGTTTCCGCACTTCCTGCCGTAATTGTTCTCTTTCCTGCTGCGTTAATTTCGCCATTTCCATTTTCCCCTTTCGAATGCTGCCTTTTCATTGTGTGGTCAACTTAGTTATTTGCTGTTCAGAAAATCCAAACTCCGACAAAATGGAATGCGTATGTTCCCCGACTTCCGGTATCGGATTCATGACGGTATCGACTTCATCTGAAGTGACCGGCGGGATAAGCGCCTTCAATTTCCCCACTGGCGAATCCACTTCCCGCCAGCGGTCGCGTGCCGCTAATTGCGGGTGGTCGACAAGTTCGTTCATGGTATTGAGGCGTGCATTGGCGATCCGGGACTGTTCCAGCCGTTCGATGGCCTGCCCGGAATCCATTCCTTGAAATACGTCTTCAATGATGGTTTTCAGTGCTGTTTTATTGACCACCCGCTGGGAATTGCTGTTGAACAAAGGGTCAACCGCCAGCTCAGGGTTATCCAAAACCCTTTCACAGAATTCCACCCATTCCCGTTCGTTTTGGATCCCCATGAAGACCATTTTGCCATCCCCCGCTTCAAAAGGGCCATACGGATAAATTGTAGCGTGGCTTGCTCCGGTCCGCGGCGGTTCATTGTCTCCGTAAGCGGAATAATAGAGCGGATAACCCATCCATTCCGCCAGCGCTTCCAGCATGGACACTTCAATAATCGCACCTTTCCCTGTTTTGTAGCGTGAGATGATGGCGGTCAACACCCCGGTATAGGCATACATTCCCGCCGCAATATCTGCAATGGAGATTCCGGCTTTGGAAGGGGTATCTTCCGTCCCGGTTACGGAAACCAGGCCTGCTTCGCATTGGATCAGTAAGTCATAAGCTTTTTTATTGGTATACGGGCCGAAGGTGCCATATCCCGAAATGGAGCAGATGATCAGCTTCGGATATTTCACCTTCAATTCCTCAGCGCTGAATCCAAGGCGATCCACTGCGCCAGGCGCCAGGTTATGAAGGAAAACGTCGGCCTTTTCCAATAATTTATGCAGTACCTCTTTGGCCTCTTCCTGCTTAAGGTCCAGCGCCAACGACTCTTTGGAGCGATTGATCCAGACAAAGTGGCTGGCCAGTCCTTTCACAGTCTTATCATAATTCCGGGCGAAATCACCCACTCCCGGTCGTTCCACTTTGATGACCCGGGCACCCAAATCGGCTAATTGCCTAGTTGCAAAAGGTGCTGCAACAGCCTGCTCCAAAGAAACGACGGTAATGCCTTCCAATGGCAACATATGAATTCCTCCTTGTTGATTCGATTGATGAACAGAAAATCCATCTTTTCAAACTGGGCAAAATCATATCAACCCAATCCAATTCCACCAAGTGGCGGCGACCAGAACAGTTGCCGCCATTGAAATGACAGTAGCGTATAAACCAGGTTTCAAAAAATCTTTCTGGGAAATCATTCCCGTGCTGTGGGCAATCAGGTTCGGCATGGATTCAACAATCAGGACAAATCCGAAAAGACAGGTCAAGCCTGTTGTAAAAGCAATGGCCAGGGGATTGATTCCCGCATTTTGGGCTACACTGATGACGATCGGCACCAGGACAACAACAGCGGTGGCAACATTGGAAATCATTTTATGGAAAATCTGAGCCAGGACAATGACGACCACCACGGCAGAAAATGGATTTTGAATAAGCTGCATAAACCAACCGACACTCAAGTATTGGCTGATGGTGGTTGCAGCGCCTGAATCCACAAATGTATAGCCCATCGATAAGGTGACGCTGATCAACAAAACGGTATTGTAGTTGATGCGGACGACAGGCTCCCATGCAGCGACGCCGATAATGGGCAATGCCATCAACACCACACCGGCTAGTGCGGGAACGCTTGGATGCAGACCATGAAGAGGCTCAGTCAGCCAAAAGATCACAATCGTCAACAGAATAGCCAAGCAACGAATTTCTCGGGCATTGACGGGTCCTAACTCTTTCAGCTTTTCGGTCATTTCTTCTTTGATTGCCGGAAAATAGCTCTGCTCTTCCGGCAATGGAAAAACTTTCAACAGCATGAGCCATATTGCCGGAATCAATATCAGCCAGATAGGGAAAGTGTAATAGAACCACTCGAAATACGTGATATTGATTCCCGCAAAACGATTGAGCAGTTCCACCGTCAAAATATTGCCGATTGCCGCAGTCATGACAGACGTTCCGCTGATGATGCCGCCGAAAGCGACACCGAGCATGATCATTTTCCGCAAATTCCCGCCTGGCTCGGCGTGGGTCGTTTCAATGATCATGGTTGAAACCGGCAGAATCAGGGCAGACCGGACAGCAGTGGAAGGGATAAAAAATGCCTGGATCTGTTGAATGATGATGATACTGCCGAGCAAGCCAGCTGAGCGGCCGCCCCATTTTTTCAGGATGGTATAGCTCATCCGTTTGATCAAGGCCGTTTCATTGACCGCTGTGGCAAGCATCATGCCTCCGACGATCAAATAAGTTGCCGGTGACGCAAATCCGCTGAAGATAACCGACGAATCTGCAATACCGAATAGCAGCATCAACAATAGAATGATCAAGGCAGTCAACCCGATCGGGATCGGTTCCAATGACCATAGGATAATCCCGAGCGTAATGATGCTGGTCATCACTTTAGCGGCGTAGGAAAATTCATCTGGCAATAAAAAATAGACAGCAAGGAAACCCAAAACAGCTACTCCTATAAACAGGAGCGTCCTCCTGCTTTCCACCGGATTGCTTTTCATGCTTCCTTACCTCCTTTTTCACAGCCGAGCAGGTTTCGTTTAAAACAGACAAAAGATACCTCTATATTTTTTAAGCCGCATAACAGATCCATCCACCAAAATGGTTGGTCTTAAAGAAGTTGGCGATCCGGCGGAACCCTGAGTCCTCCAGCAATTGACGAATTTGAGATTCTGAAATCGATGATTCCGTTAAAGTTCCTTTCATCAATTCCTCCACTTTTTGCTCTGGCAGATTGGTCATGTCCAGCCAGTAGTTTTTCCATAAAGCGACCAGCTCTTTAAATTCGGGATCGTCTGGATCTCCGAATTTACTTACCAATACGAAAGGCGCGCCTGAATCCAAATGACTTCTTATTTTCATCAGCAGCGCCTTTTTTTCTTCTATCTCTGGGACAAAGTGCAGGACCAGGATGCAGGTGGCGCCATCAAAGTGCTTTGCTGCCGGTACATCCATTACGGTGCCGTTCACCCATTCGATGCGGTCTTCGATTCCGACATGTGCCGCTTTGGCTTTCGCTGCTTCCAGCATGGCTTTTGCCGGATCGACCGCCGTAAATCGCCAGCCTTGGTTCGGAACACCAAAAGCTTTCAATTCATTGCCACCGCCACAGCCGACCACCAATACTTCTGCCTGCTCGTTAAGTGCATTGCGAAGAAAGGTTTGTGACAAGCGCAGCATCGGATCGTAAGTCGGTAATGTCCGTCTCACCCCTTTGTCATATTCAGTCGCAATGTCCTGATTGAATTCCATTTTGCCTGCCACGTTTTTACCTCCCCTTACTTTTATCCTTACTTGCCGATTGTCAGCAACAGTTCATACAAATTGGCCTTTTCTTCAAAGCCGATTCCTGGCACTTCGGGAAGCCGGACATAGCCTGCTTCTACTGCATAACGGTCCGCAAATCCACCAAAAGGTTCGAATACCCCTGGATAAGATTCATTGCCGTGAAGCTCCAGACCCGCTGCAATGTTAAGTGACAATTGGTGGCCGCCATGCGGGATGCAGCGGCGCGAAGACCAGCCATATTCTTTCAGCATATCGAGGATCCGCAAATATTCCACCAACCCGTAGCTGAGGGCACAGTCGAATTGCAGAAAATCTTTTTCCGGATCCATCCCTCCGTAACGGATTAAATTCGTGGCGTCCTGAAGTGAAAACAGGTTTTCGCCGGTTGCTAAGGCATGCGGATAGCGCTTGGAAAGCTCTGCCTGTAAATGATAATCCAATGGATCTCCTGCTTCTTCGTACCAAATCAGTTCATAGTCTTTTACTTTTTCACCAAACTCAATGGCATAGTCCAAATCGAAGCGGCCATTGGCATCGACCATCAAGCCGCTGCCTTTTGGCAAAATGTCCAGAACTGCCTCTATTCGCTGCAGGTCTTCATTCAATGATGCGCCGCCGACTTTCATTTTCACGTCACGGTAGCCCAGATCCAAATAGCCTTTCATCTCGTCTTGAAGCTCAGTCAAGCCTTTATCAGGGAAATAATAGCCGCCCGCCGCATAAATATAGACCTTGTCATCCGTTTTCCCGGTTCCATAGCGGTCCGCCAACAGCTGATACAAAGGCTTTTCCTCTATTTTTGCAACGGCATCCCAGACCGCCATGTCAATGACGCCCACCGCAACTGCGCGCTCGCCATGACCGCCCGGCTTTTCATTGGACATGATGATTTTATGTATTTTGTGGGGGTCCAAGTTGCCTCCATCAGCTGTCACAATGTCTTTCGGATCCGCTTCCAGAAGCCGTGGGATAAAGCGTTCTTCCAGTAAACAAGTGGGCGCATACCTTCCGTTCGAATTAAATCCGTAACCCACTACCGGTTTCCCGTTTTTGACGACATCAGTGGTGATCGCCAGAGCCGAAGTGGTCATTTTACTGAAATCTATATAAGCGTTGCGGATAGGACTGCTGATCGGTACTGTCTTGACATCGATTTTCACTATTTTCACTTTGCTCACCTCATCATTTTTAATGGTTAGATTGTTTAATAGCCTCTATTCTGCAGGATTCGTTTAGCTTTTTTATAGACAGGATAATCGACAAACTGTCCACCGACTTTAATCGAAGCCTCGCCTGCTTTTTCAGCTTGTTCAAATGCTTTGACGATTTCTCCAGCCAAGGCAAGTTCTTCCTCTGAAGGCGAAAGCACTTGATGGACAACTCCCAATTGTTTCGGATGGATGACCAGTTTCGCCTTGAAACCCAGCTGTTTAGCAAAAACCGTTTGTTTTTCAAGTCCGGCTTCATCCGTTAAATCAGGATAGACCGCATCGATCGGCGAGCCGATTCCTGCTGCTTTTGAAGCGATCACCAATTGGGAACGGGCATACAACAATTCCAGCCCTTCAGGTGTAAGTTCACATTCGATATCCAAGGAAAAATCGATTGACCCGAAAGCCAGAGCCGAAATCAGTGGATCCGCGGATGCAATCTCATACGCAAACTGAATCCCCCGCGCACTTTCTATCAAGGGAATCACATCAACTATTTTGTCCCCGGCGATCTCCCTTATTCTATGGCAGACCTTTTGCATGTCCTGTTCACTTTCTGCTTTTGGAACCATAATTCCACCAGCTCCACTGCGGATCGCCCCTTCTAAATCGGCTTCCCATAGGTCGGTGTCCAGACTGTTGATTCGGACCATAACCCTGTTTTCATCTTGATGCGTCTCCAGCGCCTCTTTCATTATTTTCCGCGCCGTTTGCTTTTCCGAGATGGCCACAGCATCCTCTAAATCCAAGATGACAACGTCAGCGATAGATGAGAACGCTTTCTTTATAATAGAAAGATCTCTAGCTGGAACAAATAAATAGGAGCGTGCTGGATTCATTGCGTTCTCTCCAATCTCTGGATATTGGATACAATATTAATTTAATTCTCATCTTACTAAATGATTGGGCTATTGTAAAATATTTTTCAGAAAATTTAGTTCTTTTAAAAAGGCAGCAGTTACCTTGTGCAGCAAGCCCCGAATACTTACTGTTTTCTCAGGTTGGCAATTATTTCATCGGTTACCTCGGAAGTTGAAGAGCTGCCGCCAATATCCGCCGTCTTGATGCCGGATTGCATGGAATCTTCGATAGCTTCGAGCAATAACGTGCCCATTTCCAGTTCTCCGAAATGGTCGAGCATCATTTTGGCTGTCCAGATCTGCCCGATGGGATTAGCGATCCCTCTGCCGAAAATATCCGGTGCTGAGCCATGAACCGGTTCGAACATGGATGGGTATTTGCCATTTAAATTGATATTTCCTGCCGGCGCTATTCCGATGCTGCCCATTATGGCAGCGCCGATATCGCTTAAGATATCGCCGAATAAATTGCTGGCTACTACAACATCCAGCGTCTGAGGCTTAGTGATGAAAAAAGCAGAGAGTGCATCAATGTGCTCGCTATTGGTTTGAATTTCTTCATAATTGGTTGCGACCTCTTTGAAGACTTCATCCCAAAATGGCATGGAGTGGACGATTCCATTGGATTTGGTGGCACTCGTCACCCTTCCGTTACGTTGTTTTGCCAATTCAAATGCATACTCGATGACACGGGAAACTCCTTTTTTGGTGAACACCGCATTTTGGATGACTATTTCATCTTCTCCGCTGTGGACTCTGCCGCCAATACTGCTGTATTCACCTTCGCTGTTTTCACGGACAATCATGATATCGAAGTCCCGGGGATTCGCTAAAGGGGAGACGATGCCTTTAAGCTGCTTGGCAGGCCGGATATTGATGACCTGCTGAAATTCCCGGCGGATTTTCAGCAGCAACCCTCCCAGTGAAATATGGTCAGCCACTAATGCGGGGTCGCCGACAGCCCCCAGGAAAACCGCATCACTTTGTGCGATTTGGCTCAAGCCATCCTCCGGCATCATTATTCCATGTTGGACATAATATTCCGAGCTCCATGGGTGGTGGATTGAGTTGAACTTTAATCCACCGTGGATTTCTGCTATCACATCCAGGACACGCAATGCCTCCGGAACCACCTCTTTTCCGATGCCATCTCCTGGAATAACCGCTAACTCGATTTGCTTCATACTGTCTGCCCCTCTCCCTTTATCAAACATTCAACAAATAAATTCCTTTACTCTTTCATCATCATCTCAATCAAGTTTTCTTTCGTTCTCAGAATATGCTTTTCAGTGATTCTCCTTAACTGGACTTCGTCTTTCTGTTTGACGTATTCCAGCATTAAGCGATGTTCTTCATGCGAATCCGCCAGATGGTTCGACAGCAGGCTTGGTGTATAGGGAGGAATTCCTTTCCATAAAGTTTCAATAAACCCCTGGATCCTTCTCCAAGGGCAGCTCTCCCTTAAAATCCGGTGAAACTCAGCGTTCAATTTCATAAAGATTTCAACATCGTTTTCATCGGCTTTCAGTTTGATCATTTCATTGTATAGATTTTGGAGTTCCTCAATTTCTTCATCGCCTAAATAAGGGAGCGACTTTACAACTGCCTGTCCTTCCAAGAGAGCTCTTAATTGATAGATTTCTTCAATATCCTCTGTGGAAATCGGCGTGACCACTGCCCCTCTTCTTGGCTCGATTCTGACCAAACCTTCCACTTCCAGCTGACGCAATGCTTCTCTAAGAGGCATCCGGCTGACGCCCAACTTTTGTGCCCATTCCTCCTGCATCAATCGCTCGCCCATTTTGAATTCGCCTTTGAGTATCAATTCCCTCAGTTTATTCGTCACTTTATATTGCAAAGTGGCTCTATCCTGCTCTGTTAATTTAAATTTTTCCATATGGCACCCCTTAAACACGTTCTCCTTCAACTGCAGGAAAGAATAATTGCATTTTATCATTAAAAACCACCTTCGAGTATCGGGTTGATCAGGACCCTTTGATTTCCACCGAGAACATTTCTTCGATATATTTCACAATGGCGGTATGATCCTGATCACCGCCGCCTTGGGACCAAGCATGTTTCCAAAGTTGGAACGATGCGCTGGAAATGAACATCGGCACTTTTTCTTCCTCCGCCATCGCCATCGCAATCTTCAGATCTTTGACCATCAGATCCAACGTAAAACCAACCTCGAATTTCCGCGTCAGCACTTGATTGGGAAATTTAAAGTCGCTGGAAAAGCTTCTGCCGGTGCTGGCGTTGATGACGTTCAGCATCTTTTCAGGATCAAGACCCAATTTGACGCCAAGCGCCATCGCTTCTCCCGTAGCCGCTAATGTTGTTGCGGAAATCATATTGTTCAACGCCTTTATGGTATGGCCCGCCCCTGCTTCGCCGACGTGAAAAATATTGGCTCCCATGCATTCAAGCAGTGGTTTTGCTCTTTCAAAATCGGCTTCTTCGCCGCCAACCATAATGGACAGAGTGCCTTCTTCGGCCTTTTTGACTCCACCACTCACGGGGGCATCAATCATTTTCAGACCTTTTTCTTTCATCAAGGCACTCAGTTCCTTTGTTACAGAAGGAATGGACGTCGTCATTTCGATCAGCAGGCTGTCTGAATCCATACCTTCCATCAATCCTTCCGGACCGGTCAACGTTTCTTTAACAATGAATACATTCGGCAAGACTGTCAGGATGTATGAATATTTCTCTGCTAAATCTGCGGGGCTTCCAGCTTCTTTTGCACCAAGCTCCACGAATTTTTGGACGAACTCTTTATTGACGTCAAAAACGCCCACTTCGACCCCTTGCTCCAGCAGCCTTTTCACCATACGGCCACCCATATTACCCAATCCGATAATTCCTGCTTTCATCTTTGCTGCCCCCTTAGGTACCGTCGTTTATCGATTACTGCCTGTATTTTGCAACCCCATCCTTATAGATATCACCCCCATGGATATCATTGATGACAAATACCGGAAAATCTTCAATGGTCAGTTTCCGGATAGCTTCTGTACCCAGATCTTCATAGGCGACGACTTCCGCTTTTTTGATTGAGCGGGCAATCAGCGCTGCAGCACCACCGACAGCACCAAAATAAACCGCTTGATGTTGGAGCATGGAAGCGATGACCTCTTCACTTCGATACCCTTTGCCGATCATTCCCTTCAATCCCTTTTCAAGAAGAGCTGGCGTATACAGATCCATTCTGCCGCTCGTTGTCGGACCCGCCGAACCGATTACTTCTCCAGGTTTTGCAGGAGTCGGTCCCGTATAATACAAAACCTGGCCATCCAGCTCAACGGGAAGCGGCGTTCCTTCTTTCTCCTGTTCCACCATTCGCTTATGGGCTGCGTCCCTTGCTGTATAGACGATACCGGAAAGCAATACGCGGTCTCCTGCTTTCAGCGATTCAATGTCTTCGTCCCGTAAAGGCAGGTTGATTTTCTTCTGCATCCACTTTCACCTCACTTCATTCTAATCGTTTGGTGGCGGCTCGCATGGCAGTTCAAATTGACAGCCACCGGCAAAGCCGCAATATGGCAGGACTCGAGTTCCACTTTTACATCCAGTGCGGTCGTGCTGCCGCCCATTCCCTGGGGGCCGATGCCGAGGCGGTTGATTTGTTCCATCAATTCCTGCTCAAGCTCCGCAACTGCCGGATCTTCATGACGCACGCCTAAAGGACGGAACAATGACTTTTTCGCCAAAAAAGCGCAGCGCTCGAAATTCCCACCGATTCCAATGCCGACTACCAGTGGCGGACAGGCATTAGGCCCTGCTTCTTTAACGATGGATAAAATATAATCCTTAACCCCTTCCATTCCATCAGATGGCTTGAGCATCTTCAGTGCACTCATGTTTTCAGCCCCGCCGCCTTTGGCTGTCATATGGAGTGTCAGTTCTTCCCCTTCAACCAAATCGATATGGACAATGGCTGGTGTATTGTTGCCGGTATTTTTCCGGTTCATCGGATTGCAGACCATGGAATTTCTTAAATAGCCTTCTCCATAGCCTTTTTCCACTCCTTCATTGATGGCATCCACCAATCTTCCACCGACAATATGGCAATCCTGGCCAACCTCGACCATAAAGACTGCCGTTCCGGTATCCTGGCACATAGGAACCCTTTCTGCTTTGGCGATATCAGCGTTATCAATCAGCTGCGTCAACACTTCCCTGCCGGTTTCTGAACGTTCCGTCTGCAATGCCTGTTTAAATGCCGAGTAGACATCTTCTCCAAGATTGTAATTAGACTCCATGCACATGGCTTTTACTTCTTCTACAATTTTTTCGTAGGCGATTTCATTCATCTGTCTCCCTCCTTTCTTTTTGTCGTTCCACTGATATAAAAAGTACCCAGCGCTTTCGCCACTAATTTCCCTGAGACGTCGTGAATGGAACATTCAGAAACGACCGTGCTTCTGCCTTGCCTTAAAATAAGAGGTGTCGCAATCAAATGGGAACCTTGGCCTTTTTCAATAAAATTCACTTTCAGTTCCAAAGTGAAGACTTTCTCACCCTCTGTTAAATTCTGCAGAATACTAAAACCGATTGCGACATCGGCCAATGTATAAATGGAACCTCCTTGCGCCACGCCATAGGTATTTTCGTTTTGAAAACCCAATGCCATCTCTGTCGTTCCGTCCTGATTTTGCACCATCCCTAAAAAACGCCCAAGAAAATGCATGGGTACAGCATTTCCGGTTGAATCAGCCTGCGGCTCCTGCACGAGCGACAATAAATAGGCAGCCTGCTCCAATTCAACAGGATTGAGGGATTCCAATTGCTTTTGCAGTTTTGCAATCTCCATTTTTTGCTCCCTGTTCTGTTCCATAAAGACGCCCTCTTTGCATGAATTCTTTTTTATTCTGCTTCCGGTTCAAGCGTGGAAAAAACCGTTTTACAAGGTATCCATCAAATTGCCGATATTCTCTGTTGATTCCAAGTCCATCAAGCTTTTCGCTAATGTCTGTCGCTGTTCAATAGGTAACTTCGTGGCCATTCCCATAAATTTTTCAAGCAGTTCTTCTGAAGTTACTGCATTTTCAGGGTCGCCTTTAGGAAAATCAGTTTGCTTGCTGATTTTCTCCCCATTCTTCAACAGAACACTCACCGCAGCTCCCCACTGCTTCGGATAACCGCCATCAATTGTAGGATCCGTGTGGACATTCACTTTTTTCACCAGCGACCGAATATCTTCATCCCATAACTTGTCCCCGTTGAAATCATCCAGACTCGCACGGCCATTCAATAAGGCCAATGCCGAACAGAATTGGAGACTGAATTTAGCGGCATACTCTGTCTGTGGATCAGGATCATCCGTAATCGTAAGCGCAACTTGATAGGAATCCACTTCCACTGATTCGATATCCTCCAATGCGGGGTTCTGTTCCTTAAAGACATCGATCAGCAGATCGACCGCATGATGGGTATGGCGGCATGAGGCATGGACCTTAAAGGAATTCTCCAAAATCTTGAACTCCTGACCCAGATTTTCCGTTATTCTTGAAGCATCATGCTCTTCACTCATGGCATTAAAAAAGCCGCGGTCGCCTTCAAGGATCTTCTTCGGTCCCGTAAAGCCCTTTTTTGCCAATAACGCGGCCATTGTTCCGTTCATTGCCGCTTTTCCAGTATGCAACTGCTTGGTCATCGCTCCATCGACGATGAATTCCCATAATCCAGCAGCTTGGGAACCTGCATTCCCTAAGGCGTTGACCATTTCATCTTCCGTTAAACCAAGCAGTTTTCCGGCTGCTGCTGCAGCACCAAAAGTTCCGCAGGTCGCTGTGTTGTGCCAGTAATAATAATGGGAAGGCGATACTGCTTCGCCGATTCTGAAACAGACTTCATATCCCGCCACTACTGCCGTGATCAGTTCTTTCCCGCTTAATTTCTTCCATTCCGCAATCGCAAGTGCCGCGGGAATAACAACAGTTGCCGCATGTACAATGGACCCTTTATGGATGTCATCAAGTTCCATTACATGGCTTGCCGCTCCGTTCACCAAAGCCGCATGAATGGCACTTGATTTCCCTCCGGTAACAAGCTTCGCCTGATCAAGGCCACCCATTTCACTGACTAAATCGCTGACCATTTGAACTGGGCTTTTATCCGATCCCGCAATCGCTGATCCAAAATAGTCAAGAATGCACAATTTCGTAAACTCTACTACTTCTTCCGGCAACTCATCGTATGAAAGCTCCAAACTGTACCTCGCCAATTGCCTGCTTAATTCCATTTTAGGTTCTCCTTCCACTAACGCGTTAACGCATCAGCACTTTGTTATTTCCCTTGCCATTCCGGCTTCCGTTTTTCATTGAAAGCCAAAACACCCTCGAGGCGATCCGCTGAATTTGCACATTTATAATATTGATCAAGTTCAATCGATAGCGCCGTATTGATGTCCGTATGAAGGCCAGTAGAGATGGATTTTTTAATGGATTGCAGGGATAACGGCGCATTTTCCGCAATTTCCTTCGCCACTTCCAGCGTCTTCGGCATCAGCTCTTCTTTCGAAAAGACGCCGTTCAATATACCGACATCCAATGCTTTGGCTGCATCCACCTGATTTCCTCTAAACAGCATCTCTTTTGCCAATCCGACTGGGATGGCACGCGGCAATAATTGCGTTCCGCCTACACCCGGGATGATGCCGAGTTTCACTTCAGGCAATCCCATCTTAGCGTGTGCCGCTGCATAGCGGAGGTCGCAGCTCAGCAGCATCTCCATACCGCCGCCTAAAGCAAAGCCATTGACGGCTGCAATGACAGGAAACTTGAAGTTCCGCAGCAGTTCATAGGCATCTTCAAAAATGTCATGCTGCTGTTTCCATTGTTCATTGGTCATCCCTTTCCGTTCCTTTAAATCCGCACCTGCACAAAAGCTTTTCTCCCCTTTGGCAGTGAGCACCAGAACCCGCAATTCCTTTTCCTGCTCCAGCGATTTCAAGCATTCAATCAGCTCGATGCCCATTTTCGTATTCAGCGAGTTCATCGCATCAGGCCTGTTCAATTCAATCACAAAAACATTTTCGGCACGGTTTTCTTCATTTAAGTTCAAGGTTTCCCAATTGGTCATGGTCGCATCCTCCAAATCATCTCTAAACGTTCTATTTCTTTGCCGGAACTGGATATTTCCGGTCGTATGGGCCTGCTTTCAGAACGTAGCTGGGTGTTTCGTGGCCAACATATTGTTGAAGCGTTTTTGAAGCAGCCATCAATTTCTCAAGTGACAGCCCGGTCTCGATTCCCATGCTATGCAACATGTGGACCACATCTTCTGTGCAGATATTGCCTGTTGCACCCGGGGCGAATGGGCAGCCGCCAAGACCGCCTAAAGAAGCATCGAAACTCGTGATGCCCGCCTGCATAGCCCCCAGCATATTGGCAAGCCCCATGCCCCTTGTATTATGGAAATGAAGATTGAACGATTGTTCCGGAAATTTGGTTGTCATCTCCGACACTAAATCGTAGACTTGCTGCGGATTGGCCATGCCCGTAGTATCTGCGAGCGTAATGGTCTCCACATTCAACGGCACCAATTGTTCCAGGATCCACTCGATTCTGCCCTTGCTCACTTCACCTTCAAACGGACAGCCGAAAGTCGTGGCAACCGATACATTCACTAACATTCCATGGTCTTCGCAATATATAAGAATTCCTTTGAGTTCCTCCAAAGATTCTTCTGTACTTTTCTGGACGTTTTGCTGGTTATGTGTATCACTTGCCGAAAAGACGAAATTCAACCTTTCTACACCTTTTTCCTTTGCATTCTTTGCTCCCTTCAAATTCGGGATTAGGGCAATCAGTTCGAGTTGATTCGAATTTTTTGAAATCAGCTCAAACAATTCACCACTGTTTGCCATTTGCGGAACCAACTTCGGATGGACGAAAGAACCGAATTCCAGTGTTCGAAGATCGGCTTTCACCAATTGATCAAATAAGGCTTTTTTTTCGTCCACAGTCAGTACTTTGTCTTCCAACTGCAGTCCATCCCTTAATACCACTTCGTTTATCTTCACTTTTTTTGGCAGTTTCATTTTGATTCACCTCAGTCCCAAAATTGATTGGTATAATTTTCTTAATGGTGTATATTGTACAGAAACAAGAATCGGGCAGATTGCTTAATGAAGGAAAGGAGAGAGTGTTATGGAGATTTTCAATATATTCTTGAATATCATCGTCCCCATTCTCATTTTGATTGGATTAGGGGCATTTTTGCATTTGAAATTCCATTTTGATTTGAATACGCTGGCAAAAATCAATATCTATTATTTGGTGCCAGGTTTAATTTTTATCCGTCTTTACGAAACTGATTTGGCTTTAGAAATGTTTTTTAAAGTATTGGTGTTTTTTATTTTTTTGTCTTTATTTTTGTATTTTGTATCCAAGTTAATCAGTAAGCTTCTCGGTTTCAGCAAAGGGCTCAGTATCGCCTTTTCACATAGTTCTTTGTTCTACAACTCAGGCAATTACGGCATTTCCGTTAATGACTTGGCATTTCGCCAGGATCCGATCGCAATGGCGGTCCAGGTATTGGTCCTTACTTTCCAAAACTTGCTGGTCTATTCCTACGGCATTATCAGTTTGCAGCGGCTGGACAAATCTAAGATTAAGGCTACCGTCCCTTATTTTAAAATGCCGGTGCTTTATGCGATGTTTTTCGGTCTCATCCTGAATGCCTTCGACCTTACACTTCCGCAATTCTTGTATACCCCGGGCTCTTATATTGCAGATGCCTTGATTGCATTGGCTCTTTTGACCCTTGGCGCGCAAGTCGTTCAACTGAATTTCACTAAAAATTTGGTTACCGTCTACTTGAGTGTAGGTGTGAGGCTTATCATCAGCCCGCTTCTCGCCTTTATCATCATTCAATTCCTTAACGTCGACACCATTACAGCTCAAGCGATGTTCATCGCTTCCGCCGTTCCAAGTTCCGTAAATAGCGCCATCATTGCACAGGAATACGAAAATGAAACTGCATTTGCGGCTCAAGCTGTTCTTGCATCAACTATTTTCAGCGCTTTATCCGTAACAATCGTCATTTTCCTATCACGGATTCTCTTTGTTTAAAATGGACTGAATTATTGCTCTTTATCCATTTCATCAAATACTTCTTTTGCTGTCCGGAAGCTATCAATCGCCGCTGGTACACCGCAATATATGGCAGCCTGCAGGAAAACCTCCTGAATTTCGTCTTTCGTCAAGCCGTTATTGATAGCTCCTCTGACATGCAGCTTCAATTCATGAGGCCGATTCAATGCCGTAATCATAGCGAGATTCAGCATGCTCCGCGTCTTTTTCGGCAAGCCTGGCCGCGCCCAAATCTCTCCCCAGCAATATTCCGTCACCAATTCCTGCATCGGCATATTAAAGTCCGTCGCATTCTGGATCGATTTTTCCACATATTCTGCACCCAATACACTTTTGCGTATTTCCAATCCCTGCTCAAACTTCTCTTTGTTCATATTCCATTCTCCTGTCTGTTAGTTATTTTTTCTTTGTCTGGATGCCGTGCGGTGAAAAATTCTGTATTCAAGCGATGCTTATCTTTAGCCGGATATTAAACTGAAAAAAGCTGGCTATGATGACAGCCAACTTTCTTCAGTTCTCTTCAAGTATTATTGGCCTGCTGCTTCACGTGCCGCTTCGTATACATCTGCGCCGATTTCATCTTCGAACTCATCGTAGATAGGCTCCAATGCTGTACGGAACTCTTCGATTTGTTCTGGTGTCAACTCGATGATTTCAACCAGCCCTCTATCACGAATCAATTCGAGAGCTTCTTCGTTCAGACTTGTTGCTTCCTCACGTGCCACCGCTGTACCTTCATCCAATCCAGCCTGCACAATCTCTTTTGTTTCATCATTCATGCTTTCCCAGAACTCTGTATTCGTGAAAACTGCATAATCTACACGCGTATGGTTCATGATTGTCATGTAATCTTGAACTTCATCAAATTTCTTGGATTCGATATTGCTGAATGTATTTTCCTGTCCCTCAACTACTCCTTGGTCCAACGCTGTGTAAAGTTCGCCGAACGGAATGGACTCGGAGCCCGCTCCCAAAGCAGAGTAGATAGCTTCCAATACTTGGCCACCTTGTGTACGGAATTTCAGCCCCTGGAAATCATCCGGTGAATCGATTGGCCGTTCATTGTTGGTGATATGCTTACCGCCGTTCGGCCACATCGATAATCCAAGTACGCCATCGCTTTCCAGGCTCCCCAAAATCTCCTGGCCTTTTTCGCCATCCCAAAATGCAATTGCCTCTTCATCGTTATCAAACATAAAAGGAAGAGCCGGCACATTGAATTGCGGATTATTTCCGACAAACTTCGTCAAATCCGGTGCAATGAACTGAACATTATTCGAGGCCAGGTTCTGGTACTCATCCTGATCTCCGAACAACGAACTATTCGGATAAATCTCTACTTCGATAGCGCCATCGGATTCTGTTTCAATATACTCTTTCATAGCTAGAGCACCTTGGTGTTTCGGTGTATTCTCAGCTACTACGTGAGAGAATTTGATCGTCATCTCCTGGACACCCTCTGCACCGCCTTCTCCATCGGTCGCTGCTTCATCACTCCCACATGCGGATAATACAAGTGCTGACATCAAAAGTGACGTGGATAGAATATACTTTTTCATCTAAAGAACCCCCTTATTGGTTTTTGGACCTGTGCCTACTTAAAACATTTTTGTAAGGGCTTTCATTTTGGAGCTGCACCTTCCTTTCTTTCAGCCCTGCTCTCCGTGTTATACAAAAAATTTTAAGCTGCTCTCCTTCAAATGAATTTTGGATACAACTCACAACAAAATTAGCATATAAAAAAATGATTGTAAAGATAAATTTGAATATTCAATTTTAATATACGCTAAATTTTTACTTCAATTAGTAAAAAATAACCTGTATTTATAAAGTAGAGAGGATTTTATTGACACTAATTACCCACCTGAACTTTTAATCAATTCTAAATTTTCACTTGTTATTCGATAAAACTTGTATTATGATTTGACTAATTCTTTTCGTATCCAAAATACAAAATAGGTAAAGGAGGATTCAAATGAAATACTTGAATTATATTGAAAGCGCTTTCTCCATTGTCTTGTTCTTGTTTGGAATCGGCATCAGCCTCTACTCGGTCTTCATGCGCTATATTATGGGGAGCTCGCAAAGTTGGGCAACGGAAATCTATACCATGCTTTTGGTTTGGGCCATTTTCATCGGTTTCTCTTCCGCTTTAAAAGAAGATAAGCACATTGCGATAGATGTACTTTATGATCGATTCGGCCCTAAAATGCAGCATTTCTCCCAAGTGCTCACTTTGGTGGTCGGCGCAGCATTCAGTGTTTTCATTATTTGGACTGGGATGGACATGGTGACCACAGCTTACAGCCAAGATATCAAAACCATTGATGTCGGCTTCCCGATCTGGATCAATTACTTGATTATGCCAATTGCGGGAACCTTGCTGTTCATTCGTTTTTGTGAAAAAGCTTATCGATACTTTGTCAAGAAAGAAAATGTTACGGGCGGAGGAGATGCAGAATGGAAGCAGCAGTAATCGTAATCGTCTTACTTTTCGTATTTGCTTTCTTACGGGTGCCGATTGCCATCAGTTTGGCAGTATCGAGTATTGTCGGTCTCTACATGGTGGACTTTTCATTGAATACAGTGATTCAGAGAATGTTTACGGGAGTCAACAGCACCACTTTGATGGCGATTCCCGGATTTGTTTTCGCTGGATTGATCATGGCCAAAGGCGGAATATCCAAATACTTGATCGAATGCATCCGTTCCTGGGTAGGACACACTAAAGGCGGCTTATCAGTGGTCACCATCATCACCTGCATGATTTTTGCTGCAATTTCAGGTTCAAGTCCAGCGACAGCTGCTGCGATCGGTGCCATTATGATTCCGATGATGGTCAAAGCAGGCTATGACAAGAGCTACTCGATGGGCTTGGTTGCTGCCGCTGGAACATTGGGGATTCTGATTCCACCATCTATCCCATTAATCCTTTATGGATCTGTTTCTGAGCAATCCACAGGAAGATTGTTTTCTGCCGGGATACTTCCTGGACTGTTGCTTGGGCTAGCTTTAATCATTTATGCTGTTCTTGTAGCTTACCGGAAAAATTACGGCGGCTTACCGAAGGTTCCTTTAAAAGACCGGTGGCGCCCTACACTGAAAGCTACTTGGGGTCTTATCATGCCGGTTCTTATCTTAGGCAGCATCTATACTGGGATTGTCACCCCGACAGAAGCCTCATTTGTAGCTGCATTATATGCCATTATCGTATCCATCGTTATCTATAGAGAAATGACCTGGTCTCAATTCATCGAAATTACCAAGGAGTCCATCAATACCACTTCGATGATTTTCCTGATTATTGCAGCTGCCCTGGTTTTCGGGATGTTCCTGACGACTGAACAGGTTCCACAGGATTTTGCCGCCTGGGTCAGTGATAGTGGCTTCAATAAATGGACATTCTTGCTCATCGTCAGTATCCTGTTCTTCGTTCTTGGAATGTTCCTGGAACCGACAGCCATCATTTTAATTACGCTGCCGATTTTGCTGCCGATCATTGGAGCATTGGAAATCGATGTCATCCACTTCGCCATCATCATGGTAGTCAATATGGAGCTGGGAATGATTACACCACCTGTTGGACTCAATCTCTTCGTTGTCAGTGGGATAACCGGTGAAAAGGTCGAACAGGTCATACGAGGTGTCGTCCCATTCTTTATGATCTTTATAATCGTTCTGATCCTGATTATCATCTTCCCTCAAATTTCCTTGTATTTAACTTGAATTCCGCAAAGTAGAGCTGTCGGATAGTTGACGGCATGAAAAAAGACGGCAGGAAATTCCTGCCGTCTTTTTTTCATGCTTTGCTTAGTTTCAATACGGAACGGTATAGTACATCGACAGCTGACAACATTGAGGTTTCATCAAAATCGAACCGTTCATTGTGGTGGCCAGCTGCTAAGTCACTGCCGACGATGCAATAGGTAGCCAATCCACCATGCGCTTTTACCTGTTCCATATAATAGGTTGCATCTTCGGACCCTGCCGAATCAGTGGACCAGTCAATGGTTTTGGTGAAGTAAGGTGAGCTCTGGGCAACTTCATGCAAGCTTTCAACCAGCTCTTTGCTCGGAATGCTGCTTTTGGCTTCACCCACCACTTCTGTAGAGACTTCGACTCCATACATGGCTGCAGCTCCTTCAAGAACTGCAAAAGCCTGTGTCCGGATGTAATCATTGATTTCAGAAGTTTCTCCACGGGTTTCAATTTTCATATGAGCAGTTGCCGGAATAATGTTGCGTCCAGAACCTGCGTTCAACACGCCGACATTGACACGCGAAGCTCCAGCCGAGTGGCGGGGAATCCCGTGCAGGCCAAGCACAGCAGAAGACGCGGCCATCAACGCATTGCGCCCTTCTTCCGGCTTGCCTCCCGCATGGGAAGCCGTACCCTTGAATACCACATCCATTTTAGTGGTTGCCAGGAATCCAGCATTGCCGGCTACAAATTCACCTGTCGGAACACCGGTTCCAAGGTGCATGGCGATGAAGACATCGACATCGTCAACAACGCCTGCCGCTACCATTGATTTCGCTCCACGCGTACCTTCTTCTGCCGGCTGAAAAATCAGCTTGATCGTTCCGGCCAGTTTATCTTTGTTGTCGATGAGTATTTTCGCAAATCCAAGTCCAATCGAAGTATGCCCATCATGCGCACAAGCGTGCATCTTATCTGCGTTGACCGACTGGAAGCCATGATCGAATGGAATATGCCCTTCCGCCAATTCCTCTTGGATATCAAGAGCATCCATATCAAAGCGGTAAGCCAGCACCGGACCCGGTCTTCCGGTTTCAAGCACAGCGACAATCCCCGTCATGCCATCCTTAAAGTTCGGCAGCCATTTTGGATCAGCACCGTTCTCTTGCGCCCAGTTATAATGCGTCTCCAGAACTTCTTGGCTGGGAACGCCCATCCGCTGATCGGCTCTCATCACTTCCCCAGCCATCTGCAGCGGGTAGCCAAGTTCAGCTAGGCGGCTGGCGACAAGTGAAGCGGTACGCATTTCCAAGAATCCGGATTCCGCATGCTTATGCAAATCCCTCCGCCAACTGACCATCTCCTCCTGCAGCAGTTCGTCGATTAATTTCTCTGTCACTTGTTGTCCTCCTCAATGTGATGCTTCTTTTTATAGATAAGGGGTGATTCCCGGGCCATATTGCAATCCTGTATAGAAGAAAATCAGGAACAGGATGATCCAGACGATAAGGAAAGATAAAGTGTATGGAATCATCAATGAAATCAAGGTACCCATCCCCGCCTTTTTGTCATACTCTTTCAAGAAAGAAAGCACGACGATAAAATATGGATTCAGCGGTGTCACGATATTCGTTGAGGAATCCCCTAAACGATAAGCCATCTGAGTAAATGCCGGATGATAGCCCAATTGCATGAACAACGGAATAAATACAGGAGCTTCCAATGCCCATTTCGCTGACCCTGAAGTGATCAGGAAGTTCAAGGAGGCTGTGAATAAGATATATCCGACAATCAGATAGATGCCGGTAAAGTTGATTTGCGTCAAAAATTCTGCCCCGTTGACGGCAATCCAAGTTCCGATATTAGTCCATGTAAAGTAGGCGATAAACTGTGATGCAGCGAAAATCAGCACGATGAATCCAGACATATCTTTGATGGATTCAGCCATAAAGCCTACAGCATCTCCTGAATCTTTGATGGCCCCCACTGTTTTTCCGTAGGCGATACCCAAAACCAGGAAGAGGCCGAGAATAATCGGTACAATTCCTGACAGGAATGGCGACGGGATCATTCCTCCATCTTCGTTCCTGAGGGAAGATCCGGGTAATACAACCAGCAGGACCAGCACAGCGATATAAGCAAGAGCCGCAAGCCCCGCATTGCGCAAGCCTTTGTTGGCTTTCGGGTGTTCTTCAGCACTGACATCGATGACAGCTTTCCCTTCGTATTTCCCAAGTTTCGGTTCGATAATTTTTTCAGTCACTAATCCCGCTACAATGGTCATGACAAAAACCGAAACGATATTGAAGTACCAGTTATCCGCAGGAGTTACGATCAGCGTATCATCCAATATAGCGGCCGCTTCCGTTGAAATCCCGGAAAGCAATGCGTCCGTTCCAACAATCAGCAGGTTTGCAGTAAATCCGGCGCCGGCGCTGGCGAATCCTACTGCCAATCCGGCAAGCGGATGGCGGCCCAGTTTGTAAAATACCATGGCTGCCAAAGGCGGGATGAGGATTTGAGCCGCATCGGAAGCGATGTTCCCCATGATCCCCACAAAAGCGATGGCATACGTTACGATTGAAGCTGGAGCTTTCATGATCGTCTTTCGTATCGCGATTTCCAGCAGTCCCACTTTCTCGGCCAATCCAATTCCCAGCATAATGGCCAATACGGTCCCCAAAGGAGCAAAGCCGGTAAAGTTGGTCAGCATTGAAGTGACGATATACTGCAGACCACCCCAGGATAACAGATTTTCAATCGCCAACGTCTCTCCTGTCCCGGGATGGACAACAGAAGCACCGAATAAGCTGAAAATGAATGATGCAATGATTACACCAATTGCTAAATACACAAAAATCATGAATGGATCGGGCAATTTATTCCCCAGCTTTTCAATGGTATTTAGAAAACGGATAAAGATTCCCTTCTTTTCCCCATTCTGTTCCGGCTTTTTCATAATACGCCTCCTCATATTCCTGAAATCTTAACTTTTTTAATAGTATAGGCAAATAAACAGTAAATAATCAAGTGATTCCGACAATTAATGATTTTCCGCTTGCTATTGTACGTGTTTTATAACATTATCCTTTTAGCTTATTCAAAGCATCCACCGTTACTTTAGTCATCGTTTCAATTCCAATTTCCAAAGCGTCTTCGTCAAAAAAGAATTCCGGATCGTGCAGGGGTTTGGGTGATTCTTCTCCTGCTTTCGAACATCCCAGCCAATAGAATGCACCGGGGATCTTCTCCAGGAACCTGGAAAAATCCTCCCCTGCCATGGATGGGTCGACTTCCGGCAAAGCTTCATCCCCCAGTAGACCGCTGGCACTTTCGCGCACTAACTCTGACCATTCCGGAGTGTTGATGGTGGCTCCATAACCTTCTGCATAGTCGAAATCAATTTTCACCTCATAAGCAATCTCAAAACCTTTCACTAAGTTTTCCAGACGCCGTTTCACAGTTGCTTTAGCTTTTTTGCTGTAGGTGCGGACTGTTCCGTTTAACACGACCTGATCCGCTATGACATTATAGCGATAGCCGCCTTCGATCGTACCAATGGTTATCACAGCGGATTCCAAGGGATTTACGTTCCGGCTGACAATTGTTTGCAGAGATGAGATGAATTCAGCCGTCACGACTATGGCGTCTTTTCCTTGATGGGGCATACTGGCATGTCCGCCTGCTCCTTTGATTGTGAAAGACAGTTTATCTGATGCGCCCATCATTTCTTTGTCGCGTACACCAATCTGGCCGACTGGCAAATCGGGCCATACATGCTGTCCGAAAATGACATCCGGCTGGAATTCATCGAAGACGCCATCCTCCATCATCGGTCTCGCTCCACCGATGGGCGAAGCTTCTTCATTTGGCTGAAAAACGAGCAACACACGACCAGGCAGCTGCTCTTTCATTTCCTGCAGTTTAAAGGCTGTTCCCAAGAGCATTGATGTATGTGCATCATGGCCACAGGCATGCATCTTGCCATCCACTTTGGATTTAAATTCGACAGCGGTCTTTTCCAGAATAGGAAGAGCATCAATATCTGCCCGGAGCGCTACCGTTCCGCCCTCTCCGTCGCCTTCGATAATGCCGAGTACACCCGTTTTTGCAAATCCTGTCTTAAAGGGAATGCCCGCCTTTTGCAGCTCTTCCTGAATCCGTTTAGAAGTTTCCCACTCTTCTCCGCCCAGTTCCGGATTTTGATGTAGAGCTCTTCTAATTTCCTTTACTTGGTCGATTACTGCCATCGCTTTTCATCCTTTCTGTTTTAGTGACTCACTTCGAGAATAGCACAGTTGAAAAAAGCTGTGTACAAAATTCTGAATTCAATAGGAATTATGCTACTATTGAAGGACAATTTCATGGGAAGGGATGAACATGGATGAATATCAATATAAACCGTTTGATGTCGGCTATCGAATCTTATGCTAAGTATGGACAAGTCGAAGGCGGCGGAGTAACCCGTCCCAGTTTTTCAACTGCCGATTACCAGGTACGGGATCTTTTCAGTCAGGAGCTGGAGGCTCTCGGCATGACTGTATCAGTCGATGCGATCGCCAATATTTGGGCAACTTTACCGGGGTCTGACGAGATGAGTCTTCCACTGGTGATAGGGTCTCACCTTGACACCGTTCCAAATGGAGGCAAGTATGACGGTGCTTTAGGCGTTCTGGTTGCTAAGGAAATTGTCGAGACTTTAAAAGAACATCAAGTCACATTGGCTCACCCTCTGCAAATCGTCTCCTTCACTGCTGAAGAAGCCAATGAATTTAATTTTTCGACCATGGGAAGCCGGGCTTTTAGCGGAAAGCTGAGCTCAGAGGAATTACTGGCGGCAACAGACCGGTCGGGAAGAACCTTGGCGGCGGCAGTCAGAAAAGCCGGCGGCGACCTCTCAAAAGTCGGCAACGGCAACAAGAAAGCAATGGCAGCCTATTTCGAATTGCACATCGAGCAAGGAAGCAAGCTGGAGAACGAAAATTTATCCGTAGGGGTCGTCGACAGTATTGTCGGAATCTACCGGGATCTGATTACGATTGACGGCCAGCAGAACCATTCCGGAACCACCATCATGAAGAACCGGAAGGATGCTCTCGTGGCTGCCAGTGAAATGGTAGCAGAAGTGCAAAGGTTAGCGATTGCCCTCAACAGCGATACGGTCGCCACAGTCGGCAAATTCGAAGTGTTTCCAAATGCAGCTAATATCATCCCGGGCCGTGTCGAATTTATACTTGAAGTGCGTTCTGCTGATGGACAGGAACGCAGAAACCTGGTTCAGCGCATCCATGATTCCTTCCGTGTGATTATAGAAAGGCATGGCGTTGAAATGGCGATTGCAAATAACTACAACACACAGGAATGCGATTTCGACAGGCAGCTGATGGGTTTCATGGAAGAGGCGGCGGCTGAATCCGGTATTCGTTACACCGTTCTGCCAAGTATGGCCGGACACGATGCCATGAATCTGGCGGCAATAACCAAGTCCGTCATGGTCTTCGTCAAAAGCATAAACGGCATCAGCCATAGCCCGCAGGAATTGAGTCTTCCAGAAGACATCGAAAAGAGTGCCAATGTCCTGCTAAACGCTTTAATGAAAGCAGATCAGGCTCTTTAAAACTCTGCTCTCTGTATTTTCAGCAAAAAAATAAACCGTTTATCAGTTCAAAACTGATAAACGGTTTTTAATTAATTAGCCTAAGCCATAATCATTCACTAATGCCGCAAGGCCGCCCTGATAGCCGCTGCCGATTGCGTTGAACTTCCATTCATTGCCATGGCGATACAATTCGCCGACCACTAGAGCCGTTTCAATTGAGAAATCTTCCCCAAGGTCGTAACGGATCAATTCTTCGTTTGAATTTTCGTTCACAATGCGGATAAAGGCATTCGATACCTGGCCGAAGTTTTGTCCGCGGCTGTCCGCTTCATGGATGGTTACAGTGAAACTGATTTTATGGACATCAGCAGGAACATTCGGCAAGTCGACAATCACTTGCTCATCATCGCCTTCTCCTTCTCCTGTTAAATTATCGCCTGTATGGGTAACCGCTCCACCCGCACCAACCAAGTTGTTATAGAAGATAAAATCTTCCGGCCCACGTGATTTACCATTTTCCCCCACGAGGAAGACTGAAGCATCTAAATCGAAATCTCCGCCACCGCTGTATTTATTGGTATCCCAGCCTAAACCGACGACCACTTTTGTTAGGCCCGGATTTGTTTTCGTTAAGTCGATCTTCTGTCCTTTTGAAAGATTGATAGTTGACATATTGATTTCCTCCTCCGATTAATTAGCTTTGCGTTGCGTGTCTTCGTATTTCTTCTGCAATTCTTCGATGCGGAGACGGCCTTCTTCACGCATTTTGCGATTTTCCTGTTCAATCTCGCGCGTGTCATTCATCCCCTGCATAATAGTCTCCCATGTTTGTTCAATCGTTTCAATCTTGATGCTCGGTTGGCCGGACATTCTAGCGATATCAACACTTTGGCGTGAAATGTCGTTGGCATTGTTCAATAGCATCTCATTGGTGCGCCGGTCCAATTCGCTCATGGATTCAGCCACCAGGTTCTGCCGTTTTGCCGCAATGGCATTGATCAAGCCTGTTTTGAAGATCGGGATGGTCGTCACAAAAGCCGAGTTGATTTTACCGATCAATTTTGTATTCCCGCGCTGCAGCATGCGGATTTGAGGTGCTGACTGATAAGATACCTGTTTAGCCATTTCAAGATCATAAACCCGCTGTTCCAGAAGCTCGATAGCATTCTGCAGGGAATTCAGTTCCATCAAGGCCATTTGGTCACCGGACTCCGCTTTTGCACGGACAGCTGGTTCCTGGGCTTTCAGTTCCTCTACTTTGATATCGCCGGCCGCGATGTATTTCTCCAATTCCATGAAATAATTGAAATTTTGATTATATAATTCTTCCAGCGTAGTCGTTGATTTTTTCATTTCGCCTTCGTACTTGGTGATTTCAACATATACTTTGTCGATTTCAGTACCCATGGTCTGGTATTTATTGAAGAGCTGCTCGATCACTTTATTGCCTTTATTGAAAATTTTATTGAGGAAGCCTTTCTTTTCGACAAAATCCTTCTTGTCGAATTTGTCCATGATTTTGCCGAGTTGCTTCAGCAATTCGCTGGATTCCTCCATGCTGTTTGCTTGGACGGAATTCAGGACTTTCCCTGTGAAAGCGGAAATCTCATTAGCTGGCTCACGGCCGAATTCCAATAAAGCGATTTGGTTTTTCGGATCGATCTTTGAAGCCAATTGAAGGACTTCAGGATCTTTCTTCAATTGAACTTTGAGTTGGTTTTCATCTTTCATCACCAATTCCTGCTGTTCAATTTGATCTGGCATATTAGTCATCGGTGTCCACTCCTTTTTGGCTACAGCCATTTCTTGAATATCTTTTTTACTACGGAAGGCTCACGGTACGGCTCGTTGAAGCTCCGCTCATCCAGCCAATGTGTATCAAATGATTCGGGATCCACCCAGCGTTCAATGTCCTGATGACCCTGCGGATTGATGATGATGACGTCGAGTCCGAAGACATGGATCAGGGAGATTGCGTTGGCATCCGCCCGGCTCAATTCGCCATCTTTTTCTTCGTTGTAGAACAACATCGTCGGTACGAATTGCGGATAATCGAACAATTGGATCAACTGGATCACCGAATCCGGCAGCGACATGGACTGGGAAAAAGCATAGAGCTGCAGATCTTCAAACGATTCACCGCTTTGCGGCAGCAGGATCGGTTTTTCGACATGTCGCCCTATCGCTGCTGCAATGGCAGTCTGGACGCCATCCGGCAACTTATTGTATTTCCACCAATGTGCGGCTTTCATTTTTTCCGGGTCAAGCTGTCCATCTTTTCCAAGAGCGGCGCGGTAATGGAATTGTTGATTGCCTTTTCGCTCTTCAATGAAGGGAAAGCTTCGAACCAATTTCGTATCTTCACGCTCCGTCAGATTATGGACATTATCCCAAAAACGTTTGCGGTCTTTTTCGATGCCCATGATTTTAGAGAAGACCACAGGAATGTTGACGCTTCCACTTGCTACTGAAAACGACGGCCGAACCATCGCCCGTTCTTTGGCAAGCATGAAAGCCTCGTCCATCGTCGTCTTCAAGCGCACCGAATGTGTCCGGTAGGATTTGAATTGGAACGGTTTGTAAAGCCCGGAATCATCATGATGCAACAGCCGATCCACTTCCTGGGTTGCCCGATAAGCGACCGTGCCGACGCGTTTCGGCTTTTCTTCCGGGAAAGGCAGAAGCGACTCGGCATTCACTTGGAAGCTATGGCTGTGAAGGCCTTCCTTTCCAATTGCCTGTTCGAACCAGCCTTCGCCTTTCGGATCATAGACGATGACGTGGAAGCCGAAATCAGCTGCCAACTTCAAAAACCAGGTTTCACTTTCCGAAGCGCTGCCATACCATAAAAAACCCGGCAGCCCTTTTTCAAGATCCAATTTTTCTATTTCAGGTTCGATATGGTTGAATATCCATTTGACTAGATCAGTCGTTACACGACGGAAAGAGGAATGGGTCGTATTTCCACCAGATTGTTCCTGAAACGCTTTCAGGACGTCGATCAGCATAACGCGGAGGCGTCTGTTCAGTCCGGTATCTTTTAATCTGGGAAGCAGGCCTTTGCCGTCAAGGAACGCCACCATGCGATTCGGGGACAGCCCTTTTTCTTTTTTGTTCATTTCGAACAGATCCTGCAATGTCCGTAGCCGTTCTTGCTCAATATGCTTATTCATTTTATCCGATAGGCGGATCAACCGCCCTTCTGCTGCTTCGATGACGTCATAGATGGAGGCGAAATATTCGTCGGCATCAAGTGTCATGCCCATCACCTGTCCAAGCAGCTGCGGATACGTAATCTGATCTTCTTCAATTTTAGTTTCACTGTGATCCACTATCGGTTTTTTCAGCCATTCCCCGATCTTTTCCGGATCCCAGGTTTTGGCGGGGATCGGGTGCAATTGAACCATCGGAATCTCTCCTTGCTTTGTTGCTTACTTACGCTGCAATGAAACCTCGGCGACACGGCCCAAGATCTCTTCTCCTACTTTAATGCCATGTTCAGCAGTCCTGTGAATGTGCCCAGATACCGGAACCGCGCTTTTTACTGCTTCTCCATGGGAGGCCAGCATACTGTAATCAGCACTTTCCAATAGGTCCAGATCCAACAGCGAATCACCTGCCGCCACTACATAAGTTGCACCCAGACGTTCTTTGACATACTCCATGGCACCTGCTTTCGTGATGCTTTCCGGCATGAAATAAAGTTTTCTTCCTTGGAGCGACATTCCCCATCCGAGCTTCTTAAAAGCTGCCGTATAAAAATCAAGCTTATCTTCAGGGAACCGCGCGCGGTCGACAATCAGATAGACGAACCAATTGTCCGCTTCCCGGACTTTCAGTACCCAGTCTTCCGAAAAATGGCGCTCAATTTCCGGCAGCAACTCCGTAATGATGGTTTTCCGGCTGACGCATTGCCGGCGAATTTCTTCCGACCATTCCTTGATCGGTACGCCATTCTCCAAAATGACGGCTCCATTGGAAATGACCGCAAAACGCGGTGCTTGCCGCCCTTTGAATATGCCTGTCACCCGCTCATATTGAGCCTGTGTACGCGTAGTCACCGGTAAAAAGAATACCTTTTCGTTGATTGCCCACAACGCGGACTGGCTGCTTTGCGTCATGAAGGACAAAGGCTTGCCTTCGTAGCGCTCCACTTCCACCAATTCGTCTTCTGCCACGTCCATTCCCATCGAATTACGCGAATAGATCAACGTTTGATCCAGATCACTGGCGAATAATACAGTCATATTTCTTTACCTGACCGGATCAAGCCGATTGCACGATAGAACAAATCGGGAACGACTTCCACCGGCACCTCTTTTTCTTTTGCCAACATCAAAATATGATGGACATCCGGATTATCAAGGCTGTTGACCAAAACCTTCCACGGACTTCTGCGAAGCAGGACGCGCGTCGTTTCTCCAACACCCGGTTTAATCAGATGGTAGTCGGTTTCACTGTACATCTGTTGGCCGATCGCCTCGACTTCCTTCATGCCCTGCCAGGTTCTCTCCGCCGTCACTGGCGTAGAGACTGCGTCCTTTTCGACTCTTTCACGCGTCACCGCAAAGCATTCCGTAATCTGGTCGACAAAATCATTGGATAGATCCTCCTCGAGCAGCTCTCCATAAAATTTCGCGCCGTGGAAATCATTTTCGCCGATATACAATTTGTTGAGGATCGTGCGGCTCACCAAACCTGAAACAGTAGCATTCAAACAGGCACTTGGAATAAGAAAGTCCTCACGCGTACCGAACAATACCGCACAGGCTCCCGGATCGGCCAAGACGGCCATATCGTCAAACAGCGTCATGCCCTTTTCTGCATTGAGGCCGTTGACCGCTTTGGTCAATTCTTTTTGTATAGCCCCTTTTCCAGTCCAGCCATCCACAAATTGGATGCGGCTGGTCGGATGCGCCATCCGGATTGAGTCGATCGCTTTTTCATCGATCCCTTTATCGCGCAAAATGGAGACGCTGTAATGCGGCCAGTCCATATTCAGCACTTGTTCGGCGTAGCGGCGGATCAAAACACCGATCGGGCTGCCTGCACGCGCCAATGACACAAGAACAATATCATCCGTTCCAGCATTCATGAAAATCCGGCGTGTCACCAAGCCTACGAGATAGCTTAATTGTTCCTTGGTTTTCAACACTGTTTCATGATAAAGATTGGTGTACTCCTCAGAAGGCCGATATTCCATCGGCAGCCGTTCTGCATAATGGGCACCCGTCTGAACCGCCTTTTCCCGTTCCTCTAATGTACTTTCCACAAACTCTTCGCTTACATCCTTCAATAGGAAAGTGATATCTTCTTTCGGATAACTCGTTTTCACTAGACCGGTTGCTATCATTCGATTTCTTCACTCCTTTTGGTGGTTGTCAGGGATATCCATTCCACTGGCGCCTTTTTCTCCAGATAAGCGATCAGTGGCTGCCATTCGGATTTGTCTATGACAGATTCAGCCAACAGGTAAATCCGGTCAATATCCAGTTCATTCAGATTATAGATGAATTGGCTGACTCCTTCTGCATCCGGCAACGCAAAACTGGCTTTTTCCTTAATCGGATAGCCGGTTGTCTGGGAGGCGAAAATCGGGCTGCGCGTCGTAGTCTGTACAAGCGGGCTGCCTTCCAATGCCAAAGCAAAACGCAAAGGCAGATACATGTTTTCGCCTATCCCGATGACAAGCGCTTTATCACTCGTACCACGAGCCAGCCGGACTGCTTCTTGTGCCCATTCAGCTATTTCATCCTGTTGCTTGCTGGTGATGCCGAAACGTCCAGTATAAGAGATATACTGTTGACCGGTTTTTGAGCCGACAGCTAATTTCCTGCCCGGCAATTCGACATCCGGAAGTTTGAAAACCGTTCCATCCAATGAAACCAATTCCGGTTCCTCAGGTGCTGAGCTGTGCAACAGGTCGAATTGGCCAGCCATTAAAGACAGCACCTTCAGACTGATGCCCCGGCCAGATGCCATTTCTTCCAACTTTTCTTTTTGGCTTTCATTTCGCCAATCCAGAATGGAAAGAGATGCATAATTTTTTCCAGGGAATTGATCATCCAATGCACAAACCAGATTCAACAGCGTATTGCCTGTAGAAATTTCATCATCGATCAAAACGATGGTTTTCGCTTCTTCAAGCATACCCGAAGGCGCATATACTTTATGGGACGTTGCGTGGGAATGTTCTTCTTCAAAGACAAAAGATGGGGTGATGCCGATAATTTCTTCACGCGTTGTATGGATATAGGCAGCTTCTTCAAAATGCTGAAAAACCGAATGGCCAAGTCCGGTGGCTGTTTCCGCCATACCGATGAACACCGTTTTTTCAGGCATTGCTTTTTTAAATTGAAGTGCCTCGAAACTTACATGACGATCCGCTGTTCCGGATTCGATCATTTTCACAAGAGAAAGCGTATCCGGATATCCTTCAAGGCCGACTTCTTCCATCAGCAAGGAAGCAAGCAATGTTCCTGTACCGAGAGCCAAAGCAGGATGGACAGCCAAATGCTTGGCAATCAACTTGCTGACAAAGAGGAATTGACGCTTTTTGTTGACACGCAGCGCGACAGAAAAAAGCGATTCCGGCGAAAGGCCAGGATAGGCTTCTGCGACAGAAATATTAATATCCAGATTACCCCAGAGTTTAGTGTTGATTTGATAATTGGTTTGCCCGGATATGGTTGAGGACGTCGATTGGTTGATAGTTTTCATTCAGCACCCCGTAGACTTCCGCTTGAGCGGTAATTTTCCTTGCCCAACTCAAATGCGGTTTTACTTCGTTCATTTTATTGCGTTTGGGACTTTGCAGAACACCATTTCGCTTACTGCTTTCATTAAGAATCAGTTGAGCGTCTTCATAGGCTTCAAGCGTTACGATATGGCCCGCATTGACGATGGAGATCTGTGATGGATGAATGCAGGTTTTTCCTTTGAAACCGTTCAGGATGTCCAGTTGGACTTCTTCCCACAATGTCTGTTCCGGTTTCGAGGAAAGCCATAAACGTTCTCCACTCGAAAAATGTTCATATACAGGTCCAGATACCGTATAGCCATCTTCTGAACGGCCAAAGCGGTTTAAGATGGAAATCAGGCAATCCCGGATGATGTGGACATCGTAGATCGTCCGTTCTGCAGGTCGCCGCAAACCGTAAAGGCTCGAAAAATCAGTTGCTCCTACCCGGACGGTCAAAATCCGCTCAGCTTCAGCTTGCATAATACTGTGTAAATCAGCCAGCGTCTGTTCGCGGGATTCACTGTACAGAACTTCCTTCGTTTCAAGAAGAGGCAATGCGTAGAGTCTTCTGCCTGCCGCTTCACTCGCTCGATCCAGCGCATCGAAAAACAACGGCAATGTAGCCGGCAAACATTTTGGAAAAACGACTCCGGTCAATACGCTTAATGCCGTTCCCGCCTTTTTGATCAATTTATCCAATTGATTCGGCGTGCGAATCCGCAAAAACAAAGCCGGACCTGCTGCCAACTGTTCCGCAGTCGCCTGCTCCAATTTTTTCAACTCACCCACTACATTTTCTTCCGCCAGCTTCAATTCTGTATCAGCTACTGCATCTTCCAAACAGACAATCAATGTCGTCAAGCCGGTAAACGCTCCATTATTATAATCCCCACTTAAAATCCTTTGAGCGAAATCCACTCTGGATCCGGGTGTATAAAGTGCTGCACCCAAGGCCAGGCTTAAAGTTTCCCGTTCCGCATCACGGCTGAATTCTGCCGGGGAATATTTAAAAAAAGTCTTTAAATCAGAATCGGTCAATCCGTTAAAATGTCTCATGCGTGATCCCTCCCGGCATGCTGCTGACTACAGCCCGTTCAAATTATCATTTCAACTATGAATGGAGAAAAAGCAAGGAGAAAGTCTCCTTGCTTTTCCATCGTTTACTCAGCTGTTTAAGCCAAAGTCCTTAACAAGAGACTCTAAGCCGCCTTGATAACCGCTGCCAATGGCATTAAATTTCCATTCTCCTCCATGACGGTAAAGTTCACCGACAACAACTGCAGTTTCAATTGAAAAATCTTCACCCAGGTCATAGCGGATCAATTCTTCATTTGTGTCCCCATTAACAATACGGACGTATGAATTACTTACTTGGCCGAAGTTTTGGCCGCGTGCTTCCGCATCATGGATGGTGATGGCAAAAGTCGCCTTCTCGATTGATGCTGGAATAGCAGACAGGTCCACATTCACCTGTTCGTCATCGCCTTCACCTTCACCTGTTTTGTTATCACCTGTATGTTCCACTGCACCAGCAGCGCCTGTCGTATTGTTATAGAAGATGAAATCAGCTTCGGAAGCCGTTTTGCCTTCGCCGTTCAGAAGGAAGACTGAAGAATCCAAGTCGAAATCCTGCCCGCCGTCATATTTATTGGTATCCCAGCCTAAACCTACGATTACTTTGGATAAGCCCGGATTGCTTTTCGTTAAATCCACTTTTTGGCCTTTTGATAAATTGATTGCCATTATTCCATCACTCCTTAAGAATATTTGTTAGCGATTGATCCAATATCAGGTTCTGATGCACCTTCACCGATGGCAGAAAACTTCCACTCTGCACCTTGGCGGTAAAGTTCGCCTGTAATCAACGACATTTGGCCCGCATAATTATCGGTTAGGTTATAATGAACCAATTCTTCTTTCGATTGATTATCGACTAAACGGATAAAGGCGTTTTCAATCATGCCGAAGTCCTGTTTCTTTTGTTTGGCATTATAGATGTTTACTACAAAGACCAAGCGATGAACGGAAGGTGAAATACGTTTCAGGTCGATATTGATTGTTTCATCATCGCCTTCGCCTTCCCCAGTCAGGTTATCACCCGAATGGACCACGCTGCCGTCTTTGCTTTTCTTATTGCCGAAATAGATCAGGTTTTCCTTCGCCGTCAATTTGCCGTTTTCGTCCAGCAATAGGACAGAAGCGTCACAGTCAACCTCGGCTCCACCGCCGCCGCCCAATAGGCCGCTTAGGAATCCTCCACTTTTCTTTTTGGCGACTGGGTCCCAGCCCAAGCCGACCATAATGCTTGAAAGAGATGAACGTCCTTTTGTTAAATCGATTTTCTGACCTTTTACAAGATTAATCGCCATTCGTAACACTCTCCATTCATCAGTATGTATTCTATTTTAATGGTATCGGTCCAACATGTAAAATTCAACGAATAAAGCCTGACAGCACTTTCAACTATTCAAACCGCTTGAAGTCAGTTCCTACTGCCTTCAGTTTTAGAGACAGTAAAGCCGCGCTGAATTTTCAGTCAAATGTTTTCTTTAAACACCTGACGTATACTAATACGTATCTAAGGTCAGGAAGTTTCATTTTCCTGAGGCATACTTCTTAAATGACGCGGGTAATGTAAGCTAAAGATAGATTTTCACGAACAGATCGAAAGGGGAAATAAACATGAAGCTTATCTCCATTGTGGTTCCAGCTTATAACGAGGAAGCCAATATCGCTTCGATGTATGCGAAATTGGCGCAGGAACTTGAGGCGCTTCCATATCGTTATGAAATCATGTTCATCAATGATGGCAGCAGTGATGGCACACTCCAGGAAATTTTAAAACTGGCAGAAGCACATGACACTGTAAAATATATTTCACTGACACGGAATTTCGGAAAAGAGTCGGCGATGCTCGCTGGCTTGAAACGCATCAAAGGAGACGCCGCCATCGTAATGGACAGCGACCTGCAGCATCCGCCCACCCTGATTGGAGAGATGGTCCGGGGTTATGAGGAAGGCTTTAACCAAGTCGTAGCCAAACGGTCACGCACCGGAGACACCAAAGTCAGGTCCATACTCTCTTCCCTTTACTATAAACTGATCAACTCCATCACCGATGTCGACTTGCAGGACGGTGAAGGCGACTTCCGGCTGTTGAGCCGTAAAGCCGTCAATGCGATTCTGGCATTGAGTGAAAGCAATCGCTTTTCCAAAGGGCTGTTCTCGTGGATCGGCCTCAGCAAGAAAACCATCAATTATGAAAATGTACTGCGGACTGATGGCGATTCAAAATGGTCGTTCAATAGCCTGGTCAATTACGGAATCGACGGAATCGTTTCATTTAATATGAAGCCTTTACGCATTTGCTTTTACACAGGCTTCCTGGTTCTATTCCTTTCACTTATCTACATTTTCTATACACTGTACACTATATTGCAGGAAGGCATCGGGGCTCCGGGCTACTTTACAACGATTACCGCCATTCTCTTACTGGGCGGCATTCAATTGATCAGCCTCGGGGTCATCGGCGAATACATCGGACGCATCTATAATGAAACCAAACAGCGCCCGCATTTTCTTGTAGATATCAGCAATGCGGATGAATATGATGAGATTTAAAACGGTGAATACTGAGTTTACCCGCTTTCTCTTTGTCGGCGGCCTGAATACCTTGAGCTATTACACCATTTACCTTGTACTTCATAACGTTTTTTCAATGCCTTATCTGCTGGCGCATATTGTGGGCTTTCTGATCAGCTTGAACATTTCCTTTTTCTTGAACTGCTATGTGACGTATCGCATTAAGCCGACCTTAAAAAAATACTTGTATTTCCCTTTAACACAGGTGGTCAATATGTCTGTTTCCACAGCGTTGATATACATTTTCGTTGAGTTTCTTCACCTCAACAGCAATATTGCGCCTTTCGCGGCGGTATTATTCACAATTCCCATCACTTTTGCGGTATCCGGTAAAATCCTGAAAGATACGGCTCAGCCAAAATAAGCACAAAGACGGTGACTCTATGCAAAAGCTACGCCCTGCTCTTCTGTTATTCTTCAGTTTCCTGCTGTCGGCGATTGGCCACTTGGTTTTTCTCCATCAGTGGACACGCAGCCATTTCATGGTGGGAGTCAATGATGGACTATCACAAATGATGCCTTTCAAGCACTTGTTATACGAACAATATACCCGAGGAGAGTTTTTCTATTCATTTGATTTCGGCTTAGGGGCTGGCACGTTCAGTGAGCTGTCTTATTATTTCTCCACATCCATCGTTTTTCTGATTACCGTGGTGATCGTTTTCCTATTCGAGATAAGCAACATCATCCAGACGACAGACGTACTGTTCTGGGCAAATGCTGCCGTCTTTATCAGTATCGTCCGTCTGACAGCTGTATTATTCATCACGACACGCCTGTTCATGTACATGAGGATATCAAAGCCGGCAGCTCTTTTGGGAGCTTCCCTCTACGGCATCTCGGGCATGTATTTCCGCCATGCCACCTACTGGGAGTTTTTCGCGGACGCTTTCCTATGGTTGCCGATCCTCCTGTTTGGTGCCGAAAAAATCTTCCGTGAACAAAAGCCCGGCTGGTTTTTGGCCGCGGTCGCAGTTTCAATGATCGACAATTTCTATTTTGCCTACATCAACCTTTTGTTGACAGGCCTCTATACCCTTTTCCGCTTGTTCATCCCACTAAGTGAAAATGGCGAGGACAAGAAAAAAGCAGTGATGCATTTTGCTGTTGCCGGCCTGGTTGGTGCTGGCATCAGCGCCGTTTCTTTCGTTCCCGCTGTCTATGCATACCTGAACAACCACAGGCCGCCTTTTCAGCAGGAGATTCCTTGGATCGATTTAACGGATAATATTCTTTTCAGCAGCCGTTTTATCGTTCTGCCGGCATTTTTCATACTGCTGTTATTTTGCGGCTTTCTTTATCGCCATAAAACGTTTCGCTTGTTTGCGCTTCTTGGCATAGCAGGCATCCTTATGCACCATAGCCCTTTGATCGGCAGTGCCTTCAACGGTTTCTCCGCACCCCAATACCGTTGGGAATATTTTTTATCCCTGGTTGCAGGAGGTGCCGTTGCCGTTGCATTCGATCAATTGCATAAATTTACGCTGCAGCGTTTTGCCATTGCCGCTGCTTTTGCGATTTTCTGTTTTGCGCTTTACGCTTCAGCAGATGAATATTTTGTCATCGATTCAGCGACTTCCCTATTAGCTTTTGGCAGCCTGCTGCTAACGCTGTTGCTGCTGTTCTTTTATATCCAATTCAAAAAGCCTTTGTTTAAATCCCTGTTGATGATTTCCTTATTTGCGTGGGTTTTGATTTTTTCCAACCTCTACCAGACAGAAAAACTTCTGGAAGACGGAAATATCGCACAGGTCAATGAGGAACTGATGACCGGAGCCGAATATGATGATCCGGAAATAAATGAATTGCTGGATTACATCCACGCAAAAGAGTCTGATGGACTTCACCGCATTGAATGGATGGAGGGTGTGCGCAACAATACACCAATTGTTCAGGATTTCCAGGGATTGAGTGCGTATTCCAGCATTTTGAATAAAAATTTATTGTATTTTTACTTATACGATCTTGAAATTGATATGGGACGTGAAAGCGTAAGCCGCTATGCGACGCTTGGCAGTCGGGCGAATCTGCACAGTCTGCTGCAGGGCAAATACGTCATCCGCCCACACGGAGATGAAAATATTCCATACGGCTTCACTGAAATCCATTCGAGTGAAAATTATGCAGTCTATGAAAACAGCTATGTACTGCCTTTTGCCCGGTCCACTTCCACAGTGTATCAGGAGCAGCAGTTAGCCGGCATGTCTCCGTTGATGCGTGAGCAGGCCATGCTGACGGGCATTGTACTTAATCAGGATTTAAAAGTTGAAGGTCTGCCCGGATCCGGTGACAATTCAGTCAGCTTTGAGACAACAGCAATCGGCGGAACCTATGATGATGGGCTATTAGAGGTGACTGAAGAAACCGGCGGCTTAAATTTACGTGTGGAGAACCCGCCTGAATCCGATGGTGATTTGTTCATCTCCTTCCACTTGGAAAACATGGCAGCCGATCAAGGCTTTCTACTCCAGGTGAATGGCTATCGCACCACACGAAAATCCAACCAATCGGTCTACAAAACCTTTGTAGATGATCTTACGATCCGAATTCCGGCGGCTGAACAAGTTGAAATCCGCCTTCCGGAAGGAACCTATGAGTTGACTGATATCCAGCTGTCTTCGGAGACCTATGAAATCTTGCGCGAACAAGCCGACCAGCCTGATTTATCCAGCAATTTAACAATCGACGGCAGTCATGTCAGCCTTGATTATTCCAATGCAGAAAATGACGATTATTTAAAATTGTCCATTCCTTACGAACGCGGATGGCGGGCAACTGTCAATGGCGAAGATGTGGAAGTGCTTAAAGCTGATTACGCTTTCGTTGCAGTTCCCTTGGAAACAGGCGAAAACACCATCTCCTTCACCTACCGGCCGCCATTCTTCAAATCGGCCGCCATCATAAGTGTCCTGTCTGCGCTTATTGGATTGTTAATTGTTTTCCGCAAAAGAAAAAAATGAAACTTCTTTATCCTACAAAAGAATCCATTTCAGAAAATTGCGTTTATTACCCCGTGAATATGTGTAAGGTAGAATAACATGATTACGAGGGAGGAGTTCAGATGAAGCGTTGGCTTATGCTTATTTTGGCACTGGCTTTCTTATTATTTTTGACAGCCTGCGGCAATGAAAGCGCAGAAGACCCACCAACAGAATCTGACGGCGCAACAGAACAGGAACCTGAAGACGATGGAGATGACTTGCCGCAGCTCGGAGACGAGACAGACGAGGAAAGCAGTGAAGAAATTCTAATGCTGACTGTTGAAATGATGGACAGTGATGGAAATGCAATTGGCACCGCCGAATTATCTGAAGAAGAGGCTGGTGTGATGGTAGCACTTGAAGTGGAAGGTTTGGAGGAAGGCATGCACGGCATTCATTTCCATGAAACCGGCATGTGTGAAGCGCCTGATTTTGAATCAGCCGGCGGGCATTTTAACCCGGATGGCGCCATGCATGGGATGGATAGTCCTGACGGACCGCATGCTGGAGATTTGCCGAATATTGAAGTAAGCGATGATGGCACGGCTTCGCAGGAGTTTACAGCTGAAAATGTGACACTCGCAATCGGCGAAGAAAACTCTCTGCTTAAAGAAGGTGGAACAGCGCTTGTCATCCATGCAGGAGAAGATGATCAAATGACGGATCCATCCGGTGACTCCGGCGATAGAATTGCCTGTGGAGTAGTTACTGGAGAATCATGAAAATTTCACTGAACCAGCTTTATGTCAAAACGGGAACTCCTTTACAAATGGGTGTTCCCGTTTTTCTTTCTTTATGAACAGTAGTCTTCCAGATAATTACTTTTGTGTTTAAGTGAAACAACAGCGGGAATAAGGAACATGACGCTAGTTAATTTTAAGGAGGATTCGTTATGGCTAAAGACAAATTCGAAAAAATTGATGAACAGGTGGATCCACAGGAACAATCGAAGCAACCAGGTATAGAAAAACAAATGGATCCGGAACCGATTTACGATGATAAAGACTATAAAGGCTCCGGGAAACTGGAAGGCAAAGTCGCCCTCGTTACAGGAGGAGACAGCGGAATCGGCCGCGCTGTCGCTGTCGCATATGCTAAAGAAGGCGCCAGCGTAGCCATCGCCTATCTCGATGAGCATGAAGACGCTGATGAAACGATCAAGGCGATTGAAGCTTACGGGGCTAAAGGCGCTAAATTCGCTGCAGATGTCAGTGATGTGGAAAACTGCAATCAGCTTGTAGTGGATGTCATTTCCGAATTCGGCCAGTTGAATATTTTGGTCAATAACGCCGGAAAACAGTTTCCACAGGATGATTTCCTTGCCATTAGTCCAGACCAGTTAATGGAGACTTTTTCAACCAACATTTTCAGTATGTTCTATTTGACACAAGCTGCTTTGCCGCATCTTCAAAAAGGCGACAGCATCATCAATACATCATCCGTCACAGCTTATCGCGGCTCTCCAGAACTGATTGATTATTCATCAACCAAAGGAGCAATCACGAGCTTCACCCGCTCCTTGTCCGCCAATATCGCGGAGCAAGGTATCCGGGTGAATTCAGTGGCGCCGGGCCCGATTTGGACACCACTCATTCCAGCGACTTTCGATGCAGAAAAAGTTGGAGAACAAGGCGGAGACACACCGCTGGAACGACGTGGACAGCCATCAGAACTGGCGCCTGCCTATGTCTATCTGGCTTCCAAAGATTCCACCTATGTGACTGGCCAGGCCATTCATGTAAATGGCGGAGATTATATCAGCTCCTGAATATCACTGACCCGGCAAATGCCGGGTCAGTTTTTAAATCCTTTTTTACTCGACGAAACGCGACGGGGAAAAGAAGGAAACTTCTCACAAGCCGCCTGTATGATGCAGACCATCTACTTTCACCTCTCCCTCACTGGTGTATAAAACTTCACTTTTTGCCCTTTTGAATAATGGGCCATCGGAAGATGATGATGAAGAGAAACAGGAAGATACGAAGCCATTGTGTTTTGATGGATCTGGCCTTTTAAGTAATGGAGCGTCCAAGCTGGATGTGTAATATCCACTCGATACAGCTGCTCCTTCGGTTTTGTCCACAAACAATACCGTTCCGTCAGCCATTGCTCTATGGAGCTTGGTGCAATGGGCTTTGAATCCTCTTTAAAAGTCATTCTAAAAGATTCCGGAAATTGATCTTTTTCGATTCTCCGGCTGCTGAATGTCCGGTGTCCCGCTTTCTTTGACAGGCTCATATCAGCATGCTGATATGGCAGAAAGCTACCGAGAGAAGCAGCTAGTACGGCAAGACGGCTGTCTGCATCCAAGCTGAAGAAATACACACCTTGCTTATTTTTGTATTTCACATACGTCCTGACGTTCAGCTCCAAGTAGGAACGTGTACTTGGAACTGGCGGAAGCAATCGAAGGCGTGTAGCTTTTGCGCGGAACAGCACGACTCCAATCCAAGGCCGATTATCGTATAAATCGATTTCCAATTCTTCCGGCACAAAACGACTCAGCCAACTAGACTCCACTGGCCAGTGCAAAAAAACAACATCTTTCCATTCCTGCTTCATAACCCAGGCTCTTTGTGACACCTTTCCTCCTCCTTTCCTTTATAGAAATTATCCGGCAGAACAAAAGAGGCTGCCCCTTAAAGCCATTGCATATGACTTTAGGGGCAACCTCAAAAGGGTTATTTCAGTTTATCTTCCGGCAATGAATTATGGGCTTCCGGTGGAGCTGGCTTCAGTTCAGGTTTAGTGCTGAAAGGCTCTGGTTTGCCGAATTTAAATTCGTGGCCATCTGGTGCAGGCTCATGCATCCACTTGAGCTCTTTGCTGCTTTCAGAGTTCGTGTACAGAGTATGGGAGTATTCAGTTGCTTCCCATTCTGGCGGAAGTGTTCCAGGCACAATCGGACCTTCTTTCGCTTCCAATTCTTTTATGGCAGCAAGCCATTGGTTTTGGTGCATCGTGTCACGTGCCAAGAGGAAAGAAAACAGGTCTTTCACACCTTTGTCGTCTGTCATGCTGTAGAGACGGGCTACCTGAAGGCGGCCTTGTGATTCTGCATTGACATTAGCACGGAAATCCGCCAATAAATTACCGCTCGCTACGATATATCCCGCGTTCCAAGGAACCCCATTGCTGTCTTTCGGGGAAGCACCTAATCCATGGACGATGGCATGCTGCGGATTCATGCCGCCCATGATTGCTCCTACAATCGGATCGCTGGCAGCTTTTTCCTGTTCGTAAACAGGTGCCCCTTCAAGGAGCCTTGCCACCATAGTTGCCAGCATTTCAATATGCCCCAACTCCTGCGTTCCTGTATCCATCAGCAAATCTCTGTATTTTTCGTTTCCCCTTGTGCTCCACCCTTGGAATAAGTATTGCATGGCAACTGACATTTCGCCGAATTGCCCGCCGATCAATTCCTGTACTTGTTTAGCGAACACCGGATCTGGAGCGTCCGGTTTAGCGTGGTATTGAAGTTCTCCTGTATGAAAAAACATAAATAAAACCTCCTGTTTGATTTTAGTTTTTGTCTTCGGAGCCTATGCGTCCTTCACTATCAGGCTTAGCATCTTCAGGATGTCCACCATCGTAATCAGAGTCATTTCCTCCAGCATTATAAGAATCGCCGGTTTGTTGTTTCTGCTGCTTTTCTTTTTGCTCTTTACTCAAAGCATCTTCCGGATGTCCGCCGTCATAATCAGAGTCATTTCCTCCAGCATTGAAATTTTTATTTTCTTCAACTGAATTCTGACCTGTAGATTCTGTATTTTTTGAAGTCCGTTGGTTCTTCTGCTCTTTGTCCATTCCCTCCATCCTCCTTTAATTTCAGTATGACTCTGCATTATATTTCTACCCCGCTCCGATTTTTTAAAACCATATTCTGTATTTTTTCAACGTTATTGCAAACTGCTGTTACTACTTAATTAAAATAAAAAAAACCGGAAAAATTAGCTTTCCGGCTTTTTTTGGAATTCTTATACTATTTTAAATTCTACGTCCACATTGCCTCTTGTTGCTTTAGAGTAAGGACAGAACGCATGTGCTTTTTCTACAAGGTCTTTCGCTGTCGCTTCATCGACACCTTCCAAATGGGCATTCAGTGTGACCCCGATTTTAAAACCATCGTTGCCTTCATCTTTTAGGAAATGCACATCGGCTTTGATGGAAGTGCTTGAAACATTCGCTTTTTCTCTTTTGATCATTAGGTTCAAGGCTCCGTCAAAACAAGCTGAGTAGCCTGCTGCAAATAATTGTTCAGGATTCGTGCCTTCTCCTCCGGGACCGCCCAATTCTTTCGGAGAGACCAATTGAAGATCCAATACATTGTCTTCGGAAACGACTCTTCCTTCACGGCCACCAGTGGCTGTGACAGATGTTGTGAATAATGCTGACATTTTTCCAACCTCTTTCCTGATTAGTATTTGAGAACAGTTAAAACTTACCTCTAATTCCAATACAGAGTCAACTGATATGGTTTTCACTTGTGGTTTTTTGTGTAATGAAATTTAAGGCTCTCTCAATGGTAGAAAAAGTGATCAAGCGGCTGTCCCGATCCAAATCATTTGCAAATTGCTGGGCAGCTGCCGGGGAAATACCTGTTACATAAAGATTACTTCCCATAATCCGCAACGCTTCGTAAATCTGTGTGAACCAATAAAGAGGCGATTTTTCATTCCATGACAAGCCAGTGATATCGATGATGGCATGTTCAATGCGATGCTCCTGCACATACTCACAAATCTTCACTTTCAAGGTTTCAAAGCGTTGCAGATTCATCGTCCCTACAAGTGCTACGGTCGCCACATTTTCCTGTACAGATAAAATCGGCAGCATCAACTTTTCAATTTCGTCTTCGTTGGCCATGATTGCCTGTTGCTGAGAACGTTCAAGTGTGATGTCTGTTTGAGTCCCGATGAAATACAGCTTGTCCTCTATACGGACAGGTTCGATGGCAAGGCGATTCCAAAATGGAGAACCGTCTTTGCGGTAATTCTGCAACGTCAAGATGACCTGCTTTTCGTCCGCAATGGCTTCTTTCATTTTTTGAATATCTTCTTTTGCGGTCCCTGGTCCCTGCAAGAATCGGCAATTGCGCCCAATCACTTCTTCTTGTGTATATCCTGTCATTTCGATAAAGGTTTTATTGGTATAAATAATCGGATTGTCGTGCTGTGACGGATCGGTCACAATAGTACCCACTTTACTGCCATCAAGCATAGCTTCAAGTAAGGTCACTTGGGTTTCCTGAGTTAACTCTTTCAAGCGGTCCACCTCATCTTTCGTATCATGGAATAATCGTAGCATATCTCTGCAACTGAATCCATGAACTCCCCCGTTGCCACGTTTCAGGATTTCCCTATAGGGTAAATGAAGAAACAAGGACTTTCTAAAAGTAGGAGGAAGATATGATGGCAAAAGTATTAGCGGTTTTATCCAATGGCTACACGGACGAAGAAAATAATTATGTGACCGGCTGGTGGGCGGAAGAATTGTTCGCACCTGCATTAGAGCTCGAAAAAGCTGGACATATTGTGGGGCTGGCTTCTATTGACGGGGGCAAGCCAGTGGTCGATCCACTGAGCCTCAGCAAAGACTATGACCCGAATGGAATTTATAAAAAACAATACGAATCGGGCATGGCAGATAAAACAACTCCGATCGTCGATGTTAAGGCCAGTGAATATGATGCCATCATGATTGTCGGCGGACACGGAGCCATGTTTGATTTGGCGAAAAACGAAGATTTGCATGCAGTGATCAACATTGTCTATGAACTGGGCGGTATTGTCTCAGCTGTCTGCCACGGACCGGCTCCGCTGATTTTCACAAAAACTAAAGAAGGCCGTGGAATTCTTGAAGGTCTGAAAGTTACCGGGTATCCGAACGATATGGAACCGGAAGAAGTGGTGGATCTGTTGCCGTTCAGCCTCGAAGATGAATTGAAGAAAATCGCGGATTACCATGAAGAGAAAGACCAGGATGCTTATGTTGTCTGGGGCAGCAAACAGGTACTTACAGGCCGTGATCCGCAATCTTCAGAGCTTTTTGGCCGGGAGTTGGCGCAGAAGTTGACTCAGCGTGAACTGCAGGCAGAAGAAAAGTTTATGGATTGAACCTTTGCTTTAGCGGGTAAAGATGACTAACAGTAAGTTCAAGGAGGCATTCAAATGAGTAATAGCGATAAAGACGATTACATGAAAGAGACTAAAGAAGAAGCTAAGCGCCATCCACCTGAAGAGAAAGAAGGACTGCAAGAGCCAAGGACTACAGGCTACAAACCTTTGCAGCTGGGCATCATCATCTTTGTCGTCCTGGTTCTCATCATTGTCGGCTTCGGAATCGGAACAGATTGGTTCGGCATTTTTGATTAACACTTTACGCACTTGTGTAACTTAAGAAGTTCCAAAAAAAGCCTCCCATTTATTGGGAAGCTTTTTCTTATGCGGTTCGATTGTGTTTCCACATCATGTGGCAATATCGGATGAAGCAGCCGATGCAATAGCCCATAAGTGCCAGTCCTCACTCCGACAGCATTTTAGGTTGCGGACAGTATTTTATTCGTTTGGGCAGTAAGCTCTATTAATGGAATAAAACCATTCTTCATTTCAAAAAAAATCCAAAAAACTTGTCACAATCTCCTGAAAATCACTGTTATCCAGGAAAAACCGTATACAACGCAAAACCGCTGAAGAAAAATCAATGATTTTTCTTCAGCGGTTTTATTTTAGCGTCTTAAAAGAACGCCATTACCGGTAAGGTTTCCAGCGCTTGTCGGAGGCCCGCAGGATGCGGGTCAGCTAACCGTTGCGACACGATGTCGCGCACTTAGGTTAGCTTCTGCTGTTGGGCACTTCCGCTTTTCTTTTTGTCCAGACTCCAGCAGCCAGCCCCTCGAGTCGCTTCACCCTTACCCGCAATGGCAACGAACGCCATTACCGGTAAGGTTTCCAGCGCTTGTCGCGGCTAAGCGGCTGCTTCCGCTTTTCTTCGGTGTCCAGACTCCAGTGCCCAGATTCTTGGGTCATAAGCCACTCTGGCTGTGCGGCTGAAAACATGCCGCTTCGCCAGCGCGTCTTATGCCCGTCGAACCTACACGGGCACTTCCGCTTTTCTTCATCACATGCTCTCCGTCAGTTTCAACTCGAAGCTCTTGAGTTCTCCATTTCGGTAGGCTTTGACTTTCAGTGTATCGCCTACTTCAGTTTCGTTGTAAAGGTATTGGCGAAGCTCCAATACGGAATTCACTGGTTCCCCGTCCATTTCCACAATCACGTCAAAGTCTTCCATTCCTGCTGCTGCCGCTCCTGAATCTTCAACCACTGATTCGACGACGATGCCGCCTTTCACTTCTGCCGGCAAGTTCAATTGAGAACTGCGGTATTGGGCTGGCACTTCAGCCAGATCCAAAATCGCGACGCCCATTGAAGGACGATCTACAGCTCCTTCTGTTTCCAGGTCAGAAATAATCGGTATGGCGGTGTTGACGGGTATCGCCAGTCCGATTCCTTCCACAGCATCCTGGGCAATTTTCATGGAATTGATGCCGATCAATTGGCCCTCCGCATTGATCAATGCCCCTCCGCTGTTCCCTGGGCTGATAGCGGCATCGGTTTGAAGAACTTCTGACTGCCAGTCTTCAGTGCCATCCTGGTTTACGTCAATCGGTACTAAGCGCTCCGTCCCTGAAATGACACCCGTGGTCACCGATCCAGAAAACTGAAGTCCCAATGGATTCCCGATGGCAATAACCGGTTCGCCCGCCTGCAATACAGACGAATCTCCGAACTCAGCCACCGTTGAAATGCTGTCTCCTGGAACTTCCAACACAGCGAGGTCGGTCCAAATATCCGTACCGAGCACTTTCGCGTCGAGTTCTGTCCCATCCGACAAGGTGACCATTACTTCTTCTGCCCCTTCTACCACATGGTTATTAGTGACAATGTAAGCCATGTTCCCATCTTTTTTATAGATGACGCCCGATCCTACACCCGCTTCCTGTGATTCCGCATCTTCACTTGTCTGTGAAGCAAATGGATTTTGCTGCGCGGCCTGCAAATTCGAAACGCCTACTACTGCGTCACTGGTTTCTTCAACGATTTTCGTCACATCTGATGTGACAACTGTGGAGTTTGTCTGCAAACCGCTGACCCCTTCAGCTGTTGATGCCGGTTCAGCACTTCCGGGCTCTGCATCAGTCACTCCAGGTAAAATCACCCCCACCAGTAATGCTCCGGCAATCAATCCCGTAAAGCTGGAAGCGAAATACCCTTTCTTATTTCTTTTCGGTTCGGATGAATTATAATAACCCATGCTCATTTCCTCCTCTATTCTGCCAATTTATTGACGATATCGTATGACTCCGTTTTCTCTGCCAGCCATTCAGCGTATTTTGTATTTAATGCTTCGTCGAATAAGGTTTCTTCAATCTGTTCCTTGCTGTTTTCCAGTGTTGCTTCCACTGCGTCCGTTTTTCCGGTTACCTGTATGATATGGAATCCATAATCCGTTTCTACTGGATCACTGATTTCATCAACTTCCATACTGAATGCAGCTTGTTCAAATTCCGGCGCCATTTCACCTGCACCAAACGCTCCGAGAGCGCCGCCACTATCAGCATTGGCTGTATCTGTAGAATATTCTGCTGCCAGCTCGGCAAAGTCACCGCCGTCACCCAACTTAGCCTTAACTTCAGCCGCTTCTTCTTGGGTAGCAACCAAGATATGGCTCGCCTCTACTTGCGAAGGCTGATTGAATGCTTCTTTGTTTTCTTCGAAATAGGTGCTGATCTGCTCATCCGTTATCTCAATATCCGGTCCTACGATTTTTTCAACCTTCAAGTATATTTCCATTTCCTCTTTGAGATCATCTATCGACATTCCGCTTGATGCAAGAGCCTGTTCAAGCGCCTCTGCTCCGCCATAGCTTTCTTCATAGACGGCCATTTCCGCATCAAGTTCTTCCTGCGTCACCTTGACGTCAGCCTTATCCGCTTCCTGGTTGACCACTTCGTTGGAAATCATCGCATCAAGTGTGGCCGCTCCAGCGGAAGCCACCATTTTGTCGTACAATGCTTCTTTGGTTATTTCTGTATCTCCTACTTCAGCAACTGTCTCATCTCCTGAAAATGCCACCATCATAAAAATGGCTGTTGCCGCCAGTACGCCGATTCCGATATATAAAAGTTTTTTCACGTATATTCCCTCTTTTCCTAAGTCGATAGACAAAGCATATCAAGCAGTTATGAATAAACTATGACCAGAGTTTTAACAAAATTAAAAAGTTCAGCAAATAAAAATATGACCTGGAATTGGTTCTTCCAGGTCATTCTTTATGCGGCAGACGGATGATGAATCTCGTCCCCTGTCCTTTTTCGCTTTCCACCTGAATTTCTCCGTCATGCAACGTCACCAATTGTTTGACGATCGATAAACCCAGTCCGAATTGGCCGCTGCCCCGCGATAAATCCGCTTTATAGAATCGGCGCCAGATCATGTCGATTTCTTCGACATCAATGCCCGCTCCATCATCTTCCACTGTGATCACCATGTGGTCGGCTTCCGCATAGCTCGTCAGTGAAATAATTCCATTATCTGTAAACTGAATCGCGTTCTTGACAATATTCATCAGAATTTGAATCAGCCGGTCCATATCCCCGTATATGATGTCACAAGGATTGGTGTTGATGACGATTGAATCGCCTTTTTCTTTCGCCTGCAGATAAAGCTGTTCCTGAATAATTTCCAAAAGCTCATCTGCTTCGATTTCCTCTTTCGTCAGTACCACTTGATTGGATCTTATTTTTTCATAATCCAGATTTTCATTGACCAGGCGCATCAGACGTTTCGTCTCATCACTTGCCAGGCGGATGCCTTTTTCCCTTTGGCCTTCTTCAATCATATTGTTCCGCAAACCTTCGATAATTCCAGCAATCGTCGTTAAAGGAGTCCGCATTTCATGCGAGACGTCCGCCATGAATTGGCGACGGCGATTTTCAAGCCGGTCGATTTCCTCGTTTGATTGCTGGAGTTTGGCGGCCATCTTGTTGAAGTCATGTGCCAAATCTCCAAACTCATCAAAATTCGACTCGGGCAGATTAACATCATAATGGCCTTCGCTGATCATTGAGGTTGCTTTTCGCATCCGCTGAATCCGGCTGACATGCAATTTCGATAACCATAGGCTGAGCAGCAAAGCGATCGCCAAAGCCACCAGGACCGTCGTGATCAAGGTTTTATTCAACTCAGCGATCATTTCACTGACGCCGCTGACGGGCGAGGCGAGCAGGACTCCTCCTGCTAACTGGTTATTTTCGAAATAAGGCATGGCCACAAATGTCACTGTAAAATCGAATCGGTCCACGTCACGATTGACGACAAGCGTATCTCCCTGTTCAATGACATTCCACTCTTCCTGCGTCAGTTCCACTGGAGGGAAGGAACCGGACACCGGATACAAAATCCGGCTTTGCTGGTCAAAAACGATGAAGCTGATATTCTGTGCCTCAAGAATCGAGACATAGGCCTGCAGATTGGTGCCAGGACGCGCCCGTTCCAGCTCGGCAATAATCCGCTCCCCATAACTTTCAAGTTCTTCGGCTTTCTCGCCATAGGCAAAATCATCCACATATCGCACGAATAAAATACTTAAAATCAAAAAAGCAATCAGCAAAATGCTCATATGGCTGGCGATCAGCTGATAGAAATACTTAATTCGTGTGTTCTTCAAATTTATAGCCAACTCCCCATACCGTATGGAACAGCTTGTCCCCGCCGTTGATTTTTTTGCGCAGGCGTTTAATGTGGACGTCCACCGTCCGCTCATCGCCATAAAACTGGTAGCCCCATACCTGTTCCAACAACTGTTCGCGGCTGAACACCTGTTTCGGATGCTGCAGGAAGAAAATCAGCAGATCAAATTCTTTTGGAGTCAGGCTGTCGACTTCCTGTCCGTCTTTGATAATATCCCGTGTTTCCTTATTGACAATGAAATGGACGGTTTGAATCAGATCCGATACAGGTTCCGTTTTCTGGGTACGCCGCGTGACCGCTTTGATGCGCGCCATTAAGGTCAGCGGACTGAACGGTTTGGTCACGTAATCATCCGCCCCCATTTCAAAGCCGATGACCTGGTCGGATTCACTGTCCTTAGCTGTCAACATAATGATGGGAACGGCGTTTCCTTCTTCGCGGATTTTGCGGCATAACGCTATGCCGTCCATTCCTGGGAGCATCCAGTCCAGTATCAGCAAATCATAGTTGCCATCTTTGTATTTTCGGTAACCTTCCAGCCCATCAGCCGCAAAATCACCTTGGATGCCTTCTTTTGAGAAGAACAGCTCAAGCATGGAGCTGACGCTCGGATTATCTTCCACTACCAATATCTTCATCCTGCACCTCCGACTATCTTTCTCCTAAAGTTAAATGACAAATCCGAAAGACGCAAGCAACTTGAAAACCGCCCTTCAAGGTTCGAAGGGCGGTTCAGCGACTCTTAGGCTTTTTTCTCTCGATTTTTCAGCTTTTCAAACAAATCGCCGATCATATCATAATCAATGGCAATATTATTCTCATAGGCGTATTTCACCCCATAACCGAGCGCCAATGTCATGGATGAAGCCACAGTTCCACCGATGATGGATCCTGCTCCGGGAATGAATTTCAGCGCCTGGCGATAAATGGTGTGCCCGATGGTCTGCGTAGCTGTGACGACAATCATGTCTTTTGCCGCTTTTTTAGTCAGCGGCTTGTCGTATAGATTTGATAATTTGATGATCAACCCTGCCTGCAATGTGGTCAGCGGCAGTACATCAGAACCCGGAATCGGCGATGCACCGATGACACCTGCCGAAACGCCGGCGCCTATGATCCAACGTGTAGCAGCAGAGGATTTTTCTTTCATGCTTTTGGCGAAGAGCAGGTCCTTACCCTTCTTTTCGAGCAAAAAAAGGATTTCCTTCTTTAAGGTTTCCAAATTTTCTTCTGTCTTCGAAGAAATCGGAATGACTTTATATTTATGGGCGGTATGCTCTTTGACAAACTGGACGATGGACGGAATATTTTCAGCCGCATCGATTTTATTTAAGACAATTAAAATATCTTTATTGTGTTTTTCGATTTCAAGGAATTTCTCTTTTTCACTTTCAGAAAACACTGTGCCTGCTGCATTCAGGAAAAACAGCACAACATCGGATTTCTGGACAAACTCCAACGTTTTTTTAGGGTTTTCGTCATTTGGATCATTCAATCCCGGTGTGTCCATGAATTTGATGTTTTCCAGTCCACGGATATTGTAAGGATCTACACTGACCGTTTCTCCCGGCATCGGATTGGTGCTGGCGATATCCTCTCCAATGATTTTATTGACGGTGGATGACTTACCGGCATTCACTTCACCGATCAACGAAATCAACAGCTCCTGTTCGAGCGCGTCATTGACTTTTTTCATTTCGTTTTCAAACATTTTGTCCATCGCCTGAATGACCTCTTTTTCAAATTCTTTTACCATAGACCGGTTCCCCCTCATCTCTTACTTACATTCTATTATAACGGCTTACGCTCTACTGAGGAATTCATTCCTCGATATACCCTTTCAATAAGGTATCCGCGTAATTCATCAGCGTTTCCGTATCATCGATATGTTTTTTCGCTTCGCTGTTTTTTGCGCGTTCACTCATGGTTTTCAGGTCATACAAAACTTCCGGCAGTTTCGCTCCCGGCGCTTTATACACTTGTTCCGACTGGATGTAAGACCCTCCCGGCAAATAATAGCGCATGCCCAATAGATTCTTTTTATATTGGAACAGGTTATGCCCCATCATCGGCTCGCCATGTTCAACGCCGAGCAAGGCCAAAAGCGTCGGCATGATATCCACCTGGCCGCCGAGGCGGGTCATTTCAGTTTCTTCAAACAAGTTCCCTCCTGTAAAAATCAGTGGAATGGTGAATTGGTCTTTCAGTGAGTAATCATGTCCTAAAAAGCCGCTTAACAAGCGTTGGTCTTCATCAGTAACCAGCGTACCATGCATACCTGAATGGTCTCCAAAAATAGCGATCAGGGACTCATCATAAATGCCCTGGTCTTTCAGTGCCTGAATAAATGCACCAATTTGTTCGTCTGCGTAGCGGATCGATTGCAGATAATTCCCAATGTACATTTCTTCATACCCAGCTGGCAAATTCAGATACTGCATATCATCCGGCATTTCGAATGGTGTATGGCTGGTGACGGTTACGATATTGGCATAGATGCGTTCATAAGCCTCAAGCTGCCGAGGCAGCTCATTCGCTGCAAAATCGAACAGCACTTCATCGGCTGGGCCGAAACCGACCTGTTTGATATCCGGAATCTCCTCGATCGAAAAAATCTCCTCGTAGCCAAGAACTGGATAAAGGACGTCCCGGTTCCAAAACGCCACATCGTCAGCATGATAAGTGGCAGAGCCATAGCCTTTTTCCTTCAAGGTCCGTGCCAATGACGGTGCTTCTTTACCTGTCAGGCTATTGGCCGTGGGAATCATCCCCTCCGGATACAAGCCTGTATTGACCATCCATTCGGCATCAGAGGTTGTACCGGCCCCCACCTGCTGAAAGACATTTGAAAAATAAGCACTTTCACTCAATAGCTCATTTAGATGCGGTGTAATCTCTTGGCCATTCAAGCTCCGCCCGATGACAAAATTCTGCAGGGATTCCACTTGAATGACAAATAAATGGCGGCCTTCGGCAACTCCAAAGCTTTCCTGCTCACTGATCTCCACATATTTATTGCCTTTAAGCTCTTCCAGCTCTTTTGCTGACAGTTTGGTTGAGGAAGCGTGTGCAGTTTCATTGGAGCGGTTATACAACTGGGCTATCTGAGACTGCAGGAAACCATTTTCTTTTGCAAAATAGGAAACGTCGATGATTGGTTGTTGAAGTGCATAAACAATGGTCACCGTACAAATCACCGCCGTACTGACAGCCATGTAGTTCAATCCTGTAAACTTCACAGGATTTTTCCAACGCCGCGCTATGAATACTAATAGGACAGCGTCCAGGAAAAAGAGGAGATCCCATGGAGTCGACAGCATCGTAATGGTATTGCTGACAGAGCCGGTCTGCGTCAATTGCTGCAGATCGTAATAAGAAGGAATCGTGGAATAATAGCGGATATAAAGTGTAACTGTAAAAAAGATGACGGAAACCAACAGGTTGAAAAGCCACACCGCCCGCCACAATTGATTTTTAGCGAGTATTAAAATAATTGACAGCAGAAAAGCCCACATCGGGAATTCAATCAGTATGATATGCAAAATCGATTTTGAATCAAAAATAAGCACACGAAAAACGCTCACTTTAATCAATAACAAAAGAAAAATGAGGCCATATGGCAGCAAATCGGTTTTTTTCATTTGGAACACCTCTTTTCTACAGACGAATACTCGAATTGGATGTTGCATATATTATTTTCTAACGGGAATAGAGGACTGTATAAGTTGAACTGCTATTTCGCTGATCAGCAGCGGATTCGGTTGAATTTATAGAGACTGATTACCTAAAAGGAGCGATACCATGCAAACATTAAAAGCGCTTTTTCTTAATACTTCGTTAAAAAGTTCAAAGGAACCTTCTCATACAGAAGGATTCATCAATGATGTTCAATTCCATTATAATCAGTTGGGGGTAGAATCTGAAATTGTTCGTTTGGCTGATTATTCCATAGCCTATGGCGTCCAGGAAGACATGGGCGAGGGAGATGAATGGCCGCAGATCCTGGAAAAAGTATTAGCTGCTGACATTGTCATCATCGGTACCCCCATATGGCTCGGAGAAAAAAGCTCGTTGGCCACGCAGGCAATTGAGCGCCTTTACGGCAGCAGCAGCGTTACCAATGACAAAGGACAAGCTATTTTCTATAACAAAGTCGGCGGTACCGTTGTAACGGGAAATGAAGATGGAGCCAAACATTCAGCGGCTTCCATTCTCTATGGACTTTCTCATATCGGCTTCGTCATCCCGCCGAACGTGGATGCATACTGGGTAGGTGAAGCCGGTCCCGGCGATTCCTATATGGATGCTGGCCGGGACAACGAGTTCACAAAATCAGCCATCCAGCGCCTCGCCTATAATACCTATCATTTAGCTGGCATGCTGAAAAACAATCCCATTCCAAATGAAGGAAACACGCTTGAATAATCAGCCTGTTTAATAACAGGGTAAAGCAAAAGCGGACGCGTTTCAGGCCGGCAGCAAGTTAAACGCTGCCGGCTCTTTTGCCTTGCTTTAAAGGCGGTCAAGCTCCAACTTTCAGATATGGAAGATCTGCATTCCACTTTATGGAATCAACTCCAAATACGTGTCACGGAAGGTATCCCTTGTTTTATAGTCACTTCATAGACATCCGGATTGGTTAGTTTTCTCCACTCCGAAAACCCATAGCTTTCGTCGATCTGCTTCAGCAGCAACCCAAGCAGGTTCCCGTGGGTCACCGCTGCGGTTCTATCTTTCATTTCACTCAAGACTTCCATGGCTCGGGCCGTTGCTTCTTTTCCCGATTCGCCTCCTGCAAATTTCAAATCTGCATCCCCAAAAGACTCTTCCAACTTTTCCATCCAGTCAGGCAAATCTTCAGTGCTTAACACGCGTTCTGCCAAGCGGTCATCGATTTCAATCGGCAAATCCTGCTGGTCTGCTGCCGGTTCGATGGATTGGATGGCACGTGTAAACGGACTGGAAATAAAATGGACCACCTGCCGTCCCCTCAAAAACTCCGCCAAATCCTGCGCTTGTTTTCTTCCCGCTTCAGTCAATTCTGCATCCGGAGATTGTCCGGTCGCCTGGCAATGCCTGATTAAATAGATGGTCTTGTCCATAACTCTCCCCCTAATTCAATTTTCCCCATTCAGATACTCTTCAGAAGTATCCTTCAGTCACTTCACTATTTTCTCTGTAGTCAGCTTCATTCTGATTCATCAGTCCTACTGCTGTTATACTTTCCATTCCCCAAATTCAGCCTTTTAACCTCAAAAAAACTCCTGAGCGAAAGCTCAGGAGTGCTGTATTATAATTTTTTCATCAGATTTGCCATTTCAATGGCACCCGCTGCTGATTCCCAGCCTTTGTTGCCGGCTTTTGTTCCTGCACGCTCAATTGCCTGTTCAATGGAGTCCGTCGTCAAGACTCCAAAGATGACCGGGATATTGGCTTGGTCACTGGCTCTTGATACTCCCTTCGCGACTTCACTGCAGACGAAATCAAAATGAGGAGTTGCGCCTCTGATGACTGTCCCTAAAGTGATGACTGCGTCATAGTTTCCACTCATCGCCATTTTTTTTGCTACAAGCGGAATTTCAAAAGCTCCTGGCACCCAGGCAATAGAGACATCATCTTCTCCAACACCATGGCGCTTCAAAGCATCTTCCGCGCCGCCCAGCAATTTACTCGTGATAAATTCATTAAAACGTCCGACAACTATGCCGATCCGCAGTCCTTCACCGTTTAAATATCCTTCAAAATGTACAGTCATTCAGTTCCATCTCCTCTAGTAGATTAGTAGGCTGTCGTGTTTTGTTTTTTTTGCTGGTAGGATACCAGATCTTTAATCGTGAGAATGCCAAGGCCGAGCCGTTCCGCCACTTTCAGCAAATCGTCCACACGCGCCATTGTGCCGTCCGGATTCATGATTTCGCATATGACGCCTGCAGGAGGTGATCCCGCAAGCTTCGCCAAATCGACAGCAGCTTCGGTGTGTCCAGTGCGGTCAAGCACCCCGCCATCTTTCGCAATCAATGGAAAAATATGCCCAGGACGTTTAAAGTCTGTTGCTTTCGCATCCGCTTTCACTAAACTGGTGATCGTGTGGGAGCGTTCAAAAGCACTGATTCCCGTCGTTGTATCTTTGTGGTCGATACTGATGGTGAAAGCAGTGCCGAATTCATCTGTGTTATGGTCGGTCATTAGGCCGATCTGCAAACTTTGGGCGATGGATTGGGCAATTGGCACACAGATCAGCCCTCTTCCTTCAGTCGCCATCAAGTTGACGATCTCAGGTGAAGCAAACTCTGCCAATGCGATAAAATCACCTTCATTTTCCCTATCTTCATCATCGATGACAATGATGGCTTTGCCATTCTTCAAATCTTCGACGGCTTCTTCTACGGTGTAGAACATCTCTTCAACGCCTCCTTTTAAAATCCATTTTCCGCCAGCCAGCTTCTGCTGATTTTCGGTTCTGCTGTCTGGACACGTTCGGTGTATTTCGCCAACAGATCACATTCGATGTTGACCTTGTCGCCGATGCCTTTTTCGCCTAACAGCGAATCTTCCTGTGTTGTGGGAATCAAAGAAATGGTCACCGTATTATGGCCAAGCGCAAAAATCGTCAATGAAGTTCCATCGACTGCAATGGAACCTTTCAGCATCATGTACTTCATCAGCTGGGGATTGAGCTCAATTGTCTTCGTCACAGCATTCGCTTCTTTTTTCACTGAACGGATCGTACCGACGCCATCAATATGTCCACTGACAAAATGGCCGCCGAAACGCCCGTTAGCTGGCATAGCACGTTCTAAGTTCACACGTCCGCCTGCTTTCAATCCGATCATCGTCGAAGACTTGACCGTTTCCGGGATGACATCGACTGTGAATGTGCTGGAACTGAATGTAGAGACAGTCAAACAAACTCCATTAATGGAGATGCTGTCTCCGCGTTTAATGTCTTCTAAGATCAGCGCACAGGAAATCGTTAATTCCATAGCCTGGGGTTTAGTGCGGACTGAAGCGACATGGCCGACTTCTTCGACAATACCTGTAAACATTTAGGCACACTCCTCCGTTCTGTTTGCCAGACTGTATTCAATTGGGGCCGTACAAGTTTTTGGGTGCTTTCCACCATGGGGCGTATGGGTGGTGAGGAAAGGGTTGCTCAGAAGGTTTTGTATCCATAAATAAATGTACATGTGCCCTGCTTCTTTTTCAGGATTGCCGGTTTTCCGGCAGTTTTTCTTACCTTGAAGAAGCCCATTTTCCTTGAAGGAAAGGAGCGGGATTAAAAATGATCGCATCGTGATTTCAGGGACTGGTCCCTGAAAAGAATTTTTGGTCATACAAATTCCTCCTTTCAATTTCAACTAATTGAAAAGAAGAGGCACATAACGAAGCCGATCTCTGAATTCTTCTCCCATCCAGACTGTAACTGTCGGTGCTGGAATTTCACCAGCTCCACCGCTTGAGCGCTCAAAACATAGTGGCCTATGTCCGCATTCGCTCAATCGGGTCACGGACTTGCAGTTTCCTGCTCACCGCCGGTAAGGAATTTCACCTTGCCCCGAAGAATTAGATTCGTAGTTTCGTCCCTTTCATAGTAGCATAGAAAGATACTGAACCCTATAAATCGAAGTGATTATTTTCAATTAGCGCTGCAAACCAGCACCCGAAACAACCAGTGAAGATTTTCAGGATTCAGCTTATACGTTCTATGCCCTTTTCAGAAAGGAAGATTTGATATGGCTCATCATCAAAGAGTGAGAGGCATTCAAGTAGATGCCGAAACACGTTGTGCCCATTACCATTCCCCCATAGACCGCATCGCCATCAAGTTCTTTTGCTGCCAGGACTATTTTCCATGCTTCGAATGCCATGAGGCTGCCGGCTGCGGAAAGCATCAGGTTTGGCCAAGGGACCGTTTCCATGAAAAGGCGGTTTTATGCGGAACCTGCGGATACGAACTGTCTGTTGATGAATATCTAGCTTGCACATCTATTTGTCCAAGCTGTTCTTCACCGTTCAATCCAGGCTGCAGTCTGCATAGGCACCTTTATTTCGAATAAACGCAAAAAGCCAAGCGGCAGCATTTCTGCTGTCACTTGGCTTTTTTTGTATACAGGGACATAACATATTGCTCGCCTTTAGAGCGCATAATCCGTCTGCCTGTGTCTTTAAACCCTGCCTTTTGATATAGGCGCTGAGCTGGTATATTGCGGGCATTGACCCCCAGCACCACTTCATCAAAATCAGGGAATTCCGATTCCATGAATTCAGGCAATGCATAGATTGAACCGGTCGCGATGCCTCTGCCCTGAAATTTCGGATTCACAGAAAACCCCCTCAACAACAATGCTTTCGGGTTGTCTGAGTATTTCTTGCGGTCTTCCGATTCATCCAATTCAAAAAATCCGGCATCTTCTCCACGTGCTTTGATGATGATGAAATGCTTTAATGGATCTTTGGCATCTTTTTCCACAATTTCTTTCGGCAACCGTGTAAACTCCAGCTGATCTGATGGCAGATCATAGTCGATTGACACTTTTGAGGAATAACGGTGCAATGAAACTTCTTTTTTCTTGATCACACTTAGCAGCCTCCCTGTTTGCGTTCACTAATCATCGATCGGCTTGAAACCGGCAAGCCTGGTCAGCTGCCGTTGATTGGGCAGACATCAGTCAGCATATAATCCACAATCCATCTTGCGCTTATCCTTTTTCCAGTGTTACAACAACGATTTCCGGCAAATTGAAAATACGGACAGGAAAAGTACTGTTGCCAAGTCCGCGGCTGACAACCATTTTCGATTGGCTTTTTTCGAAGATTCCTTCCGTCACTTTAGGAAACCACCCTTGCCCCGGAGCAATCAACCCACCGATTCCAGGAATACGGATTTGTCCCCCATGAGCATGGCCAGAGAAGACGACATCTACGCCTCTTTCCGCATAGATAGGAAAATATTCCGGCCGATGTGCCAGCAACAATGTAAAATCGTCCGTCAGCTGTGCCTGATCGAGGCTATGCCGAGTGACTTCTTCTTCATGGAAATCAGGTTCCATGAGCGGATCATCGATTCCTGCAATCTGGATTGACTCCTCCTCTTTTCTCCATTCGACAGAATCATCCGCCAGGACCGTGACACCTCGGTCCTGCAATGCTTCCATAATTTCATCTACTTTATTGGAAGCCACTTCATGATTGCCAGTCACATAATAGACTTCACTCATTTCTACAAGGGCATCCACCAAAACCAAGCTGGCATCCAGATCATAGCGGTTGCTGTCCACAAGATCTCCTGTCAAAAAAATGGCATCAGGTTCAGCTGCTTCAACCTTTTCAATCAGCGACGATTGATTTCTTCCAAAAGTCGCGTTATGTAAATCGGATACCTGAACAATTCTTGCTCCATCGAAAGCTTCCGGCATCTCATCCGATGCTATTGTATATTCAGTGGTTTGCACCCACTTATTGCTGCTCCAGATTCCACCCAACACCACTAGCGCGAGCAGTAAGAATACTGCAAGTTTCTTCATAAAAATTAACCTCTATTCGATTCTGATTCAGTCCATGGGGTTATCATACCCCATCTTTTCTTTTGGCGGCGCAGCCAAAAACGCTCCAGGCTTTCCTTATGCATGGACGTTCACTTCACCTGGTGCTGTGATTTCAATTTTCAAGCGATCAGGACCTTCAAGGAAAACCGCATAATAATTTGGACCACCTGCATAAGGGTGAAGATCTTCATACAGGACTTGCGCTCTCCATTGTCTCATTTTTTGAGTCATCACGTCCACTTGCACGCGTGAAGCCGCCTGAAAGGCTAAATGGTTCAACCCCGTTTGTTTCCGGTGATATGGAATCTGGATGAATTGTTCCTCCGTTTGTACAAACACGATATATGTAGGACCTGACTTGTAGCTGAAGCCTTTTTCCCATTCCTGAAACAGGGCATACCCGAGCGGCGGCAACAACTCGCTGTAAAACGATTTAGCTTCCGGTAAACTTGAAACATTAAGTTCTACATGATGCAGCAATTGCTCCAGCTCCTTTCCGTCTCGTTACCAATTGTCTCCAAGAAAAGCACATATTCCAGTGAAGCCCTTGCGGCTTTTTATCCGATTCATTTCCCTATTAAACTTTGGTTTTAGCTTTGTTTTTCTGAGCTGTCCAGCTGCCGAAACCGAATAAAACCAAGATGATAACAACAGCAATTCCGACGGCTCCCCAGAGGCTGGAGATATCCGGGTTCCCTGTCAGCCAAGTTGCTGCATACTGAGGGATTTTGACAGGTGAGACAGACCAATTCGCTCCGAAAAGACCATCGGCTAATTGAAGAAGCACATATAGAGCAAATGCGGCAGCAGCGGCAAGTCCACCGTTAGGCAAAGCGGCACTTGCAGCTAAAACAATGGTGAGGATGAGCAATACCCAGAAGCTATAGAAGCCGATCATTTGAAGAAGCTTGATGATTTCCACCTCTCCGAAAAATAACAGTGTATAGTAATAGCCCGAAAAGAAACCGAGCCAAACGCTGGCCAAGGAAATGGCAGCCGCCACCACCCACTTACTTAAGAAATAAGCGGAAAAAGAGAGTGGGCGCACATACAATAGAGTTGCAGTTCCACTTTTCCGTTCCCCAGCTATGGTTGCCATATACGCAAGAATTAGCACAGCCATACCAATGGTTTGAAATTGTTGAAGGACCGCCATTAAAATTTGTTCCGGTGTTGGGGTCGGTATTTCAAAAACCGCACCTTCCGGCAAGCCGCCGGATGCTTTAAGTATTTGCGGAAGAAAGTAATTCACTGCAGGTTCTGTAATTCCCAAAAGGATAAAAATAGCAGGTATCCAGTAAATTTTATAATTCCGCGCATTTTCCCGCCACTCTTTTTGCATCAAAATTCCGAAATGCTTCATTTGCCAGCAACCACCTTTAAAAAGATTTCTTCCAATGAAGCCGTTTGAAACTCAACGCCTAGAACATCCTGTTTTTTAGAAGCCAAAACCTGAAGCACTTGAAGCATGGTTGGGCCGCTTTCCTGAACCGGAAGAAAGATGGTATTCTCTTTAACTTCAGAACCCCATGCCTGTCCTTCAGCAAACTCCAACGCTTGGGCATGGTTTTGAAGCCGGATTCGGATGCGTGGATTGGCATGCCGATTTCTGACTTCATTCAACGAACCTTGCTCAATCAGCCGCCCGTCTTTCATAAATAGCAATTGGTCCGTCATTTCTTCCGCGTCGTTTAAAATGTGGGTCGAATACAGGATTGTCGTATCCTGTTGCAGGGATTTCAACAAATCCATGATTTCGCGGCGTCCGGTAGGATCCAGAGCTGAAATCGGTTCATCCAAAAGAAGCAGTTTTGGCTGATGGACAATGGCCTGCGCAAGACCCAGACGCTGTTTCATCCCTCCTGAAAAAGTTCCGGTTTTTTTAGTCAAGGCAGTTCCGAGTCCTACAAATTCCAATGTGCGCGTTGCCTGTAATCTCGCTTTCTTTGTTTCAACGCCACTTAGTTTGGCAGCCATTTCTGTAAATTCAAGGGCTGTCAACCAAGGAAAGAATTGCGGATACTGAGGAAGAAAGCCGATTGTCAGCCCTTTGGCCATCGTGACTTTCCCACTTGTCGGAGACAGGAGATCAGCCAACATCGATAAAGTTGTCGTTTTTCCTGCTCCATTCGGACCAATCAAAGCCGTGGCCGTACCTTCTTCCAATACAAAAGAGAGTTCTTCAGCTGCATTTTCCTGTCCATAACGTTTTGTCAGTCTTTCTACTTCTACGATGTTCAATAATTTCTCCTCCCAATGACAAAGTATAGGATGGGTCCAATAATGTTAATAACAACAATAAGTATGCCCCACATCCATTTCGGACCGTTTGGATTTGGGTTTTTTATCAAGTCTACCAATGCAAAAATCATCAGAGCAAATTGGATGATAAGGATTGGCAACAATGCCAAAATCAAAGTTGTTTGATCCACTGGATGTCACCTCTTCTTTATATTTGTGAAAGATCGTTATAGTTCTATGTTCTCTGCCTTCGCCATCATTCCCTTTTTTGCGAAACGCAAAAAAAAACCGAAGACGGCGTTCGTTCGGTTTTTCTCCCTTTTACAAATTCACTTTTCTTACCCCTTTAATTTCTTGCAGCTTCTGGACTAATTTGATCTCCTTATCAACCTTACTTCCACTGATGATAAAATTATAGGTTGAAAAGCTTTTATCTCCGTAAGACACAGCATTCTCAATCTGAAAATCGGAGATGTCCATTTGCAATTCTTCAAACACAGCGACCAGCTCAGCAAACAAGACATCTCGATCCTCGGCCGTCACTGTCACAGATTTCTGCAGCCGCCTTTTAAAAAACTTGTTTTCAATCTGATACAATCCGTACAAAGTCAGTAAAACAATAGCAGTCGTCAAAAATGCAGTAAAATACATTCCTGCCCCGATAGCCAATCCCAAACCGGCAGCAACCCATACTGAAGCTGCTGTCGTCAGCCCTCTCACCGAGCCGCGATGAACGATGATTGTCCCCGCACCCAGAAAACCAATCCCACTGATGACGTAGGAAGGGATACGCGCTGGATCATAACGGATTGTGCTATTGTCACGGTTGATGAAGGAATCAAAACCGGTTATGGACAAAATCATCATAAGACAGGAACCTATTCCCACCAATAAATGAGTTCGGAGACCCGCCGGCTGTTTTTTTGCTTCTCTTTCAATGCCGATCAACCCACTGAAAAAAGCGGCTGCCAGCAACCGGGTGACAATCTCCACATAGTCTGTCGGAAGTAAATCCACAGTATCCCTCCTGGCTCTTCAAATTCAGCTGCAACAGAGCCTTCCTCCCCGTCTCTCTACCATTTCATCGTTGAAAAAAGATCGATCAAATAAGTCTTTTCGTTTTCCCCAATGCTCCACTGTCCTATTTCTTCCAGCACACCGGCTTTTGTACCGAAGCCTTTCACAAATCCATTTAACCGGGCAGCGAAAGTTGAGTCCGTAAGAAATGCCGGGTCCGGGTAAAGCTCAGCTGTCTGTTCCAATGCTTTAGGATAACGCTTCAAGTAGTATTTTTGATGACGTTCCTCGGCTAGAGTGAATTGGCTGTAAGATGAAATTTCCGTTTCGATCGGCTCCCCCAACTGCAGCTCCATTTCTTCTCTGATTATGCCAACCGTTTTCCGCTGCTGCTCTGTGTGGTAATGCAATAAAGAGATATACTGTCTCCCTTTATAATTATCACGATTCGGATAATGATTCTGCCAAAATCCCCTAAGCACCTCTGCATAACTGATCATCAATGGATCAAACTCAATTTGGACTGTTTCCGTATGATCGCCCATTCTGCGGTAAGTAGGAGACGGGAGCGTCCCGCCTGCAAAACCGACACGCGTTCGGACGACTCCAGGGATGCTCCCGAACCTCGCCTCCGGTCCCCAAAAGCAGCCCATCCCGAGTGTGGCGAGTTCCAGTGGCCGACCATTTTGATGGAGCCCTTCTTCGATTTTTCCAATGGCCATTTGCTGAAATCCCATCATAATCACCCCTTCTTTAAAGACATCGACCTCCGTAGCAATTACTATACAGTTCGCAATGATTTCCTTAAAATTAATGTAACAAGACTGCTCAGAAAATGCATGGCTCAGCTATTCAGTTTGATGCAGCTCCAATAAAAGAAAGCAGGTGAAAGTAATGAACAGTCAACGAAAAGAAATCATTTCCTATTTCAAACAGATGGACCGCAGCTTTTTTATGGACGCCAACAAAGACCTGGCCCCTTTCGACCAAGCCCTGCCTATCGGCTTTGAACAAACCATCTCTCAACCATCTTTGGTTCTCGAAATGACTCTGGCACTTGACCTTCAGCCAAAACAGAAAGTACTTGAACTGGGAACAGGATCAGGTTTTCAAACCGCTTTACTGGCAGCTTTTTCTGGAACTGTCTACACCATCGAGAGGATTGAGGAATTGCAGAAGCGCGCAAAAGAGCGGCTAGAGCAATTGGACTTCCAGAACATTCATTATAGATTGGGTGATGGCAGTGAAGGGTGGGAAGAACATGCTCCCTTCGACCGGATCATGGTCACCGCCGCGGCTTCCGAAGTGCCGAGAGAACTGCTCGAACAATTGAATGAGGGTGGAAAGATGGTTATTCCGGTCGGAAACTCCTTCAGTCAGGAACTCCGTTTGATTGAAAAGGATTCGGATGGCAGAACCCACACCACTCTTTTAAATGAAGTCCTATTCGTTCCTTTAAAAGGCAAATACGAAAGATAAAGCGGATGTTCCCCTTAGTGATGATAATTCTAGGCACACACCTTGATAAAAGACTGCAAAATTCGAGATTCATTCCCGATTGCCATTTGATTTCACTGGAGTGTTCGGGGTTTGCCATAGCAGAACTATTCCAGCCAAAAGCAAAATTACCGCTGTTATATTCCAAACAAGATCATACGGCAACAAATCCACACCATAACGGATTTGGTGAAGCTCTAATAATTTATGTTGAATGATGCCATCGTAAAGTTGAAAAGCTCCAGCACCAACCAGCACGCCGCCTGTCCATCGCTTGGGCCACCAGGCTTTTCGCCGCTGGAGATCAGCCAAAAGAAACAGGGAAGCTACGGTCGCAAACCAGCTGAAAGCATGGAAAATTCCATCTGAAACTAGGCCTGCATCTGTCGTGGACCGATCATAGAAATGGTGCCAGTGCAGCAACTGATGAAATACAGCTTCGTCGATAAACGCCACTAAACCGATACCAAATAAGAGTCCTGACCAGACGTTTCTTTTAGCATGGACTCTTCGGTTTTTCTCTTTTGTGTAGTCAACGGTTTTGACTGTAGATGAAGGCATGGAATCCTCCTTTCTTGGTCAAGCAAGCAGATAAAAGAAAAAAGCAGTGCAGCTTTTTCCAAATAATACCCTTTTTTTACCGGTACCAAACAAAGAAACGAATGAAAAACCTTATTCCTGATTCAAAAATCCTAAACTTTTTCACAAAATCGCTTGTTTCTTCCCAAATAAAGAAATAAGAAGTCAAAATCCCATTATCTTATTTCGATTTCTTTAAAAGCCTATGATAATCCCGTATAATGAAGCCAATTGAACAATAACAAACAGTCGGAATCTTACAGCCGCACAATAAAAGGAGAGCTAAACATGTCCAAAGAAAAAACACTGCACACTGAAGTCGGCAGCTATATTTCCACCTTATTGCGTGACCATTTTGGAAAAGGGCCTACATCAGTATTCGTGACAGTCAAACCTCCTTTTATTTCTATACACCTTCGGGGATTTTTGGCTCCAACTGAAAGGATTTTGCTGAAACAGCAGGAGCATCGAAGGGTGTTGGAGACGCGTGACCTATTGATGAACCAGTTGGCAGCGGATATAAAATTGGATTTATGGAAGATTGGAAATCTGGAAGTTGAAGAGGTATATGCAGACTGGAATTTAGACGATCAAACCGGGATGATATTGGCGATCATGGCGGATAAGTCTGGAGCAAAAGAAATTGCATGGGATTCAGCTATTCAGATTGAAAGCGTTCGTGAAGAAGTGAATGAAGCCAGCCGAAAAGCACAAAAAACACCTGAATCGACAGAGCTGTATTGGTTAAACAACCGGACACTATTGATTGAGCGGTCCGGAATTTTTGTTGAAATCGAAAAAGAGTTGATCCATGGCGGCTTTGTCGAGGAATTGAAATTAGTGAAGCGCCCTTTGGAGCGAAGATTATTATTGCAGACACGCATCGAAGCTATTCTTGAGCAACCTATTTCGGAAGTGTTCCTCGACTGGAACTTCATTTCGGATAAAGGGTATATTGTGTTGCTGCTGGAAAACGCCAAATAAGAAAAAGCCAGCTTTAGCTGGCTTCTGAAACCATGGAGAAACTACTTGTCCATGGTTTTTTTCAATTTGGCAACTTCCTGGAGCATTCAGCCTTCTATAAATTCCCTCTTAGCTGCTGATGGTCTGGGCTGTCTGGCAATAGGGACAAAACTCATAGGAATCCTCTTCCTCCAACTGCTCGATATAATCAACACGATCTGTAAATTCCCTTTTTTCCACAGGCGTTTCTACAAACCCGCACCGGTCTCCCGCAAATTGGCGTTGATGGATTTTCTTTTTCTTATGATCCACAAAGTAATACATGAAATTCGCTTCCTTTCTTTTTCAGAAATAGAAAAAGCCGAAAAGAACCGCCTCTCTTTCAAGGCAATCTTTTCGGCTTTTATGTCAGCTCTATCGTCTGAAATATTTAACCAAGATATAAAATTAGATGTGATATGGACAGTAGCCACAATTTTGAATGGAATTTTATACCAAGTCGGAAACGCTATTGTTTTCCAAGTCTTTTTATTATACTAAATTTCGCAGTAAAGGTAAAGTTACAGTAAATTCAATTGCCTGTAAAATCAGACAGCTTATTGTTCTTCCACTTTCCCCACATCCTTTTTATGGGAAATGTCTTCGAATTCCTTGGCTATTCGGTCTAAAGCTTCTTTAATGAGCGGCCGTGGAGAAGGCGTACAGATTCTTTGATAGAATTCTCCTTCTTCACCGAACATGCTGCCGTCTTCCAGCAGGACATTGGCTTTATTATAGATACGGTCGTGGATATCTTTTGCTGAAATATCGTAGCCGCTGAAATCCAGCCACATGATATATGTGCCTTCCGGAATGGCTACCTTCACTTCAGGCATTTTTTCAGCTAAGAATTCCTTTATATACACCATTGTGCCATCAACATAATCCTTTAACTGCTCAAGCCAATCCTCGCCTTCGTTATAAACGGCAATCAATGCAGCAATGGCAAATGGAGATGCTAATTGCATGCCCATTTCAGTGGCGAATTTAGTGCGCAGCTCTTCATCCAAAATGATGACATTGGTGCAATGCAATCCTGCAACATTGAAGGTTTTATTGATGGCTGTACAGGTAATGATATGGTCGTTTTGGTCGGCTACTTTAGCCATCGGAATAAATTCCTTTCCACGGCGCAGCAAATCTCCATGGATTTCATCAGCCACGATCAAAACATTATGTTCATGACAGATGGCAGCCATTTTTTTCAACTCTTCTTCATTGAAGAGTCTGCCTGTCGGGTTATGTGGATTACAAAGAATGAACATTGTCGTATGGTCATCCTTTGCCTTGGCTTCGAAATCCTCGAAATCGATGGAATAATATCCATCAGCCTCCTGTTTCAGTGCGTTGTTCACTACTTTCCGGCCGTTCCCTTCAATGACGGAAGTGAAAGGAGGATAAACTGGACGTTGAATGATGATACCATCTTCCAAATTCGTAAATGCCTTAACCGCTATATTCAATGCATGAACTGTACCTGGGCTATAGGTAATCTGCTCTTTTTCGACTTTCCAGCCATGCCGCTTCTGCATCCAGGACTGGATGGCCTCAAAGTATTCATCCGGAAAAACGGAATAGCCGTAAATCCGGTGATCCACTGTTTTATGCAAAGCCTCAACTAAGGGCTGAGGAACCGGCAAATCCATATCGGCGGTAAACAGCGGAATCGTGTCCTCATCGTATCTTTCAGTAAGACCGAATTGTTTGATCAGGTCCCCCCCATCCCATTTCATGGAGTAAGTGCCTCTTCTGTTGACGATTTCATCAAAATTATATTCCATGCGAAACTCCCTTTCCCGTGAATTGTTAGGTTAGGTCTTCTTTATTCATTATCAAAGAAAGACTGGAGCCATTGCAACCAATCAAGCTTTTGATTCTCAGCCCTTATATATTTCTATTAAACTGATTATTTCTATATAAGTGGAACTAATGATTTATTTTAGTCGATACTCCGCAAAACAGCTTCGCTTTCGGGCCCGCAGGATGCGGGTCATGCAGTTGGCGCGACAGGACGTCGCGGTGCCAACTGCCAAAGGCTCCCGCCCAATCCTCCTCGTCCGCTGCGAAAAACCGGTGCTCCTGCATCGCTGCGCTAGCTTCGTCGCAAATAAGGTAGGCAAATTCCTTTTGCCCGCCTTATTCCCTGCGGTGTATCGGTCGAATCGCTAAGCCGCAGGAGTCTTCGCTGTTTTGTTCCATATCTTTGAGAGTTCTCCAGCGCCGGTGCTGCTCAGGATGAGATGGGGCAGTAAGGTGAGTGTTCTTCTCGGCTTATCGCATGAATTAAGGTACGACAGAAGAATTTGGTCCACCTTGGCGACAGAGCTTACGGAGGAGCATTGCTCTCTTCTCTTCCATAACCGTCGAATTGACATATAAATGTTACTTCTTTAGTCCAACTTATATAGCTTTAAAATCAGCGCCCCTGCACCAGTTTCTTCAGAACATCCCTACTTAAAACCTTTAAAACTCCATCTTCAACTTGCCGTCTTCCAGCACCAGTTTTGCGTTGAATTTCTTGCCGTTCTTCGAAACGAAGCCTTTAATGACCGGCGTTTTCCCTTTTGTGCACAAGTATTCGATCTGTTTGGCCGTCAACCGCTTCTTCAGGAAGGTTGCCGGAAATGACTGCTTGCAGCCATTAGCGTGTTCGGTGCAATTGTAAGAGCCTCTCCTCGATACGATCATACCGGTCTTGCATCTCGGACAAGGAGCGATTTCATCCTTGGCGCTGGGCGTCGCCATCTGTGCCGGCAATCCGTTTTTCTGCATTTGCCCAGGTACTTCATCGAGCAGCTTTTGGATGAATTTGCCGATCGTCGCCAGAAACACCTCCGCCGAACCTTCGCCCTTGCCGATTTTCTTCAGATAGGTCTCCCATTTCGCAGTCATCGACGGGCTGGAAAGCAAGTTCCCTTCGATGGACTGGCACAGGATGCGTCCTTTATCCGTGATTGAAACAATGTTTTTAGTAACTGAAATGTATTGATGGCGTTTGATCGTCTCGATGATTCCGCTTCTTGTCGCTTCTGTTCCCAACCCTTCAACTTCTTTCAGGATCTCGGTATCTTCCACATCCTCGACAAACTTCCCGCAGGTCTTCATCATGGCGATCAACTGGCCTTCCGTATAAGGTTTTGGCGGTGTCGTCATACTTTCTTTTATGTCGACCTTGCTTTTCACCCGCTCCTGCTCCTGCAATTCCGGCAAAGATGGTTCCTGCTTTGTTTCCTTCGCGGGTGGAAATAGCTCTCTCCAGCCTTTTTCAAGCTCGGTTTTTCCAGTTGTGAAAAATGCCAGTCCTTTGACGTCCGTAGTCACCTTCGTTTCGGCGTAGCGGTAATCTTTATGGAACATCGCTAACGTTGTCCGTAAAACTTCTTCATAGAGATTTCGTTCGTCTCTTGCCAACCCTTCCAGTTTTCTTGCTGTCGGAATGGTTTTTGTTGGGATGATGGCATAATGCTCCTGGACTTTAGAACTGTCAACAAACCGCTTTTTCGGTGATTTGGAAGCAATCGGGAACGGTGCATCGATCAGCTGCTGATATTTTTCGGCTTGTCCTGCTAAATAGCTGAACTCACCCGGTGTAATATGCTGGGTATCCGTTCTTGGATAGCTGACCAGTTTCTTTTCATACAATCCCTGCATGACAGACAACACTTTAGCCGGACTGTATTTCCATTTCCGGTTCGCTGCAGCCTGCAAGGTCGAAAGAGAATGGAGCTGTGGCGGCGGTGTGCGTTTTTCGGTGGTTTTCACCTGAGTCACAATGCCTCCTTCTTTGGCAGTAATGGCATGTTTGGCCAAAAGCTCTTCCGCTTCTTTCCGCTCTTTTGCCCTGAGCTTCGCTTTCCCCTTGTAGCGCCCTTTTTCCACATCAAAAACACCTTCAATTTCATAAAAAGGCTCTGGTACAAACGCTTCAATTTCTTTTTCGCGCTGATAGATCAGGAACACGGTCGGTGTCTGCACACGTCCGATGGCAAAGACTTCGTGAATGCCTTTTTCCTGAAGCAAGAGGGAGTACAGCCGGGATCCGTTCATCCCGACGAGCCAATCACTGATTTGACGCGCTTTGGCTTCCTGATACAATAATAGGTCCTGCCGATTGTCCCGCAGTTCCTGAAAGCCTTTCCTCACTTCATCCGCTTCCAGTGAATTGATCCATAACCGCTGAATCTTCTTGTTTTTGGCACCTGTCTGGTAGTAGATGCTATAGAATATATTGGAGCCTTCCCGGTCAACGTCACAGGCGTTGATGACCGTATCGGTCTGGAAAATCAATTTTTTGATGATGCCAAATTGCTGTGCCTTGCCTCTTGCCACCTGAAACTGATAGGTATCCGGCAAAATCGGCAGCGCAGCCAGCGACCATTTTCCCCATTTCGGGTCATAGGCCTTCGGTTCTTTCAACTCCACAAGATGTCCGATCCCCCATGTGATATAGGCACCCTCCGGAAAAATCGCATCGGGTGCAAGTTCAATATAGCCATCGCGTTTCACGGACTTGAATGCTTCCGCATAAGCTTTTGCCTGGCTTGGTTTTTCAGCGACTATCACTGGTTTCATGCGCTTCTTCCTTTCCTATCGACCTTTCTCTTATTGTACCCCTTCAGCCAAAGAATCAAAGCAAAAAAGACAATTCCCTGTGTAGTGAGGTATAGTAAGTTCTAAGAGATAGATGACACAGAAAAAGGAGTCGTTCAAAATGAACAACAAAACCGCCTTACTGGCAGGTGCCAGCGGACTTGTCGGCAACGAATTGCTCCATATCCTCCTAGCAAGCCCCCATTACAAAGGGGTGAAAATCCTGGTACGCCGCCCACTCGACTTAGCACATGAAAAACTGGAACAGGTCATCACGGATTTCGACAAACTGGACGAATATGCTAAGCACTTCGATGTAGATGATGTCTATTGCTGTCTCGGCACCACCATCAAGAAAGCGGGATCACAGGAGGCATTCAAAAAAGTCGATTATGAGTATCCCTTAAAGATGGCTGAATTGGCAAAGTCGCAGCAGGCAAAGAACTTTCTTATCATTACCGCCTTGGGTGCTGATGCTGAGTCAAAAGTCTTTTACAGCCGTACCAAAGGACAGCTTCAGGTACGCTTGAAGAAAATAGGTTTGACCGCACTTCATATTTTCCAGCCCTCTTTACTGCTTGGCAATCGCCAGGAATTTCGATTGGGTGAAAAAGCAGCCACTGTCCTTAGCCCGGCCATCAGCAAATTGCTGAAGGGAAAAATGAAAAAGTATAAACCTGTCGAAGCAAGAGATGTGGCTCTCGCCATGTATGAAGTAGCTCAAATCGAACGCACCGGCAACTACACTTACCCATCAAACCGAATCGAAAAAATAAGCGCCCAAAGCGCTGACTGATAAAAAGGGCCCTTGGCCAAAACAACCTTCAGCAACCGGGAATTCAGGGAGGTTGCTGGAATTGATCCAAAACTAAGTAGCGGGTGCGAAGATGCCCCCTTTAAAGCACTTTTAAGACTAACTTTAAAACCATTCTTCTTTTCATATAAAATCCACAAGAATGCCTTATCTCAGGAAAACAGCTGGCATGCGCAAGCTATTTTCAGGGAAAACCATCATAAGAAAGCAAAAACCGCTGGAGAAAAATCAATCCTTTTTCTCCAGCGGTTTTATTTTGGGGACTTAAGGGACAGTCCTCATTTTATGCCTTACAAAATATCTGTCCAGATTTTAATCGCTGTAGCTAAAATCAGCAAAGCCAAAATCCATTGCAGGTATTTAGTATTCATTTTTTGTCCAAGCTTTGCCCCAAGCGGAGCTGCCAGTATACTTGCAACAATCATGACCGCTGCCGGCCCATACAGGATCTGATCGGTGACGATTTTGCCGACTGTCGCACCGATGGATGACAGAAATGTAATCGCAAGCGAAGTCGCGATCGTCATCCGAGTCGGAATTTTCAAGACGACCAACATAATCGGCACCAGGATAAAGGCACCGGCTGCTCCAACGATTCCGGCGGCAATACCGACAATGAATGCCAATCCTGCTGCCAGCCATTTATTGAAGGTCACCTGGTCGAGCGGGATATCATCGACGCCTTTTTTCGGCATGAACATCATGACAACCGCAATGGTCGCCAATACCGCGTAGACAATATTGATGGCTTGCTCAGACAGCAAAGTCGAACCATAGCCGCCGATGAAACTGCCCACTAAAATGGCGCCGCCCATATAAGCGATTAGGGTTTTATTCAAATAGCCGCTGCCCCGGTATGCCCAAACACCGGCGATGGTCGCGAAAAAGACCTGGATGGCGCTGATGCCCGATACTTCATGGGCGCTGAATGCCGTGTAACCAAGCATCACCGGTATGTAGAGCAGCATCGGATATTTGATGATCGAACCACCGATTCCCACCATTCCTGAAACAAAGGAACCTACAAAGCCGATGATGAAAATGACAATGATAAAGTCAATACTCATTTTTTTCACCTTTCTAAAAGGGAAAAGGGCATCATCGCGATGCCCTTCCATCCAGCTCTTAGCCTTTCTTGATCCAGAATGAAAAGACATCGCCATTTTCCTGCGAATCCAGCAACTCATGGCCGCCGGATTTTGCCCATGCAACTAAATCTGCTTTCGCACCCTTGTCTGTAGCCAGGATCTCAAGAACCTGTCCACTTTCCATTTCCTTCATTTCTTTTCTAGTTTTTACGATCGGCATTGGGCATGCCAAGCCTTTTGCGTCCAATACTTTATCTGCGTTCATCAAAATCTCTCCTTTTGGGTTTTAATTAATATGAATTAATAACCGATATTACACAAAACAGCTTCGCTTTCCTGGGGGCTTGCACTGAGCTAACTCGGCACTTCGCTTGGACCCCTGGGAGTCTCATTGTTTTACTCCATATCTAAGCTATTTTTCAACTCTAAAGCGTCTCTTAATATTTTCATTTGGGAAAATCCTTACCTACCGAACCGCACAACGGTTTGGTCCGATTTCCATTTCACGCTGAACTTCTTCATCAGGCGTAATCTTGCCCATATTCGTTTTGCGGATATCCTGATAAGCGTTCGGCTGCGGCGGCAGGTTTTTTGTGACCATATCACGGAATTCCTGCTCATCTGCAATATTCAGGCCGTGATTTTCTTTGAACAAATCACCCAATTTTTTAGCGACACTGCCATCTTCGTTCAACTCTTCCATGATCATGAAATGAGCCGGCAGGACTATAAGCTCATTGGCTAATTCCTTGTAACGCGTGTACAGGGATTCTCTTAAATCGCCTACCCAGTCATCAGCCAAGCCGGCAAGATCCGGCCGTCCGATAGAATCGATGAACAGAATATCGCCTGTCATCAAATATTTATGGTCTACGATGAATGAGGTAGAGCCAATTGTGTGTCCGGGTGAATAAAGAGCTTCAATGTCGATTTTCGAGTTGCCGATCGCCACTTCCAAGCCGTTTTCCAAAGCCGTATAGCCAAAAACCACTTCTTCCGCGTCAGCCGTCGGCAAGTAATAAGTTGCGCCTGTTGCTTCTGCAATTGCACGGCCCCCTGAAATATGGTCAGCGTGCAAATGCGTATCGAATACATGATTGATGGTTGCGCCTTTTTCCTGCGCGAAGTCCAAGAAGATATCTGCCATGCGGGTTGCATCAATAACAGCGGCTTCCCCTTCAGAGATGGCCATGTACGACAGGCATCCCTTGCCGAGACGAACAAATTGATACAATTCGCCGCCGCCTTGCAATTCACCGACTTTCACTGGTTCCAGGTGCTCACTCCAAGCTTTCATACCGCCTTCAAGATACGCCACGTCAACGCCTTCTTCTGACAGCATTTCCGCCACCATTACGGAAGAGCCTTCTTTTGCACAGACGACCAGGATATCTCTGTCTGTCGGCAGTTCTGAAACCACTTCTTCGACCCCGTCCAATAAATCGAAATAAGGTGTATTTATATACTGGATGTTGCCGCCTTCGATTTTCCAGTCAGCGAATGCATCGCCGTTGCGGACATCCAGGATGAACAATGGTTGATTGTTCACTACTTTCTTTGCTACGTCACTTGCTTTCATCGCTTTTACAGTCATACTCAAATTACCTCCAGGGGTATATATTTTTCTAAATTTTTTTACTCTGTCTTCCCAGTCCAGTTGCTCATGCCAGGTACTACATTGTATAAAGTGCCGAAACCATTTTTGGCCATCATATCTCCTGCAATGCCGCTTCTTCTTCCCGAATGGCAAATGATATAAATTGCATCTTCTTTCGCTAATTCATCCATTCGTACTTCGACTTCGCTTAGAGGGATGTGGATTGCTCCCGGAATATGGGCTTCTTCAAATTCATCTTTTTCACGGACATCCAGAATCGTCATGTACTCATCAGCTGCCACCTTTTGAGTGAAATCAACCAGTGAAATTTCTGGAATGGTGATGGTTTCTTCAGGAGCTCCAGCTCCATCTTTGCGAAGGAAATGATGTAAAACGTCCCCTTCAGTTTCAGTGCCGATATATTGATGTCCCGAACTCTTCGCCCATGCTTGCAGATCAGCTGTAGAACCTTTATCTGTTGCAAGGATTTCCAATACTTTTCCTGAATCCATCGTCTTCATCATCTTTTTAGTTTTTACGATTGGCATCGGGCATGCCAGCCCTTTTGCATCTAATGTTAAGTCAGTTTGTACCATTTAAATTCCTCCTTGGAAATTTTCCTGTTCTTCAGCAGGCGTTTAGTTTGTTTCTCCATTCCAATCCAGCATTCCGCCATCCATATTGGTCACTTTATACCCATGGTTTTCAAGGAAGTTGGTGGCTTGGCCGCTGCGTCCGCCTGAACGGCAAACCATGATATATTCTTTTGATTTATCGAGTTCACTCATCCGGAATTCCAGTAATCCCAAAGGAATATTGAGGGCTCCTGGAATTTTCCCGGCCGCAACTTCATTGGTTTCCCGAACATCGATCAAATTGATTGCTTGTTTGCTTTCCACTAATTCCTGAACTTGCTGAGTTGTCATTGTTTTCATTACAGATTTCTCCTTTAGCCGCGGTAGCTGCTCATACCGCCTCTGATATTTGTGATGGTGGTGAATCCATTTTTCTTCAATAATTGGCTGGCTCTGCTGCTGCGCATGCCGCTTTGGCAAATGACCAGCACTTCTTTTTCTTTTGACAGTTCTTTCATACGCTTCGGCAACTCATTTAAGGGGATGTTCTTAAAGCCCTTAATGTGGTTCCCTTTGAACTCTCCCGGCGTCCGGACATCGATATACTGCTTATCTTTCTTGCCGAGCTGCGTTTTCATTTCTTCTGTAGAAATCGATTCGATTCCTTTAGCCGGTGAAGTGAACCGATAAGCTATCCAAAGAGCTGCCGCTCCAATCAGAACCCATAGTATCCATTCCATGCTGCATCTTTCCCTTCTGCTGTATATGCGATTAGATGAATAGGTTGACGTTGCCGTCTTCGGCATCTCCAAGATAAGCTGCGACTCCTGCATATTCGACTCCGTCCAACAGTTCTTCTTTCTGCAAACCAAGAAGGTCCATCGTCATCGTACAAGCGATCATTTTTACGTCCTGTTCTTCTGCCATTTCAATTAATTGGGGCAAGGTCAGTGCATTGTGCTTTTTCATGACTTGCTTGATCATCTTAGGTCCCATACCGCCGAACTGCATATTCGATAAACCAAGTTTATCTGCACCTCTTGGCATCATTTTCGCAAACATCGTTTCTAAGCGTCCTTTTTTCAACGCTGGCGGATTTTCTTTCCGTAATGCATTCAATCCCCAAAATGTATGGAAGATTGTCACTTCATGATCGTATGCCGCAGCACCGTTGGCGATAATGTAAGCTGCCATCGCCTTATCGTAATCCCCGCTGAATAATACGATCGTCGTTTTCTTTTGCTCTTGTGCCATTTTATTGCCTCCATTTTTAATTACCCGTGGGGGTATATTTTATTTCGAAAAAAAATGACGTTTTATAGTGGCGCCGCACTTCTTTCATACCCTATAGGGTATATTAAAGCATGTCTTTCTGAAAGTCAAACAAAACTTTTTTTATCTGCTTTTCACTAGCAAGTCGACAGCTTCTTTTACCATGCCTTCAGTGCTTTCGCCTTTTTCGATGCTTTCGCGTACACAGGTCTCCAGGTTATCGCTGACGATCACACCAATGGCGCGATCAACTGCGCTTCTTACCGCGGACAGCTGCATGACGACATCTCTGCATTCTCCATCATTTTCAACCATTTTGATGACACCGCGAAGCTGGCCTTCTATTCTTTTCAATCGATTCTCAACAAGTTTGTCGTATTTCATCTTAACTATGCCTCCCATAAATAATATAAGGATGTTTAACTAATCCTTATACTATACCCCTAAGGGTATTAAGTCAACCTATTGGCTCGCAATAAAATCGATCTAAGAAACATGGCAAAAGCAACTGTCCGCAGAGCGCGCAGCAAGTTACGCAGATTGATCGATGCACTTGATCAATCTCTCTTCAATATCTTCAGCAATCGATTTGATGTTCTCGTCTTCCACCATGCTGATTAAGGCAGTGGGCTTCGGCATGCCGATTTTCACGCTATCACTATCCTTATAGACGACGATTTTACATGGCAGGAAATAGCCGATCATCAAGTTTTCCGATAAGACGCGGTTCGCTTCTTTCGGGTTGCAGACTTCCAAAATAGTGTAGGGGGTATCAAAGTCTTCTCCTTTTTCCTGCAGCTTTGCAGTTAAGTCAAAATTCCATAAGACACCGAATTTCTCTTCCTTTAAATTCTCTTCCAGTGCTTGCACTGCTTCACTCACCGTTTTAGATGTATCTACTGTGTAATTAAACATATTCATGTTCCTCCTCTTATTTTTGGTCTTATAAGTACCCTACCCGGTATATATCGATGTAAACACGCTAGAATAAAGCGCCTTAACCAAAAAACCTTCATCCTCTAGTGATCGGATGAAGGTTTTTGAAGACATTCAGTTTTCCGTTCTGATATCCGTCTGCAGTTCGATTTCTGCGAATGGATTCATTGCCAAAAGAATACTGCCCAAGTAATCGCTATGGCAGTAACCACAAAACTCGAATAGCCACCGACAATGAGTTGTTCCTTTAAGGAGAATGCATTTTTTTGAAAAGCAAAAAATGTCGTGGGCGAGTGAATTGGCAAAATAGTGACGCCGCCGATAATCATAATGACTAAAAAAGCAGAAGACATGACAGACAAATCCAGAATACCTGCGTAATTTATGATAATAGGAAAAATAATGATCATGGAAGTGGAAGGAACAACAAACAGGAATCGCAGGATAAAGATAAAGCAGGCAATATAGACGGTATTCCCGAAGTCACCCAGTCCATCCGGCAGCAACCCCATCAACTGCTCAGCCAGTATAAAGGCAGTCCCGCTCTCTTCAATTATGTATCCTAAGGAAAATGATGAGCCCAGAAGCAAAAAAGTCTCCCAATCATAATCCCTTACTGTTTTATTCGTTATCAGCCCATTGACCGGCATCGCATAATAGCCGACCAGTAGCAGAGGGGCCAAAACCAACGGAACCTGCTGGTGGTCTAAAACAATCCAACTGACGATCATCATGCTAAAAGGCAGCATTACCCACCAGAACCTTGGGGGAAGTGCACCATCTTCCATTTCAGGAATTTCCGAATCAGCAACAACCAGAGGAGTGCTGTTCCGCTTAAAGTAAAACCAGACTCCAAAGCTTACGAGCAGCATGGCCAGCCATAAAGGAGGAGCGATGCGCAAAAACCATCCAAGCCACGAAATTTCGATGCCGCCGAAATCCTTCAACAATTGCGCTGCCAAAATCGGAAATCCGCCGCCCGTAAAGACAATCATCGTCGCATTCTGATTCAGCATACCGATTGCATACATGCAATATTTGCGGAACAGGCTTTCCTTGGTAAAACCAAACCGATCATTCACCTGCTCGATGATCGGTTCGAGTATACGAAACCGCGCGACTGCTGACGGCAAAAGGATAGGCATAAATACAATAAGCAGAGGCAGACCGAGTAAAATTGCCCGGATTCCGCCTCTACTGAATTTTATGATGATATGGGCAAATACCCGGTCAACGCCCGCCCTCACTAAAGCGGCAGAAATGAGGGACAGCACTAAGATAAAGTAAAGAGCATTCGACAGGAAACCCCTGAAGGCTTCTTCCGGCTCTTCTACAATACCGAACAGCAGCATCAACCCGATCAATACCAAACTTGATGCCGCAACAGGCAGTGGACTGAGTGTCCAGAAATAGATGGCAATCCCGAGAAGCAGGAGTGTTGATTGCTGTTGGAGTGAATAGGCCGAGCCTAGATCTGTATAAAAGAGACCAAATGCGGCTAGACCCAACAGCAACAGGCTTAGCCATGGCCGAAGTCCAGAAAAACTCACCTGATTCCCTCCCTTACATTTTAGCCAGCTTGCGTCGGCTTCTCCACTTAAGAAGACCCGGTATCACAAGCGACAAGAAGGCGACGAGGATCAAAGACAAAGGCAGTGGACTGTTGACAAAAATCGCTAAACTGCCATTTGAAATCGTCATCGACTGTCTGAATGCCTGTTCCATCATGCCACCCAGGATGAATGCCAGGATAAATGGCGGAGCAGGGAAAGAAAAGACCCGCATCGCAAATCCCAAGGCACCAAAAACAAGGAGCATATAAAGATCAAACACATTAAAGCTGATTGAGTAGACGCCGATCAAACTGAACATGATGACCAGTGAAATCAATAACGGTCTCGGAATGCTCAAAATTTTAGCCAGGTAAGGAATAAGAGGCAAGTTCAAGATCAACAGAAAAATATTCCCTAAGTACATACTTGCGATAATTCCCCAGAAGATTTCAGGTCGATCCGTCATCAAAAGCGGACCCGGCTGAACGCCCAATACCAAAAATGCGCCCAACATAACTGCTGTCGTTCCTGAACCTGGAATACCAAGACTCAGCAACGGCACAAACGCACCACTTGTGGCTGCATTATTGGAACTTTCCGGAGCAGCTAACCCTTTGATGGACCCTTTCCCGAATTCCTCCGGGTTTTTCGAAATGCGTTTTTCGAAAATATAACTGATGAATGAGGCGATTGTTGCACCTGCCCCAGGCAGCACACCCAGGATGAACCCAACAAATGATTGGCGCGTCATCGGACCGCTCATCTCTTTCAAGTCTGCACGGGACACTTTCAGACTTCCAAGCTTCTGATCATCGCTCAAACTGCGGTTTTTCCGGTTGAGGACCAGCATGCAGACTTCTGCGATGGCGAACAAGCCAAGTGCAATAATCAAAAAGTCGAACCCATCAAACAAGTTTACATTTCCGAAAGTGAATCGCTGTGTACCGGTTTGTGGATCGATTCCTATCGTCACGACCATCACACCGGCTACAGCAGAAATCATCGCTTTTATAGTAGAACCTTCAGATAAACTCGAGATAGCCGTCAGCCCCATCAGCATTAAGGCAAAATAGGCAGGCGGTCCAAAGGAGATGGCTACACTTGATAGAGCGGGTGCCAACAGCATCAGCATGATGACCGATACGGTCCCGCCAAAGAACGAAGCGATTGCCGCGATAGCCAACGCTTTTCCGGCCTTGCCTTGCTGTGCCATTGGATAACCATCAAAAGCAGTCGCCACGGTTCCTGATATCCCCGGAGCATTCAACAGGATCGAAGAAGTCGATCCACCGAATACCGCTCCATAATAGACACCAGCCATCATCACCAATGCCGGTGCCGGATCCATTCCATACGTGATGGGGATCATAATCGCGATGGCGCTGATCGGCCCCAACCCAGGCATCATCCCGATCAGTGTACCTACAATGACACCGATTAAAACAAACAAGATGCCTTCCCAGCTTAAAGCGACCTGGAAACCTGTTATCATTCCATCAAAAGCATTCATAAAATCCACACCCCCTATATTGGTAAAATGCCTTTAGGCAGCGAGATTCCCAACGCGAAAACAAAAATCGCGTACATGCCTAAAGGGAATAAAATTGAAACGATGATATTCGTTTTCCATTTGGTATATCCTAAAAACCAAGAGCTGAAGAAAATGAATACAGCCGTCATGATGATGAATCCAACCGCTTCGAATAATAAAATGTAAAGAAAAATCATTGCGAAAACAGCCAACAACACCAATAACTCTTTTTTAGGGATATTGCGTTTCTCTTTTTCCGCTTCCGTTTCGATGGCTTTAGAAAAAAACAGCGCCGCAGACAAGATGAGCATCAACACGCCGAGGCCTTTGGGTATAACGTCTGCATCTACAGGAGCATACGGATAATTAGGCAATTGAAAACTTAAGAACAAGTAAACGGCCGCGATGATGAATAGTATAAGGCCAATTCGTTGATTGATTGTCGACAGCATGTGGAACGCCTCCTTCAGACTGAAAAGAGAGAAACCGAATAGTCGCTATTCGGCTTCTGCTTCTTTTAGTTTCCTAAACCAATTTCTTCTAACAATTTTTCGATCTCTTGATATTCTGTATTCAGAAATTCTTCATATTCTTCCGAATTCAAGTACATTTCGTTCCATCCATACTTCTCACGTACTTCAGCAAACTCTTCAGATTCACTCAATTCCTGGAATTTCGCTTCATAAAATTCTACGGCCGCCGGGTCCATGTTCGGTGGTCCAAAGAATCCGCGCCAGTTGATGAAACTTTCATCGATCCCTTGTTCAATAGCTGTAGGGAAATCTGAAAGAATTTCACCTTCCAAACGCTCTTCAGCTGTTATACCGAGGATTTTGATGTTTCCGGCACGCACTTGTTCTACCACTTCACCCACACCTGTAGAAAATACATCCACTGAGCCGTTCAGTACTGAAGTTAATGCACCGCCATCCTGATCGGATACGTATTTGATTTGAGTCGGATCGACTCCAGCCGCTTTAGCGATGCGGACGAACTGCATGTGATCCATGCTTCCCGGTGCTGATGTCCCAACGACCGTCACACTTTCAGGATCTTCTTTCATCTGGTCGAACATGGCATTCAGGTCGTCCCATTCGCTGTCTGCACTTACTGCAAAGGCACCGTAATCTGCAATCATATTGGCTAAAGGTGTGAAATCTTCATGGCCAACTTCGGACTGTCCATTTAAAGGAACGAACATCAATGGAGGAGATGCCACGAACAAATTGTACGGGCTGTCGTCTTGTCCATGAATGTAAGACCACGCAATCGCGCCTCCGCCACCTTCTTTATTCACTACTGTCATGTTTTCTTCAATGATCCCTGTTTCCCCAAAGACCCGTGCCACTTCACGTGCTGTTGTATCCCAGCCGCCGCCAGCTCCAGCGGGTGCCACCATTTCGATATTTTGTGTGGGTTCGAATGCTCCACCCTCTCCAATGTCCCCGTTAGTGGATTCTTCTGAGTTACACCCTGCAAATACCAAAGCACTGCCGGCTAAAATGGTTGTAAGTATCGTTTTTTTCATTTGACTTCCTCCTCTTGTTTTTCAATTAAACTGAGTATAACTGCGAATTTTCAGAATGTAACCGTTTGCAAAATAAGGTTTATAAAGAGTTTAGAATTTTTTATGTTCATAAAGTTCACAAAAAAAAGACTGATGAGTACTATCAGTCTTTTTTCCTATAATAATGCCGTTCGGGCCTTCCGACAATTCCATAGGCCAGTTCAGCAAAGCATTCATCAATGGCTACGAGATGTTCCAAATACCGGCGGGCCGTGGTTCGTGAAGCGCCCATCTGCTCCCCCATTTTTTCAGCAGTGATGCCGGAGGATTGCTCTGTCAACACGTCCCTCACCTTCTCTAGGGTCAAAGGATCGATTCCCTTGGCACCTATCGCCGGTTTCGGAGCAAGTTCGACACCAAAAAAACCATCCAGAAAACTTTGGTCGATGCTGCTGGTGTTTTGGAGCGTCTTTTTGTTTTCCATGTATTTAATGATTGTGGAAACGAACCTTTCCAAGGTAGCCGGTTTGATGATGATGCCTTTTACACCTTTGCGGATAGCCGTTTCAACATACCCCTTATCATTTTCAGCGGACACCAGGATGATGTCGGTTTGAGGGCTCACTGAGCGGATATCATCAATCAAATCGATGCCGAGGCCATCCGGCATATAATTATCTAAAATGACCAAATCAATTGCATGTTCTTTTACAGCCTTTAAGGTTTCTTCGCAATTGCCCGCTTTCCCAAGTAAATTCACTTCGGGGATTTGCCGCAAAAATTGTTCATGGATGTTCGCCACCCGAAAATCATCTTCAGCAATATAGACGTGTATCATTCATTTCTCCCACTTTCCTATTTTGGTAAAAAGACGGTGAAAACAGTGCCCCGCGTTAACTCCGAATCAACTTCTATTGACCCTTTCAATTCCTCGACGGCCTGCTTAACGATGGCCAGTCCATAACCTCTGTCTTTTCTTCCAAGCTTTGTTGAAAAACCCAGTTTGAATAATTCCTCCATATGTTCAGTCTGTATGCCGCGTCCTGTATCTTCCACTTCAATCACCAAATCATGGCCAAGGTCAGTGACGAAAAAAGACACCTCTCTGATAGCCTGATGCGCAACTTCTTCAATTGCATTATCAATCAGATTCCCCAGAATATGAATAAGCTTGGCAATATCAAAATGTTCCGGGAGTGCCTCCAACGAACTGTTTTCATCAATGATCAGCTTGACTTTATTTTCAGATGCCTTTCCTATCTTGCCAAGCAGGATGGCCTGTATTTTTTTGTCTTGGATATGATCCAGCATATGCTTCGTTTGATTCTTGTGGATTTGTGTTTCCTGCTGAATCAAATTGATGGCTTCCTCTTTTTGTCCGAGCTGCAGCAATCCTGAGATGGCATACAGCTTATTGGAATATTCATGCGTCTGGGCCCGCAGCCCTTCTGAATACTGTTGAATCTCCGACAAAGTCTCCAATACCTCCTGAATATCCGTTTTTTCTCGGAAAGTTGAGACCACACCAACGATTTGCCCTTCATGTGTTATTTGTGTCCGGTTGATGATAAGGAGCTTATCTCCAATCAGCATTTCCTCGTTGCGGATCGTCCTTCCGGATTGCAGAGCTTCCTTCATCTTTGACTGAGGGATAGCTTCGGTAATATCGGAATTGATCGAAGCTTGCGTAAGCCCCAGCATTCTTTCTGCAGATTGATTGATTTCTGTGATTTTCCCTTGATTATCAATGGCAATCACGCCTTCTACAATTGAAGAAAGCAAAGCTTCACGGTCCCGGTACATTGCCGCTATTTCACGCGGTTCAAGTCCCATCGTGTCTTTTCTGATGTTCTTTGCCAGCAGGATGCTGCCGATAATCCCGATCGCCAAAGCCAGCAATACAAACTGCAGCAGTTCCAGAGTTTTTCCAATAATGATCTGTTGGATATCTTCCATCAAATAGCCAACCGAAACCAATCCCACCACATTTCCGGTGCCATCGAAAATCGGGGCTTTCCCCCTTAAGCTTGGTCCCAGCGAGCCCCGGGCTTCAGATGTGTAGAATTCGGCATTTACCAACGCACGGTCATTGTCGCCGCCTACCATCAACTGACCGATTTGAGAAGGATTCGGGTGGGAATACCGAATTCCAGCACGATTGCCGACTACGATAAATTCTGCCCCGACTTGCTTTCTCATGTACTCAGCTAAGGGTTGGATGGTTGCTTCGGGATTTTCATCATCCATCGCTTCAACGATACTTGGCATGAGGGAGATGCCGATGGCGGTTTCCAATGCGCGCGTCCCAACATTTTCTTTGGTGTCACCAATTTCGTTATAGATGACAATTCCACCAAAAATAATGGTGACGAATAAAATCAATGACATACTTAATAAAATTATTTTCGCTTGAAGCGATAAATTCCCCATAGTCCATACCCCTAAAAATACTGAATTTTTAATATTTGTAGTCTATCACATTTCGTGCAAAGAAAAAGTCCGTTTTAGAAACAACTTAACCAAAAAACCTCCATCCTCTAGTGATCGGATGAAGGTTTTTGAAGCAATTCAGTTTTCCGTTCTGATATCCGCCTGCAATTCGATTTCTACATTGCCTTTAATGGCACGTGTAATCATGCAGGAGCTTTCGGCTTTTTCCGCCAGCTTCTGTGCCAATGCCAAATCTTTTTCGGAAGCATCGGCTTTCAGGACCACTTGTGGTTTATGGATGATGCGCTTATAAGTGATGACACCTTTCTCCACTTCCACAATGCCTTCCGATTCCATGGTCAAGGATTGCTTTTCCAATTTGCTGCGCTCCATCATAGCAGCGAGCGTAATGATATAGCAGGTAGCTGCAGCACCCAGCAGCATTTCATCGGGATTCGTGCCGATTCCCGGCCCTTCCATTTCCGGCGGAATCGAAATCCTGGTTTTTAGCCCGCCGACTTCAATATCACCTACATCGTTGCGGAGGCCTGGCCAATCCGCTTTCAAATGAAAACTATGCAATGTCATAAGATCTCTCCTCCTGGATTACTGGTTGTCGCCATTTCCGCTAGACGCGGCATCGCGGTCAAAGCTCCTGCTTTTGTCGCACAAAGCGCTCCTAGCTTATTGCCGAAATCGGCACAGGCAATGACTTCCTGCTTTGTTTCAGGCAAGCCCCGCAGATGGACGTGGCGGATGACGCCAGCCATAAAGGCATCACCCGCGCCTGTAGTGTCCACCGGCTGCACGGGGAGAACCGGTATATGATGAATTTGATTTTGAAAAACCGCATGGGTGCCATTTTCACCATCCGTCACAAACACCAGCGGGATCGCATGACGGGCCAAGCGCGAAACTCCTTCTTCAAGCGAGTCCGTTTCCATCAAAAAAGCAAGCTCGGCAGTTGTCAGCTTGACGATGTCCGCCAATGGGAGAAAATCGAGTACGGTTTTACGGCAATGTTCTTCGCTTTCCCAGCGCAACGGCCGAATATTGACATCGTATGAACACAAAACGTCATGCTCTTTTGACAGTTCAAGAGCTCTTCGGGTTGTGGTTCTCGCTTCCGGATGGAAAAGAGTACCGGAGCAGAAATGAAAAATACTTGCCTTTTCAAAAGCTTCCTTCCGAAGTTCATGGCTCCTTACTTGCAGGTCTGGCGTTTCATTGACATAGTCCGCGAATATGCGATCGAATTCAGGAGTCAGATGAATATACACACCGCTTACCCGCTTTTCCGGTACCTGTATGGCGTGTGTCAAATCCACCCCTTCCTTCAACAGCTCGTTCCGTACAAAAGCCGAGGTTTCGTCATCTCCTGTGATGGTGATGAATCCTGAAGGAAGACCCAATCGGCTGACGCCTGCAGCTACATTCACTGTAGCGCCTCCGAGGTGGCGGTTGAATGAATCATTGCTGGCAGTTGCCGCTATATAATCTACAAATGCATCTCCGTATGTCAGGACATGCTTGGTATTTCCCATCGTATCGCCTCCTTCGTGTTAAAGGGCTCTTTCATTGATATACTATTATTTCAGTCAATGCAGACTTAATGCAAGCAAAAGGAGTAGATCATGATGAATATCAGCATCCGACAAGCGCAACCAGAAGATGCAGGGAAAATAGCACCCCTCATCATCAATGCAATCGGCGAAATCGCTGACCATATGACAGCGCAGAAAGAGCCGCAAGCTGTACTGAAAAAAGTCGAAGACATGATTCGCGGTGAACATACTCGCCACAGTCACCGCTATACGTATACAGCTATTGTGAATGGAGAGATTGCGGGCGCGTTGGTGCTTTATCACGGCAATCAAGCTGAAACCCTGGATCGTTATTTGATTGAACAACTGAAAAGCGAAGGCCACGAGCGGACAATCGAACCCGAAGCCCACCTGGACGAATGGTATATCGATACCGTCTCAGTCGATCCCGCCTGCCAGGGGCATGGCATCGGCTCCAAGCTATTCGAATTTGCAGAGGAACTGGTTCATTCTCAAGGAGGGGGTAAACTTTCTTTGAACGTCGACATCGGCAAAGAAGGTGCCATCCGTCTCTATAAACGCCTCGGCTATTCCATTTCCGAACCATGGACCATCATCGGCGAACCTTTCCACCACATGGTCAAGACAGTTTACTGAAAGCATTATTTGATAGTGAAAACTTTTTTAAATATATAATTCTTAAACTCAACTTATATAGACAAAAGCCGCTCCAGATTTTCTCGGGAGCGGCTTTCTGTCTAGGAAATATTATTCAGCCATCCATTCCGGCTTGCCGAAACCTTCAAACTCTTCATCAATTACAGCTTCAAATTCATCAGATTCCACAATTTCCACTAAGTCAGCAGCCAATTCACTGTCTTCATTTTCAGCATTGACCGCTACAACATTGCGGTATTGGTCAGGCATGTTCTCAAGGGCCAACGCGTCAAGCAGATCCATCTCCGCAGCTATTGCAAAGTTTCCAGGTACAGCTGCCAAATCAGAGCCGTCCACTGCACGAGGCAACTGGCCCGCTTCAATTGGCTGGAACTCCAGATTTTTCGTATTCGTAACGACATCTCTTTCCGAAGCCTGCAGAACTTCCGCTTCCGGATCCAGTTCAACCAAGCCTTCATCCTGAAGCATCAAAAGTGCACGTGCCCCGTTTACCGGATCGTTTGGAATTGCGATGGTCGCTCCATCTTCCACAGCTTCCAAGGAATCGTATTGGTTTGAATAGATGCCCATAGGCGCTGTCGGCACTGTAATCAATGCAGACAAGTCCATACCGTTCTCTTGTTCGAAGTTTTCCAGGTAAATCGTATGCTGGAACAGATTGGCATCGATATCTCCGCCATCAAGTGCCACGTTCGGCTGAATGTAATCGCTGAATTCGACCAGTTCCACTGTATAGCCTTTTTCCTCTAAACCAGGCACAATCGCCTTGCTCAGCATATCGCTGTATGGACCTGCAGTAGCTCCTAATTTAATTTCCTTTGAAGCTTCTTCTGTCGTTCCTGCAGAGTCGCTTTCTTCCCCGCCGCCGCATGCTGCTAGAACTAATGCACTCGCCGCTAAAATAAATCCTAATTTCTTCATGTCATTCTCCCCTTATCGTTTATCGATTGCTTTCGCTGTATAATCTCCTGCCTGCTGAATCAATTGGACCAGCACAATCAAAATGACGACTGTGACGATCATGATGGTGTTGTCGTACCGGTAATAGCCGAAACGGATGGCCAGATCTCCGATGCCTCCGCCACCTACCACGCCAGCCATCGCCGAGTAGGCGACCAAGCTGATGATGGTCAATGTCACACCTTGGATAATGCTCGCTTTCGCTTCAGGCAAAAGAACGTCTTTAATGATCATCCATGGAGTTGCACCCACTGCAATCGCTGCTTCGATGACGCCTTTATCAATTTCACGGAGTGAGTTTTCCACAATCCGTGCGAAAAATGGAATGGCGGCAACCGATAAAGATACACTGGCCGCAATCGGACCGATCGTCGTTCCTGTGATCAATTTCGTCAACGGGATGAGTGCCACCAATAGAATGATGAATGGAATGGAACGCACGATGTTGACAATAAAGCCGATCACCGCATTGACCGGCCGATTTTCAAGAAACAGCCCGCGGTCTGTAATGAATAACAAGATTCCAAGTGGCAGCCCAACAATCAGCGCGACAGCTAAAGAAATTCCGATCATCGTCAATGTTTGAAAGAAGGCCGTCTGTATTTCCGGCCACAATTCGATAATCCGTCCCCATTCAATGCCCATTCGGAATCACCTCCACAATTGCTGATCTGCTTTCCATATACTTCAATGCGTCCATAACCGCAGTAGAAGTTCCTTTCAACTCCATGATAAAAATACCGAGAGGCTGTTCCTGAATGTACTCGATCGCTCCGTGTAAAAAGTTCCCTTTTACCGGGTAATTCTGCAGCATATCGGAAATCACGCCTTCTCCTGCCACGCCGCCTTTGAACAGTACTTTCACCAGCGTGCCTGTAAATTCGCTTAAAATATGCTCTGGTACATTGAACGATACGACACTGGATATGAATTCCTTGGTCAATTCCTTTTGTGGATCTGCAAAAATATCATATACTTGACCTTCTTCGATGACGCGTCCCCCTTGCATGACGGCCATGCGGTCACAGATTTCCTTGACGACATTCATTTCATGCGTGATGAGGACAATCGTGATATCCAATTTACGGTTGATGTCTTTCAGTAAACGCAAAATGGATAAAGTCGTATTGGGGTCAAGGGCGGATGTAGCTTCATCGCACAGCAGTACGGCCGGATTGTTGGCAAGTGCCCGTGCGATGCCGACGCGCTGTTTTTGCCCGCCGCTCAATTGTGCCGGATAAACATCCCGCTTGTCGGATAAACCGACCATTTCGAGCAGCTCTTCCACCCGGGTTTTAATGTTTTTTGCAGGAGTTCCTGCTGCCCGAAGCGCAAAAGCGATATTGTCGTAAACCGTCTTTTGGCTGATCAGATAAAAATGCTGGAAAATCATTCCGATTTTCAACCGGGCTTTTCTCAGCTGATCTCCGTTCAGTTGGGTTAAATCGTTGCCATCTACCGTTACACTGCCAGAGGTCGGCCGTTCCAGCAGGTTGATGCATCGGATCAGCGAGCTTTTTCCGGCACCAGAATAGCCGACGATTCCGAAAATCTCGCCTTTTCCGATATCCAATGAAACATTGTCTACTCCGGTGACTGTGCCATGCTTAGTTGTGTAGGTCTTCGTCAATTTCTCGATCTGTATCATAGCGTCCTCCCGGCAATAAAAAGATGCCTCTTTCATCAAGAAAGAGACATCGAAAATTTTAGTTTCTCGACTTATCTTCCAGAACATTTGCATGTTCTGTTGGATTTGGCACCTTCCCAATCGGGGGTTGCCGGACGTCATAGGGCCTATCCCTCAGTCTCTCTTGATAAGTTTACGTTATTTGATTAAATTTTATGTTACAGGCATTAATTACGAGTGTCAATCTACTTTTTGAATTTTTCGTACAATTTATCGCGGCGGTCTTCAAAAACCGGTATCCGATTCCGGACTTCTTCCACTTCATCCAAATCGATATCGACGTAAGCGACACCTTCGTCTTTCTTCATGTCGAGACGGACTTCTCCCCATGGAGCAATTGCCATCGTGCTTCCCCCGAACTCGTTGTTTGGATCGCTGCCGATGCGGTTTACTGCCACAATAAAGCATTGGTTCTCGATCGCTCGCGCCTGCAGCAGGATGCGCCAATGATCAATTCGTGCCTCCGGCCATTCAGCTGATACAAAAATTAGTTTTGCGCCATTCAATGCCTGCGCGCGAATCCATTCAGGGAAACGGATATCGTAGCAGATGACTCCCCCGTAAACGGTATTTTCCAATTCGAATGTGCCCAGTGAATCTCCTTCTTCAAGATGGATATGCTCATCCATCAAGCAAAAGCGATGTGCTTTATCATATTCCGAAATAAGCTCTCCGTTTTTGTCGACGACATACATCGTGTTATAGAAACCACCGTTCTTTTTCGTCGAAACAGATCCACCGACAATATTGACCTTGTATTCTTTCGCAAAACTCTTCAGCAACTCCACGGTCCGGTTCGTGCTGTCTGCAAGTGTGTCAAGCTCTGTCAATGCGTATCCCGTATTCCACATTTCGGGCAGGACAATCGTTTCCGCTCCACCTTCGGCCGCTTCCTTCAAATAGTCCATGACCCGCTGATAATTCAGTTCCGGTTCTCCAAAAGCGATATCCATCTGAACGCATGCAATTTTCATATGTTTCTCCTCCACTAGACAAGTTACCTACAACTCTATAAGATTTGGGGTAGATGTGCAATTATTTCGAAAACAAGGAGAATTATATGGAATTTTCAAATCGCCTGCAAAACCTGCCTACACAATTTTTCGCTTCATTGGTTGCTAAAACGAGTAAGGCCATCACCGAAGGACGCGACGTCATCAACCTTGGCCAGGGCAATCCTGACCAGCCGACGCCCGACCATATCATCAAGGCACTGCAAACCGCAGTGGCTGATCCAAAAACACATAAGTATTCCCCTTTTCGCGGCATTTCCGATCTGCGACAGGCTGCAGTGGATTTCTACAAACGCGAATACGGCGTGGACATCGACCCTGACCTTGAAGTAGCCATTCTGGCTGGAACAAAAATCGGGCTTGTCGAATTGCCGCTGGCCTTGTTGAATCCACAGGATCTCCTCCTGCTGCCGGACCCTGGCTATCCGGATTACCTGTCCGGGGCTCCGCTCGCCGATATCGACTACGAGCTGATGCGGCTGAATCCTGAAAATGGCTATTTGCCGGATTATAGTGAAGTGCCTGAATCTGTTCGCTCCCAAGCTAAGCTGATGTACTTGAACTACCCGAACAACCCAACAGGCGCAGTGGCGAATAAAGCTTTCTTTGATGAAACTGTCGCTTTTGCAAAAGACAACGGCATTGCCGTCGTCCATGATTTCGCTTATGGCGCAGTTGGTTTCGAAGGAAAGAAACCGGTGAGCTTCCTGCAATCCGAAGGGGCCAAAGAAGTCGGCATCGAGATGTATACTTTATCTAAAACGTATAATATGGCCGGCTGGCGCATTGGATTTGCAGTCGGACATTCGAAAATGATCGAAGCCCTGAACCTGATCCAGGATCATCTATTCGCTGGCCTGTTTCCAGCCGTCCAGTTGGCTGCAGCCGAAGCTTTAAGTGCTGATCAGCACTGTGTGGATGACTTAGTGGATCTCTACGAAAAACGCCGCGATGTCCTAGTCAAGGAATGTTCGCGCATCGGCTGGGAAATCGATGCGCCTCAAGGCTCATTTTTCGCCTGGCTGCCGGTTCCAGAAGGCTTTACCAGTGTCGAGTTCGCTGATTTCCTACTTGAAAAAGCGGATATTTCAGTAGCTGCAGGCAGCGGGTTCGGTGCTGGCGGAGAAGGATTTGTCCGCGTCGGATTATTGGTTGATGAAATCCGTATCACCGAAGCGATTAACCGCATTGAAAAATTGAACCTTTTCTAACTCAAAAAGACAGCTTCCCATTTTTCGGGCAGCTGTCTTTTTTCGCTTTTGGAGCAATAAAGCATTCTCCATCATTTCACAATCCCGATATGATCGAGAGGAGATAATCGGATTTTCACTTCTCCAATGATGGAGTCTTCAGAAATAAACCCTAAAACCCTTGAATCCATGCTGTTTAAACGGTTATCTCCCAATACATAATAGGATTCGGCAGGCACAGTGAATTCCTGGAAATCCTCGGTTAACCGAGAGAAGCCCTGCTGTTCGGCCAATTTACGGTTCTTATCCAAATAAGGCTCAGCTACAGCCCGGCCGTTCACATATAACCGATCGTCTTTCATGGAAATGCGATCACCTGGAATACCGATTACACGCTTGATGAAATTCACTCCAGTCGGCGCAGTGAAAACGATCATATCAAAATTTTCTATTGTATAAACCTTAACCAGCATTACTTTGTCATCGTCTTCAAACGTTGGCATCATTGATTCACCATGAACGGCTACCGGCTCAAACAGGAAATGCCTCGACATGAGGACAATAAGCACCGTCAAAAAGATTACACGCATCCAGGAAACAGATTCTTTTACCGGATCTCCATACACATTGTCCCCTCCTGCCCATGCTTTTTACTTTTTATTATAATACGCCTTCAGCTTTATGCATACTTTTGGTAATTGACATCCAACAGATCCCGCCAAAAATCAGGAATGGCTCTTTAAAAGCTAAAAGAAGCTTTAATTTTTTCAAGCGCCATCATCAAGTTTGGAGCTTATTTTCCAGGGTCTATCGACGTCTGAATCGTCAGACTTTTGAGGGCGGCGCAATTTTATGTTACACTCAATAAAAAATGTAGGTGATTATGAATGGTAGGAAGAAATGATCCATGCCCATGTGGCAGCGGCAAAAAATACAAAAAATGTCACGGAAAACAGCAAACTGTCTCCATTAATGATTTGGTGAATGAGGAACTGTTCAAAGTACGCCAGCAGTTCTTCTCGGAAAATCCGAATCAGGAGCAACTTGCCGAATTCCGTGAACTTCAACAGGCATGGCAGCCACGTTTAATGCAATCAATGGCTGAAAACGATGCACAGGCATTTGTTATCGAGAATTTCCTGTTCATGAAAAAACCAGAGCTATGGGAAGAATTCTTGGCAAAACAAATTGACCTTTCCCAGCGCCCTTCAACTAAAGAAGTGCTGAAAAACTGGAACGACGTAAAAGTATTCCTTGGACAATATGTCAAAGGCGATACAGAAACGGCTCAGTTTACAGATATCTTTACAGGCGAGACACTTGAAATGGCTGATCAACCGCCAACTGACATGGAAAACGGACAAGGCTTGCTTGCAATTCTTCTTCCGGACTCCCGCGTCGGCGATAATGGCGTATTGTTCCTAAACGGTTATTTGACCGTTGTCGGTGAGTTCAAGCCGTTCTTCGAGCAGTTGAAAGCACAAATCACATCTGAAAATGCTTCACAGGATGAAAGCTACCTTCGCGACAATTACTTAGCGGTTGTTGAACAAATCGTTAAATATTCGACTGGCAGCGTAGAAGAAAGCATCCAGCTTTCTCCAGAACACGATTCTGTTATGGCGGAACTCGATAAGCATATCGAGCAGGCTGATTTCGACGAAGAGACAGTCAGCAACATCACAAGCATCCTGAACAGCTATCTTGTCAGCCAGCAGCCAACTGTCCAAAAACCCGAAGCTCTTGTAGCCGGGTATTGGAGATTCCTGCAGGATCATGAGCTGGTTAAAGGCCCAATGCTTTCTGCAAAAGACCTAAGCGAAAAATTCGGCGTCTCTTCAAGTACGATTTTGAAGCGTTCAAAAGAATTCAGTGCTTATTTCGAAGAATTACTGGCAAAAAAATAGGATTCACTCAGCTTTTGGTTTTTTATCCCACAATAGCTGGTGAACCAACAAAAAGGAGTAGCCGCGGCTACTCCTTTTTTTCGTCGTCTTTTCTGCGGAAGGTGATGAGGATATACAGCAGAATTCCTGAAACCACTAGAAATAAATAAAGTCGGATAAAATAAAATTGGAGCCATGAAACATCGGTCACACCGAATAGCCAATTGGCCAATGTCAGTACAGATAAAATGGCGCCTACAGCAAAAAGCACCAAACCCAAATAACGGAGCAAGTTCAAGAAAAGTTTCATTTTCATTCGCCCCTCACTCAAATCAGATTATCCATACTATTCCCTTTGCGAAAAAAACAAATCCAACTCAAAGTTAATCTCCGTCTGATGCGTTTGTTGATAACTACAAAGGGAAAGGTGAATAGTAAGGGAAAACTTCCTGAAAAATTGGATTTACACTTAAAAATTACCACATATTCATTCTTATACACATTTAATACTCCATTTGTGTGTGTTATGTGGATAAGATGTTTGAATTTTGTTGATATTCTTGCATAAATAAAACTTATCAACATGTGGATAATTTTATTATTTTTTAAGCAAAAGGAGGAATAAGATGTTTGAAATCACTTTAGACAGCTTCATCCGAATCGTTACAGTCGGCTTTTTGGCCTATGTAGGACTAGTGATTTTCCTTCGGATTTCGGGCAAACGCACACTGACTAAATTAAATGCGTTTGATTTGGTTGTAACTGTAGCCTTGGGTTCGACATTGGCCACAATTTTATTAAGCAAAGATGTCAGTCTTCTTGAAGGGCTCACTGCATTTACATTATTAATTTTTATGCAGTATTTGTTCACTCTTCTTGCCGTTCATTCCCAATGGTTCAACAACGTCATCAAGTCTGAACCCCGGCTGTTATTTTTAGACGGACAATTTCTGAGAAACGCTATGAAAAAGGAACGCATTAAAGAAATTGAAATCCTGCAGGCGATCCGCAACACCGGCTTCGGCTCTACTGAAAAAGTGAAGGCGGTTGTCCTCGAAACGGACGGCAGCATGTCAGTCATCAGCAGTGAACCCGGCAACACCCTAGCGAACGTGAAATCAAACACAGAAACATCCATTTAATAATCGCCGTTGCAAAAGGTGCATGGAATAGTATCCATGCACCTTCTGTTGTTATCTTGGCGTTTTCACGCGCATTTTCCGGTGTTCACGTCTTGCAGGTGCTGATTCGAAAAAAAGCTTTTCACCCGGTGATTCAGGAAGGACGGGCGGTACCGGGGTCGGCTTGCCGTCGTCTCCCATCGCCACCATCGTCAAAAATGATTCCGTCGTCAGCTTCTCTTCACCTGTTTGCAGGTTCTTGGATTTGACTCGAACATAGACTTCCATCGACGTCCGGCCAGTTGAAGTGACATTCGCTTCAAGTTCCAATACATCTCCGACTCTTGCTGAAGACAGGAAATCCACCGAATCGATTGATGCTGTCACCACTACTTGGCGACGCGCATGCTTCATTGCTGTAATTCCTGCAATTTCATCGATATAGGCTAATACTTTTCCTCCAAAGATGGAATCCATATGATTGGTGTCCGGTGGGAGCACCAACTTTGTCTGGATTGTTCTCGATTCTTTCATCGGCTTTGCTTCCATTTCGATCATTCCTTCCTCTATTGCCTTGCTGACAATGGTTTCCCAAATCTGCAGGCTTTCCTTTATAATATAGTGAAATTGGAGGGATACTTTATGTCAGAGTTATTGAATATTTTAAACACGCCTCATTTCCAGTCAAAAGAGACCCTAAAGCCACAGCTACAACAACTGGGCATCGAAGCTGGAGACGCAGTAATGGTCCACTCCTCGCTGAAGTCCATGGGGTGGATCGCTGGAGGCGCTCAAACGGTCGTGGAAGCTTTAATGGAAACCATTACGGAAGCAGGCACCTTAATCATGCCCGCCCAGTCTGTGGACAACTCAGACCCTGTGTATTGGATGGAGCCACCGGTACCCGAAAATTGGCATCAGCCGATTCGTGAGCAGCTTCCTGCCTTTGACCCATACTTAAGCGGATTGCGGGGCATGGGCAAAATTGCAGAATGCTTTCACCGTCATCCACTAACCATCCGAAGCCCGCATCCTTCCCACTCCTTTATCGCCTGGGGGAGTCAGGCAGCTGACTGGATGAGTGAACAGCCGATTGAGGATTCTTTCGGAAAACAATCGCCGCTCGCAAAAATGCTGCAGGCCAAGGTGAAGATCTTGTTGATCGGTGTCGGCTTTGATTCGTGTACGGCTCTTCACTATGCTGAATTTGTCCAGGAAAACCGTGCGACTTCCCCGCAGGGAGCTGCGATCTTAAAGGATGGAAAACGTATTTGGCAGACTTATGATTGTGTGGAAATGGATTCGGATCGCTTCCCCGAAATCGCCAAAGCTTTTCCCGGCACTATTTCTGAAGGTCTTTTAGGGCAAGCCCAGACCCGCCTCGTAGAAATGAAGCCACTTGTTGAATTCGGAATCGACTGGCTGCACAAGCATCCTGCATCATAAAGCACAGAAAATGCCAGCGCTCTCCGAGCAGCTGGCATTTTTCAGGGAGTGATTATTTCATCCAACAGCTTTTCCAGACGATTATTGTCCTTATTGAACGAATCGACAAATGCATTGATGATCTCTGCAGGCTCCAGTACCTTTTCCCAGTCCAGCCGGTAACCGGCATTCAGCAGCAACTGACGCGCAAATTCGCGGACACTGCGCCCATTGCCTTCCCGAAAAGGATGAAGGGCATTCAATTCAGACAGAAAATAAGCAAGCCGTGAAATCAACTGATCTCGCGGCAACTTCTTCAAGTAATTCTCTGCTTTCAATTCATTGAAAATTTTCAGCAGCTGCTCCTCGATGTGTTTGGGATGGGCAAAAGCAGACGAACCTTTGGAAATCATCTCTTTCCGCAACTCCCCGGCAAACGGATAGACATCCTGAAGCAGATATCGATGAATAGCTAAAAAAGCTTTAACGTCCAAAGGATCTGCCGGTTCGTTTATCTGGAGTTCAGAAAGTCGGAGCAGAGAGTATACTTTCTCTAATTCCTTCAGTTTTTCTTCATCCTGTACATCAAACAAATTGATCAATACGTCGGTTCCGGGGTAGCAATACATCGAGGCATGCTGATACTTAGACATCGAACTTCTTTTTGATGGCCTGATGGAATTGGGCTTCCGTCCGTTCACCAGTCAATACCGACCGAACGAAGTTCTCATCCTCGTTTGTTACATCGAATCCTTCTGTAACCAGAGAATGGGATGCGCAGGAAATCGCGTGATTGGCTTGTTCGTGGGAAACTCGGTTCACTAATTTCGTCAACTGGATGACCACCTTTCATGCTGAAATTATACCATTTTCACACCATGAATTCTATCTTCACCCCTTGTTTTATAAAGGTTTCCAGCATATTTACAGCATGAATGGACAACAAAAAAACCAGATGCCTAGGCATCTGGTTCCATTTAAATCTGCTCCTGCAATTCTTTCGTTTCTTCAGCGGTGAAGGCCCTCGATCTTGTTAAAAACCGCTTGCCTTCCACTCCTTCCAAAGAAAACATTCCGCCTCGCCCTGGCACGACGTCAATAATTAACTGCGTGTGGCTCCAGTAATCGAATTGGTTTTTATGCATATAGAACTTACTGTCACCGATAACTCCCATCAGGATATCCTGATCTCCGATGAACAAGTCGCCTTCCGGATAACACATCGGTGAACTGCCGTCACAGCATCCCCCTGATTGATGGAACATGACCGGCCCATGCTTTTCTTTCAGCAATTCGAGCAATTCAATAGCAGCATCTGTCGCAATTACGCGTTCGACCATTGCTATCCCTACTTTCTGGTGGATCTTAAAATTCCAAGGGGCTATGCCCCAGGATCAAAAGAATCCTTGTTTGTCTTCGCTGTAGCTGACCAGCATGTTTTTCGTCTGCTGGTAATGGTTGAGCATCATCAAATGGTTTTCACGGCCAAAGCCGGACATTTTGTATCCGCCGAATGCAGCGTGTGCCGGGTACTGATGGTAACAGTTCGTCCAAACACGCCCTGCCTGGATGCCACGTCCGAAGCGGTAAGCCGTGTTGGTGTCACGCGTCCAAATTCCTGCACCCAGTCCATATAGGGTGTCATTCGCAATTTCGAGCGCTTCTTCTTTCGTTTTGAAAGTTGTCACCGATACGACAGGCCCGAAAATCTCTTCCTGGAAAATCCGCATCTTGTTGTGGCCTTCGAAGACTGTCGGCTGGATATAGAAGCCTTCAGACAGCTCACCGTCCAAATGATTGCGATCACCGCCGGCAAGAACTTTAGCGCCTTCCTGTTTGCCGATATCCAAATAGGATTGGATCTTTTCCATTTGTTCAGTGGAAGCCTGCGCTCCCATCATCGTCTCTGGGTCCAGCGGGTTGCCTGTCTTGATTGCTTCCACGCGCTTTATTGCACGTTCCATGAACTCGTCGTAGATGTCTTCATGAATCAACACACGCGATGGGCATGTGCAGACTTCCCCTTGGTTCAAGGCGAACATGACAAACCCTTCAACTGCTTTATCAAGGAACGCATCGTCTTGGTCCATAACATCTTTAAAGAAGATATTCGGTGATTTCCCGCCCAATTCAAGTGTTACGGGAATCAGGTTTTGTGAAGCGTATTGCATAATCATACGTCCTGTAGTCGTTTCGCCTGTAAACGCCACTTTGCTGATACGCGGGCTGGAAGCAAGCGGCTTGCCTGTTTCAAGACCGAATCCGTTGACGATGTTCAGTACACCAGGAGGCAGGATATCGCCGATCAGCTCAGCCAGCACCAGGATACTTGCCGGCGTCTGCTCAGCAGGCTTCAAGACGACACAGTTACCGGCAGCAAGAGCCGGAGCCAGTTTCCAGACAGCCATCAAAATCGGAAAATTCCAAGGAATGATCTGTCCGACAACTCCAAGTGGCTCGTGGAAATGGTAAGCTACTGTATCGTTATCGATTTGGCTCAGTGATCCTTCCTGCGCACGGATCGCTCCAGCGAAATAGCGGAAATGGTCAATCGCCAATGGCAGATCGGCATTCAATGTCTCCCGTACTGCCTTCCCGTTGTCCCACGTTTCAGCAACAGCCAGCATTTCCAAATTTTGCTCCATACGATCTGCAATTTTCAACAGCGCATTGGCACGTTCAGTTACTGAAGTTTTCCCCCAAGCATCTTTTGCTGCGTGTGCTGCATCAAGAGCCAGTTCAACATCTTCAGCCGTTGAGCGGGCAATTTCCGTAAACTTCTTGCCTGTTACTGGTGAAACATTCTCGAAGTATTGCCCTTTGACCGGTGCTTTCCACTCTCCGTTTATAAAGTTCTCATACTTATCTTTAAACGTAACTTTTGAACCTTCTGTGTTTGGCATTGCATAGACCATTCCCATTTCTCCCCTTTACTCGTTTTACTGCTATGTACACGCTTACATTAATCCAAATACCCCTTGGCGCATCAATAACAGCTTCCCTTCTATATTGTCAAACTAATCTAAAAATTGCAACTGTGAAACTCCGAATTTTTTTATTCGCTTCCAGAGTTCATGTATAATGAGAGCGAGACCAGGAAATACAGAACTGAAAGGAATTCATTATGCGAATCAATAAATTTTTAAGCGAAACAGGAATCACTTCACGGCGCGGAGCCGATAAGTTCATCGACGCAGGCCGCGTCACCATCAATGGCAACCCGGCCGAACTCGGCAGTAAAGTCGAAGCGGGGGATGAAGTGCGGGTCGATGGCAAGATCATTGAACAGCCGAAGCAACAATATGTCTACTTGGCACTGAATAAACCAATCGGCATCACCAGCACGACCGAACGCCATATCGAAGGAAACATCGTCGATTTCGTCAACCATCCCGAACGCATCTTTCACGTGGGCCGCCTCGACAAAGATTCGGAAGGGCTTATCTTACTTACCAACGACGGGGATATCGTCAATGAAATCCTACGTGCTGAAAATGAGCATGAGAAGGAATACATCGTCAAAGTCGATATGCCGATTACAGAATCCTTTTTAGCGAAGATGGAGGAAGGCGTTGAAATACTCGATACGAAGACACTTCCCGCGAAAGCAGATAAATTGTCCACCTACACCTTCAAACTGACCATACGTCAGGGATTGAACCGCCAAATCCGACGAATGTGTACAGCGTTAGGCTATGAAGTCCGGGCTTTACAGAGGGTGCGGATTATGAACATCCTGCTTGGTGACTTAGCTGTCGGTGAATGGCGCGATCTGACAGAAGCCGAACGCAGTGAACTGTTCGCCAAACTCGATTACACACCAAAACGTTGAGGAGGATACAGATATGCTGACTATGAAAAGCACGCCGAACCATACAGGTGTTAAAATCAGCGGCGATTACTTCGACTTGGACGAACTGAACCAGGCGATATACAGAGTCATCGGACAGGAAGATCAGTATTATGGCTATGAAGGATCGCGGACGCGAATCCTGGGTCTTTCCTTCGAAGTTCGCCATGCTGCTCAAGGAGACCGCAATGTGGATTTTGTATTCAATGGCTTGCACGAACATACGATGAAGCAGCATGGATTTATCGCACCCGATAAGAATATCTACTTTTCTGTCGAAGTGCTGTGGCCGGAATTGATCTACACTGCCATCGCCTTGAAGGATTTCGTCAAATTTTATCAGGAAGATAAACAATTCCCTCTTTGGGATGTCCACTTGCCGGTCATTTCCCGTTTCCAGTCTTTAGTGCTCGACTGCCTGCAGGGACATGTCCCCCAAGAAGAGTACGAACTGATCGTAAAAGCCTTCAATCAGCCGGTTACAGTGAATGATTATGCAATCCAGTACGTAGACTTTTTAAACTTGAAGTACATCGCCATGACCAAAGAGCAACGTGAGCAAAGCCTGTCGGCAATCGCCATGAAAATCGCAGTGCAGGACCAGGATTACGCAGCCTTCCGCAACCAGGTCCTTGCCGCCGCTACCCCCCATAAAAAACCGATTCACGAAATCAATATAAAAGCAGAATATCCAGAGGAATTTGAGTGGTGACCCGAAAAGCGGAGGCTGCCGTCTAGCCCCGACAAGCGCTGGAAGCCTTGCCGGTAATGGCGTTCTTTGCCATTGCTGGAAAGGCTGAAGCGACTCGAGGGGCTGGCAGCTGGAGCTGGACAACTCGAAAAGCGGAAGCTGCCGTTTAGCCCCGAAAAGCGCTGGAAGCCTTGCCGGTAATGGCGTTCTTTGCCATTGCTGGAAAGGCTGAAGCGACTCGAGGGGCTGGCAGCTGGAGCTGGACAACTCGAAAAGCGGAAACGGCCGTTTAGCCCCGAAAAGCGCTGGAAGCCTTGTCGGTAATGGCGTTCTTTGCCATTGCTGGAAAGGCTGAAGCGACTCGAGGGGCTAGCCGTTGGAGCTGGACAACCCGAAAAGCGGAAGCTACTCAACCCCATGAAAAAAGCTCACGCTTTCTCAGCGTGAGCTTTTTTCATGAAGTAATTTGAAGAACCAACAAATCACTTGGCTCAATTGCAGTCAGGCTGTGTTTCTCTTTCGGATCCATATGCAAAATGTTGTCGGGCGATACTTCCACCGTTTGCCCTTCTACATCAAATGAAACTTTTCCGCTTCGTACGATAATGATGACATCTGCCGCCGAGTAGTGTTCTGCAATCTTTTCGCCTGCCTGCAATTGTATATTAACGACTTTGGTTTTGCCGAAACTTAAAGCTTTTTGGACATGCTTGTTTTTTTCTCCCAATGCATTTGGCGTTTCAATCAATTCCATTAGATCACCTCATCCCTTTCCCAAACCATACACCCGTGGACTTTAAAAGAAAAGAAAAAGTACATTTCCCATTATGTAAACAATGGGAAATGTACTCGACACTGATTATTCGCCTGTCATTTCATCAACTTTATCCTGATTATTATCGATCCATTCCTGAGCAACTTCTTCAGGATCTCCGCCTTCTTCAATCTTCACAATCATTTCTTCTACATCATCAATTGAAATACTCCAGTTACTAAAAAATTCATAAGCTTTTGGCGCATTGTCTTTCAATTCAGTGTTTGTGATTACTTCAACAGAAGAAGTTTCAAAGAATCCTTGTTCATTAGTCAATACTTTCAAATCAAACTTATTGAACATCGTATGAGGTCTCCAGCCATAAAAAATAACCGGTTCTTCCTGGTCAATCATTTTCTGGGCTTGAGCAAGCATTCCGCCTTCTGAAGAACTTACTTGCGCCATATCAAATCCGTAGGCCTCAATGATTTCGTCGCTTTCTATTGTAGCGCCTGCTCCTGCTTCAATGCCATAAAATTCATTATTGAATTCATCTTCGCGCCCTTCCAAATCTTCAAGAGAATTGATGTCTTCCATATATGTCGGTACTGTCCAGCCAGTTTCTGCTTCCGGGTAGCTTACAGAAGTACTTTCAATATCGCCTTCGTATTTATCCAAGTAATTTTGGTGCATCGGTACCCAAGCATCCATAAATACATCAAGATCTCCACGAGACAAGCCAGTATAAACACTTCCAGCATCTGCTTTGGTCTCGACTACTTCATAACCCATATCCTGCAAAATTAACCCTGCAATTTTTGTAGGTGGTACAGTACTTGTCCAGGGTGTCACGCCAAATGTGATCGTTTGCTGTTCAGCACCAGCAGTGCCTTCCTCTGTTTCTTCAGTATCTGAACCACAAGCCGCCAAAAAAGCGACCATCAATGCAATTATTGAAAAGAATAAAGACTTTTTCATTTTTCATTTCCCCTTTTGTTTTATTTTTTATTGTTCCGAACAAGCCCTTGGGTGATTCGGTCCATGATAATAGCCAGTACAACGATTCCTAAACCGCCTGTTAGGCCAAGGCCAACATTTACCGTAGAAATCCCTTCTAATACTACTGAGCCCAAACCTGGCGCACCAATCATCGATGCAATGACCGCCATCGACAGCGCAAGCATCATCGTCTGATTAATCCCCGCCATAATGGAGGGCAACGCTAAAGGCAATTGCACTTTATACAACAGCTGCCATTTGGTTGAACCAAAAGCTTTTGATGCTTCGACCACATCCGCAGGCACTTGCTGAATCCCTAGTGTCGTCATACGAACAGCCGGCGGTGTTGCAAATACGAAAGTAGCAATGACAGCCGGAACGTTTCCAAGACCAAATAAAAGAATAGCCGGTATCAAATAAACAAAACTTGGCAGTGTCTGCATAAAGTCCAAGATTGGCCGGACAAGAGTGGCCATCGTTTTATTGGTAGCTGCCAAGATGCCAAGCGGAATCCCGATAATTATAGAAATCAGCGTAGACACGATAACAATTGCCACGGTCTGCATCGCTGCTTCCCACAAATCGACAGATCCCAAATAAAGGCTCCCTAATAGCGCAAACAACGCCAGCCCTTTACCAGAAAACTTCCAGGCAATGATGATTAAAATCAGCACCAGCAATTCTGGAGGAGCGGCAATCAATAAGTCTGTCACCCCGTCTACAAAAGTTCGGAGGCCTTCACTTATACTGTCAAAAAATTCACCAGTGACGGGCAGGAGCCAATCATCTACAAAACGGTTCGTCCATTCTTCTAAAGGAAGTGTAAAATAATTCATGGCGCAGTCACCTCTTTTTTCCCTAAAACTAAGCCGGAAAGTATGGAAACACGTGAGACGATTCCAAGCAACTTCCCATTTTCTACTACTGCAAGTGGATATTTCGCTTCTACAGCTACACTAAAGAGGTCGTTTAAAGGAGTTTCTGGAGAAATTTCATGAATATCTTCAATCAATACATTTTCGATTGGCAAGCTTGATTTGTAGGCACTAATAGCATTATCAATGGTCAGCAAGCCTTTGAAGTTATTGTCTTTGTCGACTACAAATATGCTTGAAGCGCCTACTTCTTCCATTTTCCGAACAGCTGCTAAAGCCCCGCTTTTATCTGCCATGTGTACAGCGGGTTTCTTCATGACATGTGAAGCCATCAGTACTTTCGAGCGGTCTACGTCTTTGACGAAGTTTGAAACGTATTCATTCGCTGGGTTTTCCAAGATTTCATCGGCTGTGCCCACTTGAACGATTTCACCATTTTTCATTATGGCGATGCGGTCTCCCAGTTTCAGTGCTTCATCCAAATCATGTGTGATGAACAAGATCGTTTTCCCTAATTTGTTTTGCAGGTTCAGCAGTTCATCCTGCATTTCTTTGCGAATCAATGGATCAAGTGCACTAAATGCTTCATCCATCAGCAGAATGTCCGAATCATTGGCCAACGCACGTGCAAGACCTACACGCTGCTGCATTCCTCCGCTTAACTCCTTAGGGTAACTATTTTCGTACCCGTGCAAGCCAACGTCCTCGATGGATCGCTGGGCACGTTTGTTGCGTTCCTCTTTTTTGACCCCTTGAATTTCGAGCCCGTAGGCAACATTTTGTAAAACGGTCCGGTGGGGAAATAACCCAAACTGCTGAAATACCATCCCCAACTTTTTCCGTCTCGTTTCAATCAATTCATTTTTTCCCATCTCGACAATATTCTGGCCATCGATCAGCACTTCACCCGAAGTCGGCTCAATCAACCGGTTCACTAGACGGATCAAAGTGGACTTTCCGCTTCCAGAAAGTCCCATGATGACAAAAAATTCGCCAGCTTCTACTGAAAAGGAAGCTTGATTGACTCCTACTGTCATTCCAGTCTCCGCTAAGATATTTTCTTTTTGCTCGCCATCTATGAGCCTCTTCAATCCCTGTTGTGGATGAGACCCAAAAATTTTGGTTAAGTTATTCACTTCTATCTTTTTCATAGACATACTCCTCAATTTACTGCGCAGATGATCGTTAAAAGCCGATTCTTCTGCCTGCTTGTTTTGGCATCGGCAGCTTTTTATGCAATATGCTAAGCGCTTCTATTGTTTCAGCCACTTCTTGCGGAAAAGGTGCTGGCTTGTTTTTGATTGTATCCATGCCTATCCACATTTGTTCACTGGTTGCAACCAGCTCCCCAGCGGAATTCGTCATTGAAAGGAAGCTATGCAGTCTTTTGGCATCGCTCTCCAATAACCTGAATTCAATGGCCAGCCTTTCATGTTCATGTACTTCTTTCAAGTAGCATAAGTGAGTTTCGAGTGTGAAAATTGTGTAGTTGTAACGAGATCTGGCAGTTTCAGTCAGGCCAAGAAAATCAATAAAACTATCTGCTGCCTGACTGAATACTTTTGCGTAAGCTGCATCATTCATATGGCCGTTGTAATCAACCCATTCGCTGCCAACCTGTACTTCATGTATAAAAGATGATTGAGCCATTTTGCCAATCTCCTTTCAACTTTTTATTTTTTGACAAACTTTTTTTCTGTTGCCGTAGTTTCGGGCCAATACGATTCCACCAAATCCAGTAGTTCGACCAAAAAGGCGTTGCGTTTTTCTTCCATTTCAACGATTGTTGTATCTCCTGCATGCGTCTCACAGCCGGTGATTACTTTTTCTTTTAATTCATCCGTAAGTTCAGGTGCTTCCAATTTGGTCCATGGCAACTTCAGTGTCGGCCCAAATTGTTCAAGCATGTGGCGCATTCCTTTTTCTCCACCGGCAAGATGGAAAGTGAGAAACGGTCCCATCTGCGCCCAGCGAAGGCCAGCTCCGTAAATAATAGCCGCATCCACTTCTTCAGTTGTTGCAACTCCATCATTCACCAGATGCAATGCTTCGCGCCATAGGGCCTCCATCAATCGGTCAGCCAAATGGCCTTCGATTTCTTTTTGGATAACCAACGGCTTCATTTCTATACTGGCATAAAAGCTCTTGGCACGTTGCATGACAGCTGCATCGGTTTGCTTGCCTGCAACCAGTTCAACCAGCGGCAAAATATACACAGGATTAAAAGGGTGAGCTACAATCAATCGTTCAGGATGCTTGAGCCCTTCTTGCAACGTACTTGGCATAATGCCTGATGTACTCGATCCAATGATAGCTTTTGTTTTTGCATATGCATCAATACTGGCCAGTACAGATTTTTTTAACTCTTCCCGTTCCGGGACATTTTCTTGAATTAGATCCGCGTCGCTGACTGCCTCTTCGATGGTCGGCACAAATGTCAGCCGGTTCTGGTCTGCTCCAACCGCCAATCCTATTTTTACTAAGGACGGCCATGCTTGATCAATCGCTTTTTGCGTCCGTTGCTCAGCCCCTTCTGCGGGATCGAATGCGATTACATCTAATCCTTGTGACAGAAAACGGGCAATCCATCCATTTCCGATGACACCAGTTCCAATAACAGCAACTTTTTGAATTTGGTTCGTTTTATTTTCCATTACGATTACCTCCGTAAGGATTATTCAGTTTAAAGTGGATACGTGCTTCTGCGGGAGTCATCACTTCAATATTCGCTGCATGCAATTTTGATACCGCTTGGTCGACAAGCTGTTCATTGCGCGCAAAAATCCCTTTTCCTAAATAAAGGTTATCTTCGAGTCCGACACGGACATTTCCACCATTTTGTGCAGCCATTTCAAGGATGGGTATTTGCATGCGGCCGATTCCAAAAGCTGACCACTGGGCATTTTCAGGAAGACGTTTTTTCATATACAACATCGTTTCTTCATCTGCCTCCGCCCCCCACGGAATGCCTAGGCAAAATTGGAACATCGGATCGCCATCGATCAAACCTTCATCGATCAATTGCTTGGCAAATCGAAGATGTCCAGTATCAAAACATTCCAGTTCCGGTTTTACACCGCTTGCTTGTATCAGACTCGCTTGTTCACGCAGCCAGTCTGTCGGGCTCATGTAAACCATGTCGCCAAAGTTCACACTGCCACAATCCAATGTGCACATTTCAGGGAGCAAGCTGCCAACTGGTTCATGCCGTTCTTTAGGCGTCTGCATATCTGTGCCCTCGCCGCCTGTAGAAGGATTTGAGAGATTTGGAATAAAATCTCCACCTCCTCCAGAGGTGATGTTGATGATTACATCCGTTTCGGATTCACGAATGCGCTCAATGATTTCACGGTAATGCTCAAGACTGTGGCTAATGCCGCCCGTTTTAGGATCGCGTGCATGAACATGGGCTACTGTTGCTCCAGCTTTTGCTGATTCTATTGCCGAGGCTGCGATTTCTTTTGGTGTCACAGGGACATATTGATTTTTCGCTGTAGTGTCTCCTGCTCCTGTCACTGCTGCTGTTAATAAAACTTTTTGTGTCATTTTATCTCTCCTATTAAATTTAGGCATATGTACTCATTCATGTTTTTTCTCAAATGCATATAATAATTGATTGTTTTTTCGCACGTTTTAAACTGTACCATCCAGACGGTAATGTTTCAAGGTCATTTCTCGTATAAATTTGATGCAGACTGGATAGTTTACTGATTTATCCTATATCTCTCTAGGTTTTACTGCACTGTGAAAAAGCCTAAAAAAAAACCACATCATTTTTTAAATGACGTGATTCCTCTTTACTCATCTATCCAATTCTTTAATTTCAAATAAACTTCTTCTTTCCTTTCTTCGCCCAAATGATGAAGATCGAAAAGTTCCGACAACCAGATTCCATCTGTCGCTAAACGGATTATAGTCGCTTTCACAGGGTCAATGCCGTCTTGCTCAATTTCAGTTTGCCATTCATTATAAAGGTTCCTGATTGGATCCAACAAATCAGAATTTACTGCTTTAGCTGCTAACAGACCTGCATGCATCTCTTTATTGGGATACGGATTATTGAAGGTTACATCTGCATAGGACTTAATCCATTTTCCTTTTTCATTTGCTGATTCAGCTACCGAGGCGGCAATTTTATCTCTATAATTTTCAGCTAAGTGATCTACCATCCCCTTGACCAAAGCTTCCTTGGAAGGAAAGTGGTAAAGTAGTCCGCCTTTGCTGACTCCTGCTTCAATCGCGGTTGCTTCCAAGGTTAAATTAAAAATGCCCCTCTCACTGACAATTTTTGATGCTGCATGAAGAATCTCGATTTTTCTGGTAGCTCTGGCCATATAAATCTCCTTTTCAGAATGAATTTGATTTTCACTATACTACCTGGACGGTTTTTTTTCAAATTCTATTTAATGTTAGCAAGCTTTTGAAAAGGGTATTATTCAACTAACAGTGTTTAATTACTAGAGGAGCGTGATGTTATGAATAGATTCTTTATTCCGTTGAGCTTGGTTTTACTGCTATCTGCCTGCGGGGAAACAGCACCTGAGGTTACAGAAGAAAGCCAGACCGAAGTGACCGCTCCAGCAGGAGAACTGGATCCCACCGATCCTGAAGAAGCAGAAAATGCGGAATTTGTGAGCTTCGAAGAATTGGCTTCCGGAAATATTGAAGAAGGTACCGGAGTTTCTGTTCAAGGAACAGTGGAAGAATTGGCAGATGACATCGCCTTTCCTTCATTTATTATTGTCACCGGGGAAAATCGGATCTATATTCGAAATATGGCGGAAACACCCGTTGAAGTAGGCGATACCATTACAGCAGACGGGATTTATGAAGGCAATGCTGAAGAGAATATGCCGATGGTTTCTGCTTCCACTATTGAAAAAGCAGAATAGATGCATTAAAAAGCCCCATCTATAAAACGAACTGCACCTCCATTGTTAGACACAACTAACAATGGAGGTGCAGTTCAAAAAAAAGAAAAGGGTTTTTTTCATTCTACTGCTAATCCAACTCAGAAATTTCAATTATGGTGGTTTCTGCGTAATGATTCGACGAAACGTCTCTTATAGCTAAATCGCCTAAAGAAACAATGCCGACTACGCGATCATTTTCGACAATGGGGAGCCGACGGATTTTATGGGCAGCCATCAGTTCGGCCGCTTCTTCAATTGTTAAGTCTACCGTTCCGGTAATGACTTCAGCAGATAGAATTTCAGCTATGGCGGCATCGCTCGGAATTTGCTCAGCTATGGCACGGATGACAATATCCCTGTCAGTAACGATGCCGACCAAGCGATTTTCCTCACAAATCGGGATGGATCCTACATTTATTTCCCGCATTTTTGAGGCAACTTCTTGGAGCGTTGATTCAGGCATACACGTTTCGACATCAGTCGTCATGATCTCTTCGATTCTCATCCATTCAGCCTCCTCAAATACTCTCATTACTTTACCTTAACCGTTTTGTCGATCAGCAAACGTCAATCAACAAAAGAAAGAAGGAATCAGTTCATTCGAACCGACTCCTTCTTTTCTATCTGGTATTTTCAACCTATTTAGGGATCGTTTATTCAACCAGTTGAATAAACTGTTTTGTCCGTTCATTTTGCGGATTTTCAAAGAAAGTCTTTGGATCTGCCGATTCGATGATCTTCCCTTCATCAATCATGATGATGCGGTCCGCTACTTCTTTGGCGAATTTCATCTCGTGGGTAACCACGACCATGGTCATCCCTTCTTCAGCCAACTGCTTCATGACCTGCAGCACTTCTCCAACCAATTCCGGATCGAGTGCCGAGGTCGGCTCATCAAACAGCATGACTTTCGGCTGCATCGCAAGGGAGCGCGCAATGGCGACACGCTGCTTTTGTCCGCCTGAAAGCTTGCTTGGATAGACATCTGCTTTATCTTTCAAGCCTACTTTTTCCAGCAATTCCATCCCTAGTTTTTTGGCAGCTTCTTTTTTCATCTTTTTGACGGTGATCGGCGCTTCTATGACATTCTCTAATACCGTCTTATGAGGAAACAAGTTAAAATGCTGGAAGACCATGCCTACTTCAGCACGGATTTTCGTTAAATTATCCTTCTTCGGGTTGACTGTATGGCCATCAATCGTAATCTTTCCTTCATTGATCATTTCAAGGAAGTTGAAACATCTGAGAAGCGTACTTTTCCCGGAGCCACTGACTCCGACAAGTACAACAACTTCCTGTGGTTTGACATGAAGATCTACGCCTTTCAGCACCTCGAGGTCACCAAAGGACTTATGAATGTTTTCTCCAATGATCATGTTAGTCCCTCCTTAGGCTCTGTCGACATCGAGTTTGTTTTCATACAAACGCAATAGGAACGTGAAGATCATCACCAGCACCAGGTAATAGAGCGCAACAACCAAGAACGATTCAAATGGCTGATAGGACTGCGCAGCTTCCCTGTTTCCAAGTGAGAAGATTTCCGCTACCCCGATAATATAAACAAGTGACGAATCTTTTAATGTGATGATGAATTGATTGCCAAGCGGCGGAATCGAGCGGCGCAAAGCCTGCGGGAAAACGATTCGGCTCATTGTCTGGCGCCGATCCATCCCGAGTGACATACTGGCTTCACGTTGCCCTGGGTCAATGCCCTGAATCGAACCACGGAAAATTTCCGCGATATAAGCACCGTTATGGACACCGAGCGCAATTGCCCCTGCCCAGAAATTCGACATGGTATAAATTTCGACGATACCGAAATATAGAAACATAATTTGCACAATCAACGGAGTACCGCGGATGATTGTGATATAGATATTAGCGATCGTCTGTAAAATCTTCGATCCTGAAATTTTCATCAGCGCAAAAATAAGTCCGATGACTGTCCCTAAAATGACACCGATTGCTGTCAATTGAAGCGTTACGACAGTGGCCTCTAAAAATCCAGGGTATGTTCGCATGAATACATCATAAACTGTTACAAATATCTCTGGCATAAACGCCACTCCTCCCCATCTCAGCTTGTTTAGTTGAGAATTTCAATTCCTTCAAGATCTACATCGAGGAGGTTACGCCCAAACCACTTCTGGGAAATTTCATCGTATGTTCCATTTTCAATAATAGCTGCCAATGCTTCATTGATTGCTTCAAGCAAGGCTTCATCTTCCGGACGCACTGCAACAGCAGCTTGTTCAATCCACAGTGGATCACCGATCATTTCGATTTCCAAGCCTGCGTTCTGTGCTTCAAATCCTACTACGTCGGCAGTGATAACTGCATCCAGACGCCCTTCAACTTCCAAGTCCTGCAATGCAACAACATCACTATTGTAGTATTGAATGTCATCTGTGTAGTTTTGTGCAGCTGTGTCATACGTACTTTGTCCGACAACGCCGATTGTTGCTCCTTCAAGATCAGCTTCTGAAGTAATTTCTGTATTTCCTTCACGGACGAAGATTACGCCACCAGAGTAATAGTATGGATCCGAAAATGCTACTTGCTCAGCGCGTTCTTCAGTAATAGCCATCGATCCTAAAATTGCATCGTAACGATTTGTCGTCAAGCCCTGAATGATTGTTTCGAATGGAGTAGTCACCGGATTCGGCTCCAAGCCCATCTCTTCAGCAAGCGCATTTCCGATTTCAATATCGAAACCTGTCAAATTGCCGCCTTCTTCATAGTTGAAAGGCTTATAAAGCCCACTTGAAGCAGAAGTGAACTTCCCTTCTTCCACTAAGTTCAAATCACTGTTCCCGCCTTCTGTACTTGATCCTTCTTCCGGACTGGTTGTGTCGTCTCCTCCACAAGCTGCCAATAACATTCCTGCAGAAAATACTACACTTAAAAATGATAATTTCTTTTTCATTTTATTCTCCCCTTTTCGTTTATAATTGACCAAATCGCCAAGGCGCTTCGGAATATCCCAGTAAAGAGTGTTTGCTAAATAAAAAGATTCCGCTCTTTGTAGACGACTTCTGCCTTTGCCCAATTGCCATTTACTTTCGCCTGTTCTTTGACATAGACAAAACGCATAATTGAAGTCAAAAGCGCATGGACAGAAGTGTAGGAATCAATGCTCAATGTTGAATTCACTGACACCGTAAGAGCATAATCTGCATAGGCAAGAGCAGGAGAATTTTCTGTATCAGTCAGAACTATGACATCTGCCCCATGCCCTTTGGCGTTTTTCAATGTATCGATGACTATTCTGGTATAGCGAGGGAAAACAAAAGCGACCACCAGATCCCCTTCTCCCATTTTGGAGAGTTGGGTATAATATTCTCCAGTTGAGGGATTCATTATTTCAGTATGGTCAAGTGCAAGGTTCAACCAGTTGGCGAACCAATGGGCTATGCCATAATCGAAAAAATCACCAGCAACATACACACGATTTGCTTGACTGATTTTGTCGACAACTTGAAGAAGTTCTTCCTCGTTGATCGATTTTTTCAGCTTCACAATACTTAAAACTTCTGCATCCAACAAGTTTTCCAAAAAAGTCTGAGCGGCAACAGGTTCCGGAACATTTTGCTCGGCTTTCTGCAGGCGCTCTTCAGCCAGCTTACGCTGTACGACCTGTTGAAAATCCGCATACCCCTTATATCCAAGTTTTTGTGTCCACCGGATGACTGTCGATTCACTGACATTCACTCGCTTGCCAACTTCAAGAGCAGAAGAGAACGCTAAAAAAATGGGTTCTTTAAAAAACAAATCACCGACCTTTTTTTGGCCTGCACTAAATTCCGGATAAGAATCAGACACACTTCGCAGTAAATCCTGCATTATTAACGCCTCCACTTGAAGAACACACTCGTTTACTCTTCTAAAGTATACTAGTGTGCAGGAAACCCTGCAAGAGTTTACAGAAAATTCAAGACTGACGGCATTCTCAGATAAATCAACTTATGGCGTTGAATGCCTGTGCCTCAAGGCTTTAAGATAAAGAAAAAAGATAAAGATTTTTAGTGGAATTTTCTTTTTCCCCAAAAAAATACGCTATTTTAACTGGATAAATGCTCTATTTCCTCAAAAAAATTGAATAATAGATAAATAGATACAGCACTTTATCCCCTATTTTTGAAACTATAAAACCTGCTGTGTGTTTCGTCCCTTCCAGCCTGCTTGCTTTTGGCTATAGCTTTTCGTATGTTTTCATATATCATCCAGACTCCTGTATAATATTTGTATAAGTCATTCTGTTAAGGAGCTGTTCACGGTGTGGGAAAATCGAATCTTTAAACTTTTTATCTTTTGGTATGTATGCGGCATTATTTTACTGGGTTTTGACCTTCTGCCTTCCTGGCTGGAGTGGGCAAATGCGTTCTTTCTGATGCTGGCCGGCACACTCGGCTTTTTGTATTTCACTAAGCGTTTTGGTGTTGCGGTCGGATCATCGCTCGGCATACTTATTTTCTTTTCAACATTCATAGTGGAATGGGCCGGTGCAGACAGCGGTTTCCTGTTCGGCTCTTACGATTATACAGACCGTTTTGCCCCTAATATCTTCGGTGTTCCAATTGCCATCGGTTTTGCTTGGTTGATGGTTATGGCAACTACACATGTTGTCGCGCGCTGGATAGTTCCTGCCGGCGGCTTACTATACGCTCTAGTAGGTGGGTTGGGCGCAGTAGTCATCGATTTGATCATCGATCCAGTAGCTTATCAAGTAAAACAATATTGGATTTGGGAAGACACCGGCCTTTACTACGAAATTCCCTGGACCAACTTTTTCGGTTGGTTTGTTGTAGCGTTTGTCCTTCATCTGGTGATCGACTTAAACATGAAGAAGAAATCTATGGTCATGGTATCGGAACTGCCTGAAAAACGGATGGTACTTCTATATGTATTGATGATCGCCATGTTCATCATGCTGGGAGCGATCGGCGGATTGTGGCTAGCCGCGTTATTGACTGCCATATTAACTGCTTTGATCGTACTGTTGGCCTGGAAGAGGCGGCCTATATGATCGATGCAAAAAAATCAGCCTTGTTTGAAACAGGTTTTAATCTGTATTTGACACCACTCATCCGCTCATCTTTTTCCCGTATACTCGGGCAAGGAGTGAAAAAAATTCCGGAAGAGCCTGTATTGTTTATTGCCAATCACAGTTCCTGGTGGGATGGCCTGGTGTTTTTCTACTTGAATCGCACAGTATGGCACCATGATATTCATATGATGATGCATGAAGACGGGCTTAAAAAGCATTCTTATTTCCGTTATCTCGGCGCATTCTCCATCAATCGGCAGAAACCGAAAGAAATTCTCACTTCACTTCAATATGCTGAATCCTTGTTGAAGAAGGGTAAATCAGTAGTACTTTTTCCGCAAGGAGATGAATTCCATCTTGAAACAAGGCCTCTCGCCTTTCAAACAGGAATCGCCTACTTGATGGAGCATTGCCCGGAAGTACCAGTTGTGCCCCTCAATTTTTATTATTCATTCGGCCACCAGCAAAAACCCGAACTTTGGATACGCCAACATCCGCCGGTATCGACCAATGAAATTGCGCATATGACCCGTAAAGAAAAAACGCTTTATCTTCAACAGCTCTGCACCGAACAACTCGATTCGCTAAAGGATACAGTCATCAGTGAAAACAGTGAAGCCTTTGAGTCACTTGGAAAAAGGAGAAAATGACGATGGCCATTTATATCGGAATCCATTTGTTTTTTCTAGCTTGGATCATCATCAACCGCATGTTTCTTCCTGCACTGCCTAAACAACCCAGTCTTTCGGCTACCCCTCTCGTATCCGTTCTTGTTCCTATGCGAAATGAAGAACGCAATGTCGAAGTGCTGGTAAAATCACTAAAGAATTCTTCATATGGCCGTACGGAATTCATTATCTTAAATGATCAGTCCATCGATGGCACACAGCAAGAGTTGGAACGTACGATTGAAGGGGATTCCCGTTTCACCATCCTGCAGGGCAAAGAATTGCCCGATGGCTGGGTTGGAAAAGTACATGCCTGCCATCAACTCCAGCAAGCCGCTTCAGGGGATGTTCTGCTGTTTGTCGATGCTGACGTCCGCTTCAGGCCGAGAGCGATTGAACAGTCATTGGCATTGATGCAGCAAAAGAAAGCGAACTTACTGACCGGCTTCCCCGCTTTTGATGTATCACCTTTTCTCAGCAAACTTCTTGTACCGATGCTGCATTTCGTGATTTTATTTCATTTGCCGATTGCTTTGGCCAATTATACGAAGTTCAAAGCGGCGACTGCAGCCAATGGCATGTGGATGATGTTTGAACGCACCAGTTACCGGGAAATCGGTGGACATGCAGCGGTCCATGAATCACTGGTCGAGGATGTCCACATTGCCCGGGAAATGAAAGCACAAAATTTTAAAGTGATATTGGCGAATATCACCATGTCGACAAAATGCCGGATGTATGACACCAACTCTGAGGTATGGGAAGGGTTCCTGAAGAACAGCTATGCTGGAATCGGCCGTTCCCCTATACTTGCAGCTGGTCTGATCCTTTTCTATTCTGTCTTTTATATTCTCCCACCATTTATAGCCGTTTACGGTCTATTCAGTGGGTTCTATGTATGGATCATCCCTTACACACTGACAGTCGCCCAACGTTGGTATATCGATATGGTGACCAATCAACGCTGGTATCTGTCCTTTCTGATTCCTCTTCAGGCAGCAGCAATGCTTGCAGTATTGGTTCAATCCATGCGCAAATCCTTTAAAAAACAACCTTATTCATGGAAAGGAAGACATTATTCATGAAAAAAATTGTCATAGTCGGCGGTGGATTAGGCGGACTGGCTTCCGCCGTAACGCTTGCCCATGCAGGATTTGAAGTGGAGCTCTTTGAGAAAAATGACCATCTTGGCGGTAAGTTGATGCCTGTAGAAATGGGAAGCTACCGTTTCGATTTCGGTCCGAACACCATTACCATGCCAGCAGTCTTCAATCGAGTCATTTCACAGACTGGCGAAGATCCACAGGATTATCTAACTTTCATGTCTTTGAAAGTCCATACACGAAATCATTTTCCGGATGGACAAACTTTCGATTTTTCCAGCAATCCGGAAGAGATGGTCCATCAGCTGCAAACGATCGATCCCGCAGCTGCGGATAAATACCCGGCTTTCATAAAGGAAATCAGCCGTTTATATAAATTGTCGGAACGGTTCTTTTTCCCGGTGACGTTTCAGTCCTGGCGCGATTATCTATCGCCGTCTCTTGGCTTCGCGCTTTTTCAGGTACGCCCAGCAGAGTCCATGCATCATTTTTTCCAGCGCTATTTTACAAACCCTTTTTTGGTTCAGGCATTCGATCGTTATGCCACATATATCGGCTCTTCCCCTTACCGGGCACCAGCCACTTTCTCCATGATCGCTTATTTGGAATTGGTTGAAGGCGTTTATTATACAAAAGGCGGAAATACCGGAATCGCCGAAGCCTTTGCAGCTGTTGCGAGAAAATCCGGAGCGGAATTACATACCGGGACAGCTGTTACAAAAATCATCACAGATGGCGGCCAGGCAAGCGGCGTGAAGCTTGAAGACGGAACACAGATTGCTGCTGACCTGGTCATTTTAAACGGTGACCTGCTATCAGCATTTCCAGCCCTAGTCAACGAAGCGGAACGCCCATCTTTAAACGATGCTAAGATCGCTGCTTTTGAGCCCTCCATTTCGGCTTTCGTCATTACCGTCGGTTTAACCGAACGACTGGACGCTCTTAAGCACCATAACGTCTTTTTCTCGTCTGATTACCGCCAGGAGTTCAAGGACTTGTTTGACGCTTCCGTTTACAGTGATGAGCCGACAGTCTATATCAGCAATTCCTCCTATACGGATCCTTCAGTTTCACCGGACGGCGACAACCTGTTCATCCTGGTCAATGCACCTGCCTTAACCGTTGAGGGAAAACTGCAAATTGAGCCGGAAGCTTATAAAGAGCGTATCTACGATTTCCTCTTGAGTTATGGAATTGATATCCGTAAGTACTTGGCCGAAGAAAAAATCTTCACGCCTGCTTTTATCCGTGAAAAGTTCGGTTCATTTCGCGGTGCCCTATACGGTCCTTCCTCCAACCGGCCAAAAGACGCCTTTCTCCGTCCAGCCAATGCAAGCCGGGATATCCGCAATTTGTATTTCGTCGGCGGCAGCACCCATCCAGGCGGCGGGTCGCCGATGGTTGTACTGGGCGGCTTGAACGTAGCAAATAACATTATTGCGAAATCGAAAAAGACACCTTCATCATGATGATGAGGGTGTCTTTTTCGATTGTGATAGGAGGTGTTTCAGAGCTATACGGGCGTTTCCGCTTTTCTTGTTGTCCAGCTCCAACGGCCAGCTCCTCGGGTCATAAGCCACTCTGGCTGTGCGGCTGAAAACATGCCACTTCGCCAGA